>NZ_JHQR01000189.1 GCF_014843825.1 Mesorhizobium silamurunense
CAGGCCGGCCCGCCTCTCGCCGGCCGGCTCGACGCCGCCGGCATGAGCGTGGCGCTGGTCGAACGCAAGTTTGTCGGCGGCACCTGCGTCAACACCGGCTGCATGCCGACCAAGACGATGGTGGCGAGCGCCTATGCGGCGCATCTCGCCCGCCGCGCCGCCGACTATGGCGTTGCACTCTCCGGTTCGGTGGGGGTCGATTACACGAGGATCAAGGCGCGCAAGGACAAGGTGACCAACGACGCCCGCGGCAACCTGGAAAGCTGGATCGCCGGGATGAAGGGCTGCACGCTCTATCGCGGCCACGCCCGCTTCGTATCCGCCAACGCCGTTCGCGTCGGCGACGATCTTCTGACCGCGCCAAAGATCTTCCTCAACACCGGCGGCCGTGCCTCGGTGCCCGACCTGCCCGGCGTCAACGACATCCCCTACCTCACCAATTCATCGATGATGGACCTCGATGTGCTGCCCAGCCATCTCATCGTCGTCGGCGGCAGCTACATCTCGCTCGAATTCGCGCAGATGTTCCGCCGCTTCGGCTCCGAGGTCACCGTTATCGAGAAGGCGCCGCGGCTGACCGGGCGCGAGGACGAGGACGTCTCGGCCGCCATCCAGTCGATCCTCGAAAACGAAGGCATCACCGTCCATGTCGGCGCCGACGACATCGGCTTCGCCAAAAAGGGCAACGAGATCGCCGTGACCTTCTCCGCCGGCAAGCCGCCGGCCGTCGGCTCGCATGTGCTGCTGGCGCTCGGGCGCGTTCCCAATACCGACGATCTCGGCCTCGACAAGGCCGGCGTCGAGGTCGACCAGCGCGGCTACATCGTCGTCGACGAACAGTTGCGCACCAATGTGCCCGGCATCTGGGCGATGGGCGACTGCAACGGCAAGGGCGCCTTCACCCACACCTCCTACAACGACTACGAGATCGTCGCCGCCAACCTCTTCGACAATGACCCGCGCAAGGTGAGCGACCGCATCGAGGCCTATGCGCTCTACATCGATCCGCCGCTCGGCCGCTGCGGCATGACCGAGGCCGCGGTGAAGAAATCGGGGCGCCGCGCGCTTGTCGGCCAGCGGCCGATGACCCGCGTCGGCCGCGCCATCGAAAAGGGCGAGACGCAAGGCTTCATGAAGATCCTGGCCGACGCCGACACCGGAGAGATCCTCGGCTGCTCGGTGCTCGGACCGGGCGGCGACGAGGCGATCCACTGCGTGCTCGACCTCATGTACGCCAAGGCGCCGATCAAAACGCTCGCGCGCGCCATGCACATCCACCCCAACGTCTCCGAGCTTCTGCCGACCATCGCCCAGGAGCTGAAGCCGCTGGTCTGAAGCCTGGGGTCAGCCACCCTCCCGTTCGCCGGTCTCGCCAGCGAATTGTTCGACCTGCGCCGACGGTCGGACAGGCTGGACCACTCGACAGCCCTGCCGCAAACATGCATGTCTGGCCTCTCTATTGGAGGCCCCTTATGCAAAAGACGATCGAGCGCATTGCCGGCGACAGCGAAGGCGTTGCTTACGAATTTCCGGTTTTCCGCTTCGAGGGCGCGGACAAGGCGGCTTCGAGCGCCTACCTGCAAGCAGCGCTTCATGCCGGCGAATTGCCCGGCGTCGTCGCCATCGACGCGCTGATGCCTATGCTTGCCAAGGCGGAAGCGGAAGGCCGGATCAGGGGCGCCATCACCGTCGTACCTTGGGCCAATCCGATCGGCCGGGCCCAATATCATTTCGGCGAGCACCAGGGCCGCTTCAACCTCGGCACCCGCACCAATTTCAACCGCGCCTTCCCGCTGCTTGCCGCGCCGGACGCCAAGCTTTTGCCGGATGTCAGCCTCGGCGGCGCCGATCGCCGGCTGAAGAACCGGCTGGTCCAGCTCTCGCTCGGCAACGACATCGTCGTCGACCTCCACTGCGACGACGAAGGCCTTGCCTATCTCTACATCCACACCAGCCTGTGGCCGCATATGGCCGACTGCGCGGCCGCCATGGGCGCCGATGCCGTGGTGTTGTGGAGCGAGGACAGCAGCGGCACCTTCGAGGGCGCCTCGATCATGCCTTATCAGAATGTGCCTTCGAGTGTTGCGCGCTTCGACCGCCGCGTTGCCACCACCGTCGAATACCGTGGCATGCTGGACGTCGACGGTGCTTTGGCCGCCTCCGATGCCGCCGACCTCTACCGCTTGCTGGTGACGCGCGGCGTCATCCAGGATGCTTCCGTTCCGAAGGCGAGCAACTTCGCCGGCGCCGTCGTGCCGCTGGAAAACATCGACATGATGCCGTCGCCCAAGGCCGGCGCCATCCTCTACGACGTCAAGCCCGGCGACCGCGTTGACAAGGGTGACAGGCTGGCGACAATCGTCCATACGCCGGGCGAAATCGACGGCCGCACCGAGGTGTTCGCGCCGCAGTCGGGCTTCATCCTGACTCGCCGTTCGCGCCGCATCATCCGCGCCGGCGAGGATCTGCTGAAGCTCGCCGGCGACAAGAAGAGCGACGACGCGCGCTCCGGCACGCTGGAGGACTGACACCGTCAGTCCTTCACCATCTGCGTGAAATCCAGTTGCGCGGCCGGCCATTCGCCGCTATGGGAGTCGCCATGAACATGCGTTCGAACAAGACCGTTTGGTGGTGGGCTCGCTGACAGCGGCCGGTTCGAACGCGCGTGCGTAAAGAGAGGGTGGCCGCAACGGAATGTCCGGGCGGCCATTTGTTTTTTCAAGCCATTCCCGGGTCCGTTGCCCAAAACGCTGATGGAGACGGCAATGACGACTAAAGTTCTGGACAACGGGGCCGAGCGCTTCGTCACCGCGGGCGGGGTGACGATCACCCGCGAACGCCATGACCAGCCCTATGAAGGCGCGATCGACGCCTATGTCGATGGCCTGAATTCGCGCCGCGGCGCGGTGTTTTCCTCCAATTACGAGTATCCGGGCCGCTACACGCGCTGGGACACAGCCATCATCGACCCGCCGCTTGTGATTTCGGCGCGCGGCCGCGCCATGCGCATCGAGGCGCTGAATGCCCGCGGCGAAGCGCTGCTGCCGGTGATCGGCAAGACGCTCGCGGCGCTGAGCGAAGTGACGATCGCCGAGGCCTCGAAAAAGCTCATCCGCCTCGATGTCGCAAAGCCCGGCCGCGTCTTCACCGAAGAGGAGCGCAGCCGCGTTCCGTCCGTCTTCACGGTGCTGCGCGCCATCACGGCTTTGTTCAAGACCGCCGAGGACGCCAATCTCGGCCTTTACGGTGCCTTCGGCTACGATCTCGCCTTCCAGTTCGATCCGGTCGACTACAAACTCGAGCGCAAGCAGAGCCAGCGCGACCTCGTGCTGTTCCTGCCCGACGAGATCCTGGTCGTCGACCATTATTCGACCAAAGCCTGGACGGATCGTTACGACTATTCCGGCGAAGGGTTTTCGACCGAAGGTCTGCCGCGCGACGGCGCCGCCGAGCCGTTCAGGACCGCCGACCGCATCCCGCCGCGCGGCGACCACGAGCCGGGCGAATATGCGAACCTGGTGCGGCGCGCCATGGAGAGCTTCAAGCGCGGCGATCTTTTCGAGGTCGTGCCCGGCCAGATGTTCTACGAGCGCTGCGAGACCCAGCCCTCCGACATTTCGCGCAAGCTGAAAATGATCAACCCCTCCCCCTATTCCTTCTTCATCAATCTCGGCGAAAACGAATATCTGATCGGCGCCTCGCCGGAGATGTTCGTGCGTGTAAACGGCCGGCGCGTCGAAACCTGCCCGATCTCGGGCACCATCAAGCGCGGCGACGACGCCATCTCCGACTCAGAACAGATCCTGAAGCTGCTCAACTCCAAGAAGGACGAGTCCGAGCTCACCATGTGCTCGGACGTGGACCGCAACGACAAGTCGCGGGTCTGCGAACCTGGATCGGTGCGCGTCATCGGCCGCCGCCAGATCGAGATGTATTCGCGCCTGATCCACACCGTCGACCACATCGAGGGGCGGCTGCGCGAAGGCATGGACGCCTTCGACGCCTTCCTGTCGCACGCCTGGGCGGTCACCGTCACCGGCGCGCCGAAACTCTGGGCCATGCGCTTCATCGAGCAGAACGAGAAGAGCCCGCGCGCCTGGTATGGCGGCGCGATCGGCATGGTCAACTTCAACGGCGACATGAACACCGGGCTGACGCTGCGCACCATCCGCATCAAGGACGGCATCGCCGAAGTGCGCGCCGGCGCCACATTGCTCTTCGACAGCGTTCCCGAGGAAGAAGAAGCCGAAACCGAATTGAAGGCATCCGCCATGCTCTCCGCCATCCGCGACGCCAAGACCGGCAACGCCGCAGGCACCGAGCGCACCACCGCGCGCGTCGGCGACGGCGTCAACATCCTGCTCGTCGACCATGAGGACTCCTTCGTCCACACTTTAGCCAACTACTTCCGCCAGACCGGCGCCAATGTCTCGACCGTGCGCACACCGGTACCGGAAGAGGTCTTCGAGCGGCTGAAGCCCGATCTCGTTGTGCTCTCGCCCGGCCCGGGCACGCCGAAGGACTTCGACTGCGCCGCCACCATCAGACGAGCGCGGGCGCGCGACCTGCCGGTTTTCGGCGTCTGCCTTGGCCTGCAGGCGCTGGCCGAAGCCTATGGCGGCGAGTTGCGGCAGTTGCACATCCCGATGCACGGCAAGCCCTCGCGCATCCGCGTCTCGAAGCCGGGCATCATCTTCTCTGGGCTTCCGAAGGAAGTGACGGTCGGCCGCTACCATTCGATCTTCGCCGACCCGGTGCGCCTGCCTGACGGTTTCGTGGTGACGGCCGAGACCGAGGACGGCGTCATCATGGCCTTCGAGCATCGCAAGGAGCCGATCGCCGCCGTGCAGTTCCACCCGGAATCGATCATGACGCTCGGCCACAATGCCGGCATGCGCATCATCGAGAACATCGTTGCGCATCTGCCGCGCAAGGCCAAGGAGAAGGCCGCCTAGGGCGGCGATGGGATGAACGCGGCGACCACGATGACGACAGCGGAGACAAAGGCGGCGGCCAGGCAAAAGGTCGCCACCCTTGCCTTCTGGTCGATCGTCGTCGCCGGCATTGTGCTCGCTCTCAAGGTCGTCGCCTGGTACATCACCGGCTCCGTCGCCCTTTATTCGGACGCGGCGGAATCGATCGTCAACGTCATCGCGTCGGCCGCCGCTTTCTGGGCGATCCAGGTCAGCTATAAGCCCGCCGACCAGGACCATCCCTTCGGCCATCACAAGGCCGAGTATTTGTCGGCCGTGCTAGAAGGAGTGCTGATTGTTGTCGCTGCTCTCCTGATTCTCGACGAGGTCTGGCGATCCTGGCAGCACCCCGCCCCGCTGGAACATCCTTGGAAAGGCCTTGCGGTCAACGGCGTGGCGACCATCATCAACGCAATCTGGGCATGGATCCTGATCAGCTCCGGCCGGAACGCGAAGTCGCCGGCTCTGGTTGCCGACGGCCAGCACATCATGACTGACGTGGTGACGTCCGTCGGTGTGTTCGGCGGCCTTGTCGGCGCCGTGCTCACCGGCTGGCAGATCCTCGACCCGGCGCTTGCCGTAATCGTCGCGCTCAACATCCTCTGGCAGGGCTGGCACGTCATCGGCTCGTCGATGAACGGGCTGATGGATCGCGCCGTCGACACCCAGGAGCACATGCAGATCCGCGACATCATCTCGGCCAATTCGAAAGGCGCGATGGAGGTGCATGACTTGAAGACGCGCATCGCCGGGCGCGCCACCTTCATCGAGTTCCACCTGGTCGTCGACGCCGACATGACGGTCGGCGCCAGCCACGTCATCTGCGACCGCATCGAGGATGCGCTGAAGGCCGAGATTCCTTCGGTCCGCGTCACCATCCATGTCGAGCCGGATGACGAGGCGAAGCTGCCGAAAGGCACCACGGCGGTGCCTTTCGCCTGAAGTTCACCAGTCTGAGTCTTCATCCATACGATAGCGGCCAGGGGGCCCAGGGCGATCAACTGAAGACGTCGTCGAGAGCGGGCCGCAACTGTTCTGCTGACCTTTCCAGCGCCGCCGCGACAAAGTCGTCATCAAGCGTCCCGATCACATGATCGAGCCAGTTCCAATCCTGCGAAAGATCTTCTTCAGCCATTGGCAAACCTCATGGCGTGCAGGCCGGCTGCGGCATCGGATTGAGCCTATAGATCTTGTCGTCTGATTTCGTCTTGCCGCCCGCTGCCTTCGCGCAGAGATCGACGATGGCAAGCGCGTTGTTGGGGTTGGCCAGCATCATCGTACCGCTGGCGCCGCGCTTGAGGAAAATCTCCTTCTGCGAGATGTCGCAGGCAAAATCGCTCATCTTCGAGCTGGCCGAACAGCGCCACTGATCGGCCTCGCCCTGGCAGGAATAGGTCTGCGTGACCTTGGCGCCCTTCTGCCTTGTCGTCATCGAGATAGCGATATCGGCGCCGTCGGGCCAGTTGGCGGTATCACCGCCGGCGACGAAGGCAGCGAGCTCGATCGGGCCGCGGAAAACGCGGATCGACTGCGTCATCTGGTCGGGATGCGATTTCAGATGCGCGTCGTCGTAGTCGCGGCCGTAGCAGAAAGGCTGGTCGGGCTTCAGCCGCTCGCGCAGCGGAGCCCCCAGCGCCGGGTCGATCGGATCGATGCGCGCGAACTCTGCCTTGCAGGTGTCAGCCGGCATCGGATCGAGGCGGAAATTGTCGTCCTCGCTGCCCAATGCCTGCTCGTTGTACTTCGCCTTGCCGAGATCCTCCTCCGCGCCGGCGTCGAGATACACGTCAGGCTGCACGTTGGAGAGGATCAGCCGACCCTTGTCGTCGACCTTCAGCGAGGCGAGCGTGCGATCGCATTCCATGCCGCAGCGGATGCCGCTCGCCTTATCGCTCGGATCCTCTTTGTTGCACCAGCCGGCCGCCCATTCCGGCTTCCTGGCGCCGCGCACCGTGGTGGTGAGAAAGCCGTTATAGGCTGCGTTACCGATCGTGCTCGGCTCCTCGTTCGGCCGGCTCACCGGGTCATGGCCATAGTAGAAAAAGATGCGCGCCACCTTCTGGTGCGGATGCGCCTTGAGGTGGGCGCTATCGTAGACGCGGCCGAAGCAGGCGTCGGCGCTGTTGGGGCTGAGTTCGGGAAGCTTGGGCGCATCATCGGCAAGCGCCGCGCCGACAAAAAACAACGCGGCACCCAGCGCCGCGCCCCCCGTCACGACGTCATGTGATCCTCTCCTCGCACCGACAGGACGTGACCGAGATTTATGCTAGTCTAGGTCCGCAGCCTCAGCCACGCAAATTGTGTGCAAGCCGGCAGCAGAGGAGGATGCGATGTTGCGCCGTGACATTTTCCGTGCCGGCCTTGCTGGAGTGGCCGGCCTTTTCGGTCTGCCCCAAGCGAATGCCGCCACCGCCGAGGACAGGCTGAAGGTCGCCTATCATCTCAGCGACGCCGATAAGGTCAATTTCGTCCTCGGCAACATTAAGAACCATTATGAGGGCACCGGCGGCAATGTCGAGATCGTGCTGGTCGTGCACGGTCCGGCCCTCGCGGCCTTCAAGGCCAAGAGCGCTTCCGGAGCGACGTCCAGCCGGTTTGCCGGCCTCGTTGAGCAGGGGCTCGTGCCGCAGGCCTGCGCCAACACGTTGCGCGGCATGGACATAGCGCTGGTCGACCTGCTCGAAGGCTTCCAGGTCGCCGACAAGGGCGGCGTCGTCAAGCTCGCGGAGCTGCAGCGCCAGGGCTATGTCTATCTTCGGCCCTGATTGCGCGGACTTGAACGCCTGGCCGGCAAGCGTCTACCAATTGCCAGCGCAATCCCGGAGATATCGACATGCCAGCTGATCCGACCACGCTTGTCATCCCGGACCTTGCCGGCAAGGCGGTGCTTGTCACCGGCGCCTCGACCGGGATCGGCGCCGCGCTTGCCCAGGCCTATGCCCGGCAGAACTGCCGTGTCGCCCTGCACTACAATTCGAGTCGGGAAGCCGCGGAGGGCGTCGCCAAAACCATCCGTGACGGCGGCGGCGAGGTGTTCCTGACCCAGGGCGATTTTTCGGTTTCCCCCGACGTCGAGCGCGTGGTCGAGGAGAGCGCACAACATTTCGGCCGGCTCGACGGGTTGGTCAACAATGCCGGCGGCATGCTCGGCCGCGTCGCTTATGCCGACCAGACCGAAGCGCATTACGACGCGGTGATGGATCTCAACGCGCGATCGGTGCTGACCGCCTCGAGCAAGGCGATCCCTTGGCTGAAGCGCCAGGGCGGCTTCATCATCAACACCTCCTCGATCGCCGCGCGCAACGGCGCAGGCGGCGGCGCCGGCCTCTACGGCTCGTCCAAGGCCTTCGTATCCAATGTGACGCGGGGCATGGCAAAAGAGCTGATCGGCTTCGGCATCCGCGTCAACGCCGTGGCGCCCGGCACCATTTTGACCCCGTTCCACGAACGCTACTCAAGCGCCGAGCAGATGAAGGCCATGGTCGCGACCATCCCGCAAGGCCGCGCCGGGACCGCCGAGGATTGCGTCGGCGCCTATCTGTTCCTGTCCTCCAGCCTCTTGAGCGGCTACATCATCGGCCAGGTGATCGAGGTCAATGGCGGCCAGTTGATGCAGTGAGCCGAGACCGGCATACTCTCCGCGCAACCTGATGCAGGTCGCCTAAAAGTGCGCAGCGGTTTTGGGACAACGACCTGCATAAATGAGATTTGATGCGCTTGGCGTTTGGTCAAACGCCAGGCGCTGAAGGGGAGACAGGGAATGTTCGGACTGATCGGCAAGATGCGGGCGGCACGCGGGCAGCGCGACGCGGTCATGGATGTGCTGCGTGAGACGACCGGCGCCCTGCCCGGCTGCCTGAGCTACATCATCGCCACAGACCCGGCCGATGCCGACGCGATCTGGGTCACCGAAGTGTGGACCGACCAGGCAAGCCACAAGGCCTCGCTGCAATTGCCGCAAGTCCAGGCGGCGATCGCCAAGGCGCGTCCTTTCATCGCCGGCTTCGAATTCCAGATCGAGACCCATCCGGTCGGCGGCTTTGGCCTTCCAGATCAAAAGACGGGCTGAAGCCCAGCACGCGTCGACGGTTGCCCGCAGGTATTGCTATCGTGCGCTTCGCTGGCGGATTGGCGGCATGAGGCGCCTGACGAGCGCAACGAGATCTCCCTGCCGCGACACGCCCATCTTGGCAAAGATGTGCTCGCGATGCGTTCTGGCCGTCGCTTCGCTGACTTGCAGTGCCGCCGCGGCCTTGCTGAGCGTCGCCCCGGCCATCAATTGCTCGAGCTGGCGTGTCTCGGCGGGAGTTAATCCAAACATGCGGGCGACTGTCCCGAGCTCGGTCGGCAGAGCGGCTGCGTCGCGTGTGATGAAGACCGCGGCGGTGGCCTGGGGCATGAGCCGGGTCCTGCGGTGGCCGCGCGCGAGCGGCAGGATATGAGCGACGGCTGCCTTATGATCGACGTCGCCGAGGGGCACGCCCACCCCTGTCGCGGGGACCCTCGTTTCATCGGCCTGGGCGACCGCGATGGCCTTGAGCAATTCTTCAGATATCTGGTTATTCGTGGCGGCCAGATAGCCGCCGGACGACAGGATCGGTGATCTGGCATCGAGCATGCGGCGAGCCGTTTCGTTGGTGTGCAGAATGCGCCCCTCCTCGGCCACAATGACGACACCAACCGTCACGCTGTCGAGCGTCGCTCCGAGAGCCTGCTGCTCCAGGCTTTTCATATCCATGAGATCGCCTATCGCCACCGCGCGGCGGATGTGCGGGGCAAGCAGCCGCAAGACGGCAATGTCCTCCTCCGTCACCAAGCCGTAGTGCTCGTGCCGCGAAAGCGACAGCAGTCCAAGCCTGTCAGCCTGGCGTATCACAATGAGGCTCAGGGCATCGACGATACCTTGAGGCTTCGCCCATTCCTTGTAGTAGCGGCTCTCATAGGGTTCCACGATCTCGCGGCTTGGCGCGCTTGGTTCGCCAAGACCATGGCTGCGGGCCAGGAATTCGTTTTGGAGTTGTGCGATCTCTTCGGCATGCGCCGGAAGGCGGGCGAGCCAAATGGGATCGTGGTTCCAGCTATGCGCGGACCGAACTTCCGACCTTTCCAGGTCCGTCACGACGAGCATGCCGGCGAAGCAGTTCGTGGCATCTCCGACGGCGCGGATTGCCTCCGGCCATAAGGTCGGATCGAGGGTGCAGTCGTAGATCAATCCGATCAGGTCGGCGAGACGCTCACGTGTCAGAGGCTGCCAGGTTCCGTCACTGCGAAACTGTTGCTGCTGCTCCATAGCCCCCTTCCCGGCCGAGATGCGCTCTAAAATTGAGCCTATCGGACGAACATCCGATGCGCCAGCGCTTCGCGCTTGAGATTAAGAGGCGGAAAAAAGGGGCCCGCGCCGCCCGAAGATGCGGCGATTCTTCGCTTGAGGGGATCATGATTTCGACTTGGAACGTCTTTGAGGGTCATGCCGGCCGCAGCAGCGGTGCACTGCTCTTGGCATTGTTTCTATCAATGTCCTTTTCGTGGATGACGCCAGCTTCGGCACAGGTTTCCCTGGGCGGAGATGCGGGGGACACAGAGAACGCGGTCTGTAGCTTTAACGGAAGCGTCGGTATCGTAATCAATTCAGATTGCTCGGATGCTGACACTGATGCTTTCACTCCCGCGCCATCCATCAAAGTTGGCCCCACTGGCAGCCAGATCAACTTGGACGCATCGACGGGAGAGGCCACCTTCGGCGCGCAAGCGACGTTTAACGCCTATGTAAACCTCAACGGGACGACCCAAATCAACGCGGCGATCATCGAAGGGGGCATATTCAGCAACAACCTGTCGGTCTCGAGTGGTGCGACCATCAACATGGGCGGCAATCGCATCACGAATGTCGGCACGCCGACGGCCGCAACGGATGCGGCCACGAAGGCCTATGTCGACAGTCTGGCAGGTATCGGCGCGGCGAAGGACACCGAGCAGGACGGCAGGCTCGACGGCGTCGAGGCCAAGAACGTCGAGCAGGATGGCCGGCTCGATGGCCACGACACGATGCTGGCCGCACATCAGGGGACGCTTGACACCCACACGCTCCAGATCACCGACCTCGACAGTCGGGTGACGACAAACACGCAGGACATCGCCAACCTCGACAACCGGGTGACCGGTCTGGAAGCCAGCGTCGGGGAAGGTTTCGCCAGGCTGGACGGGCGCGTCGACCGGGCATTCGTGGGCGCGGCCATGGCGATGGCGATGGCCGCACCGGCGATGCCATCGGACAAGAACTATGCCGTCTCCATCAACTGGGGCGATTTCGAGGGAAAGAACGCCTTCGCCGGCACCGCCCAGGCGCGTATCAGCGAAAGCTTCATGATCCATGGCGGCATCGGCGTCGGCTCGTCCGGCACGGTAGGCGGCCGCGCCGGCCTGACCTACGCCTGGTGACTTGCGACCGGCCCCGACGGCGCAATGCAGTCGCCTGCCCCCGGTCCGAAAGCCAATAGCGACCCGATGAAGCCGAACCTGCCCCGCCTCCTGCTCGCCATAGCACTGCCTCTCGCATTGGCGCAGCCGCTTCCGTCGGCGGCTCAGCAGGAGAAGGCGGCCCAGCAGGAGAAGAAGACGCAACGCGCGGCGAAATCCGCCGGACCGGATCGGCCGAAGCCTGCCAATATCGACAGGAACGGCGTGCTGATCCTGGTGCGGTCCGCGCTGCTGGCGGTCGACCAGGCGAACAAGACCGGCAACTACACCGTGCTGCGCGACCTCGGCGCCCCGGGCCTCCAGGCCAACACCGCCGCGCAGCTGGCCGAGATATTCGCCAGCCAGCGCAAACGAGGCATCGACCTCGCCGGCGTCGCCGTGCTGGAGCCGCAGCTGACCTTGCTGCCGCAGATCGAGACCAACGGCATGCTGCACATGGCGGGCTTCTTCCCATCCGTACCCCTGCGGCTGAACTTCGAGCTGCTTTTCGCTCCCGCCGACCACCAGTGGAAGCTCTTCGGCATCTCGGTCGATCTCGGTAACAACAGCCCTCAGGCGCCGGACAGTCCCCAGGCTCCGGCCCCGGCAGCAGCAGCCGAAACGCCGGTGGCGCCTGCTGCCGTCATCACCACAAAACAAAAAGGCGGCACCAACTAGGAGTGTGGCTCATCGTTTCACGGGATCGCTTTATCTCTGTTCTGACGCAAATCCGGCCCGAAAATCGTTTCACACTTTTCCCGGAATTGCTCTAAGAGCCGGGTATGGACTCCTCGCCGGAACAATCGTCCCCGGACCAACCGCTCGTCGAACGCATGGCGCGATTGCGCCCGCCGCGGCAGTGGCTGGTGCTGGTCGTGTTCTCGCTGCTCCTTGCCGGCGCGCTGGAATTGGCCGCCCTGCCGGCGGCGCTGCTGATCGGCCCGATGATGGCCGCGATCCTTGCCGGCACCAACGGCGCCACGGTGCGCGTGCCCCGCCCGCTGTTCGGCTCCGCCCAGGCTGTGGTTGGCTGCCTGGTGGCGAATTCGATCTCGGTCGACATCTTTCCGGTCTTCTACGCCGAATGGGCGCTCTTCTTCGCGGTGGTGATCGCCACCGTCGCCGCCTCCAGCCTGCTTGGCTGGCTGATCAGCCGCTGGCGTATCTTGCCCGGCACCACCGCCGTCTGGGGCTCCTCGCCGGGCGCGGCCACCGCCATGGTGCTGATGGCCGGCGCCTTCGGCGCGGATCAGCGCCTCGTCGCCTTCATGCAATATCTGCGCGTCATCTTCGTCTCGATGACGGCGGCTCTGGTCGCCAAGATGTGGGTCGACACGTCGGGCGTCGAAGTGCCGCCCATCATCTGGTTTCCGCCGATCGACCCATCGGCCTTCGCCGCCATCGGCATCGCGATCGTCGGCGGCCTGCTCGGAAAGCTGCTGAGGCTGCCTTCGCCCTTCTTCCTCGGCACCTTCATCTTCGGCGCCGTGATCCATCTTGGCTTCGGCGTGCAGATGCAGTTGCCGCCCTGGCTGCTGGCCTTAAGCTACGCGATGGTCGGCTGGTCGATCGGGTTGAACTTCACCCGGCCGATCCTGCGCCACGCGGCACGCGCGCTGCCGCAGATCATCGCCTCGATCGCGGCGCTGATCGCCTTCTGCGGCGGCATGGCCTTCGTCATCAGCCGCGTGCTCGGCATCGACCCGCTGACCGCCTATCTTGCGACCAGCCCCGGCGGCATGGACAGCGTCGCCATCATCGCCGCCGCGGCGCAGAACGTCGATATCTCCTTCGTCATGGCGCTGCAGTCGGCCCGCTTCCTGGTCGTGCTGCTCGTTGGGCCAAGCGTAGCCAAGCTGGTGGCGCGAAACGTCAGGGACTGACACGCAGTATCAATGCAAGGGGGGAGGAGAATACCATGAACCGCCGTTTGAACGTCGTCGATCTCTCTGGCCGTGCCGCCGTGGTGACGGGCGGCGCGCGAGGCATCGGCCTTGCCGTCGCCCGCCGCCTGCTCGTCTCGGGCGCAAGCGTCGCTATCTGGGACATCGACCAGGCCGCGATGACAAGCGCCGTCGCCGAGCTTTCGCCGCTTGGCCGCGTGAAAACCTTCCTTTGCGACCAGTCACAGATCGAGGCGGTCGACCGCGCCGCCACCGAGACCGAGGAGGCGCTTGGGTCTGTCGATCTTCTGGTCAACAATGCCGGCATTGCCGGGCCGGCCGCGACCGTGGTGGACTATGACCCCGCCGCCTGGCGGCAGATCGTCGACATCGACCTCAACGGTGTCTTCTACTGCTGCCGGCGCCTGGTGCCCGGCATGATCGCCCGCAACTACGGCCGCATCGTCAACGTCGCCTCCGTCGCCGGCAAGGAAGGCAATCCCAACGCCGCCGCCTATTCGGCCGCCAAGGCCGGCGTGCTGGCGCTTACCAAGTCGCTCGGCAAGGAGCTCGCCGGCCATGACATCGCCGTCAACGCGCTGACCCCCTCGCCCGCTCGCACCCGCATCCTCGAGCAGCTCACCGAGGCCCAGGTGACCTACATGCTTGGCAAGGTGCCGCGCGGCCGATTCGTCGAGGTGGAGGAGGCAGCGGCGATGGTCGCCTTCATGCTCTCGGACGAGAATTCCTTCACCACCGGCGCCACTTTCGATCTTTCGGGCGGACGCGCCACCTACTGAGGCGACGCCGGAAACTTCAGCTCGCCCCGCATTGCTGCCGCCGGGCGACGGCGTGGCTCCGGTGCAGGCATCAAAAAATACTTGACTCACATACTCATATTTGAGAGCGCGGGAGCGCAATCAAACATGAGAATTGGAGACGAGTTTATGCGCGAGCGGCCCAAGACATGGCGCCCAAAGGGATGGCACCAGACAATGTCATTGCTGGCGGGCACGGCCTTGCTCGGCCAGGCCTGGCCGGCGATTGCGCAGGAGAGCGAAGACGCCACCGTGCTCGGCAAGATCGAGGTGACCGCCGAAAGCAACGAGATCCTGGTTCAGGACGGCTATGTCGCCAAGAAGGATCGTGTCGGCACCAAGGTCGACACGCCGATCGTCAAGATTCCGCAGGCCGTCTCGGTCGTGACGCAGAAGCAGATCGAGGACCAGAAGCCGCGCACGCTGAACGATGCGCTGGGCTATACGGCGAGCGCCAATCCCAACAGCTTCGGCTTCGACACCCGCTACGACGCCTTCTTCCTGCGCGGCTTCCAGGCCTTCTACAACGGCATGTTCCGCGACGGGCTGCGCCAGTACAACGGGCCTTCGGCCTGGTTCAAGACCGAGCCTTACGGCATCGAGGGCGTCACCATCCTGAAGGGCCCGGCATCCTCGCTTTACGGGATCAGCGGCCCAGGCGGCATCGTCAACGTCGTCACCAAGCGGCCCAAGGACGAGCCGTTCCACGAGATCGAATTGCTGGCCGGCGAGCACAACCGCTTCCAGGCGGCCCTGGATGCCTCCGGACCTGTGAATGACGACGACAGCGTCCTCTACCGCTTGACCAGCCTCGGGCGACTGAGCGAAACCGATCTGCCGGCCTATCCCGACGACAAGCTCTATCTGGCGCCGGCCGTCACTTTCAAGCCGGACGAGGACACCAAGCTCACCATCCTCGGCGAATATTCGAAGTCCGTCACCGGCGGCGCCGCGGCCTTCTACAACTCGGCCTATGGCGTGCTGTCGAACGTCTATGAAGGCGACCCGGCCTGGAACGATTTCAGCCAGGATCAGGGCCGCATCGGCTACGAATTCGAGCACCGCGTCAACGATTGGCTGACCGTCCGCCAGAACCTGCGCTACGACGCCGTCGACAGCGACATCGAATATAGCGGCCACTATTCGGTCGGCGCCGACCAGCCGCTGCAGCGCTACTGGGGCCACTATACCGAGAAGATGAAGAACTTCGTCGTCGACAACATGGCGCAGCTCGAATTCGACACCGGCCCTGTGCGGCACACCGCGGTCGGCGGCATCGACTATGCCTGGTCGGATTACGATGCCGGTAGCGGGCTTTCCTATGTCTCGGTCGAAGACATCAAGTCAGCACCCGTTCCCTATTCCGGCGGCCAGCAGATGAACCAGCTCGGGGTCTATCTGCACGACCAGATGGAGTGGAACGATTTCACGCTGTTCACCAGCGGCCGCTATGATTGGGTCGACACCACCTCGACCGCGGCCGATTTCAGCCAGTCGAAGCAGAAGGACAGTGCCTTCTCCGGCCGGCTCGGCCTCTCCTACCGGACCGAATGGGGCATCATCCCCTATGTCAACTATTCGACTTCGTTCTCGCCCAACATCGGCGTCGTCTATGACGATGTCGCCAGCGCTGTCGGCCGCGTCGCCCGCCCGACGATTGCGACGCAGAAGGAGGTCGGCGTCAAATACGAGGTCCCGGATTACAACGCGACCGTCAGCGCCGCGTTGTTCGACATCGACCAGAAGGACGGCGTCGTCTTCGACGCCTCGACCGGCATCAACAAGCAGCGTCAGCTCGATCTCACCTCGCGCGGCGTCGAATTGGAAGCCAATGCCTCGCTCGACAACGGCTTCAGCGTCATCGCCTCCTACACCTATCTGCGCGTGAAGATCGAACGCGGCGCCGAAGGCACCGCCGGCAAGGAACTGTCGGCGACGCCGAACCACATCCTGTCGCTCTGGGGCCACTACCAGTTCGAAAACGGCACGCTGGAGGGGCTCGGGCTCGGCGCCGGCGTGCGCTTTGCCGGCGCCAGCTATGGCGACGACACCAACACCTTCAAGAACGATGCGCGCGCCTTCGTCGACGCCTCTGTGTCCTATGATTTCGGCTACCGCAATCCGAAGCTCGAAGGGGTCAAGCTGCAGGTCAACGCCAAGAACCTGTTCGACAACCGGCAGACCATCTGCTCGGCCGGCTATTGCTACCGCGACGAAGGTCGCTCGCTGTTCGGCAGCCTGCGCTATCGCTTCTGAGGCCTCGCTGGTAGTTGAGAAACGGGCGGCGAGCACAAATCCACATTCGTGGATTGTCTATTCCTCGCCGTTCCCGTCCTCGCCTTGCGCGCCCCGGCGCCAATAGGCGGTGACCAGATGTCCGTCGCGCGGCAGGCCCCATTCCTTGCGCACGATCCTGCGGATCTCGCGAAAATCGGCGAATTCGCATCCGGCCCAGACATAGAGATCGTCGGCCGTGTGGTCGCGCTGGCGAAGCGCCGCCGCCAGCAGACCTGCGCTGCCGGCATCGCGGCCGCGCCGGTAGAGCCACCGGACGGCGATGTTATCGCCCGCCGTCAGCGCGATCCGGTCCTCCGGACCATCGACCTCGATCAAGGCCTCGGCGCGGGTCGATGGCGCAAGCTCCTCCAGGATCCTGCCGATGGCGGGGAGCGCGGTATCGTCGCCGACCAGAAGCAGGTCTTGCGCCTCCGGCACGCCACCGCCGCCGGGGCCGATCATGCCGATCACGTTGCCCGCCCGCGCATTCTGCGCGAAAGCCGCGGCCGGCGTTTCGGTGCCGGGATGCAGCACGAAGTCGACGTCGAGCCAGCCGCCGGCGACATTGAGCGCGCGGATCGTGTAGACGCGGACGGTGAGCGTGTCCTCGCCCGACGGCCACACGATCATTCCGTCGGCGCCCATCGAGGGCCACACCGGCTGCCGTCCAGCAGGGGGCAGCAATAGTCGTACGTGCAGCCCGCCATGGGCGAAGCGGCCGAGGTCGCGACCGGAGAAGCGGACGCGCTGCATATGCGGCGACAGCCGTGTCGTGGATTGCACGGTAATCTCGCGGAAGAAGACGGGCGTGCCGGCATCCTTGCCGTCGCCTTGCCAGCGCAGGCCGCCAGTGGTCCCTAGCTGCCCGGCGATATGACCCGCGACGATCATCTTCATGTAAGACAGGCAGGTCTCGTCTTGCGCCGCGACCCGGATCAGTGCGCCGCCATCTTCGAGTGTGGCGTGGAGGGAGCCGTAATGCATGCGGAGCTGCCACTGATCCGTGGTCGCGCTATCGACCTCGCAGTCACAGTGCTCGGCGCGCAGCCTGTCCATGACCGCCCGGATGGCGTCGTTGCGGATATGGGTTTGCGCGCTGAGCTGAACCATCGCCAGGCCTTTCGACAAGGGTTGAGGCGATACGGCCATCAGGGCCGACGCCATCGTCAGGCGGGCATGCCACAGCGCCGGCGGCCTTTCCACAAAAAGATGACAATGTAAGTCATATTTTTGAAAACTGGCCGCCAACCGATGAACTGACGGAACGGATTTCAGGCGATGGTCAGGCTCGCGATCAGGTCGCCCTCGAGCGTGAAGGTCATGTCGCCTTCGCCTTTGAAGCCGTTGCCGGCCACCTTGATGCGCACATGCCAGGCACCGTCCGACTGCGCGATGGTGACGATGTCGAGGTGGGACTGCACGCCGATATTGTCAGACTGGTTCCAGCGCGCGATCCCCTCGCGTCCGCGGAACGAGCGGCCCCAGTCGGTGAGCAAGGCATCGGCGGTGAAGGTTTCGAGAAAGGCCCCGGTGTCGCCGGCATTGGTGGCTTCGACAAAGCGGCGGATCGGATCGGGCGTGGCCATCAATCGATCCGGTGCATCAGGTCGTCGTCCAGCCAGCGGCCGAAGAAATAGACGAGCTGCTTGTGCCACCACGGCCAGTCATGGCTGACGTCGCCGCCCCAATAGTCGACCCAGGCCTGGATGGATTTGTCACGCAGCACCTGCTCCAGTTCGCGCGTTTCCACAAGCATGCGCTCTTCCCAGGCGCCCTGTCCGCAGCAGAAGATCAGCCTGAGCGCCCTCAGCCGGCCAAGCAGTTTCTGATCGACGATACCCGGCAGGTAGTCGAGCGGCGAGTTGAAGAAGATGCTGCCGTCGAGCGCCCGGCCGAAGAAGTCGCGGGTGGAATAGACGCCGGAGAGCGAGATCACGCCGCTCGCCAGTTCCGGAAAGCGGAAGACGAAGTTCGATGAGTGATAGCCGCCCATCGAGCAGCCGCAGAACAGCGGCTTGAGAGTGCGCCCGCCATTGGCCTTGGTAGCGACCGCCTGCAGTTCCGGCAGCGCCTCTTCCCGCACATAGCGGAAATAGGCCTCGTGACGGGCGATGCGATGAGTAGGGTCGCCATGCTTGTCGAAGAAGGATTCCGAATCGATGCCGTCGAGCGTGAACAGCTGGATGCGGCCGGTGTCGATAAATTCGGCAAGTGCTGCGACGCCGCCCGAATCCTCAAACTGATAGAAGCGCCCCTGCGAGGTCGGGAACACCACCACCGGCCGC
This sequence comes from Mesorhizobium silamurunense, assembly GCF_014843825.1. GTDB lineage: Bacteria > Pseudomonadota > Alphaproteobacteria > Rhizobiales > Rhizobiaceae > Mesorhizobium > Mesorhizobium silamurunense. The sequence goes on from NZ_JHQR01000189.1 coordinate 18,693, forward strand.
CCGGCATGGCCGTAGCGCTTGTATTCCATGTCGCGGCCGAGGTTGCGGGCATGGCCGCTGTGATAGGAAACGTCCATCGGCTCACGCCTTTTCCGCGTGGATATAGTCGACCGCATGGCGCAGCGCCTTCGGGTCCTTCGAGCGCATCTGGTAGGCGTAGTTCCCCATGGCGCGGCTGAAAACCTCTTCGATGGCCTGGTGGTGGACGATCTTGTCGCCGTGCGCGGCTAGCACGTCCTCATGGCTGTGCACATAGTCGAGGTGCCGTTTGCGGCTGGCATAGGCGGTGAAATACTCGCCTTTGTAGGGGCCGCCGGCCGCATCCTTCACCACCATGTTTGCCCATTCGGCATAGACGTCTATGTCGAAGGTGTAGTTGATCGCGTCCGTCATCCAGGCGCCGGGCGGGCGCATGTTGACCTCGAGCGCGATGATGCGCTTGTCCCTGGTCTCGAACAGTTCGATGTGGAAGAAGCGTTCCCGCACGTCGAACGCTTTCAGGATCTTGCGTCCCGCCTCCTCGACCGCCGGCGCGATCTCGGGGAAGCAGGTGTAGCTCATGTGGCGATCGCGGTTGACCACTTCCATGACGCTCTGGTCGTAGCGGTGGCTCGCCGCCAGCACCACCTCGCCGTCACGGTTGACCAGCCCGTCGAAGGTCACCACCAGCCCCTCGATGAACTGCTCCATGACGAAGGTGACGCCTTCTGGCTTGTCCCTGAAGAACTGGTCGAGCTCCTTCGCGTTGGAGATCTTGAACGTGTTCGAGGCGCCGGAGCCCGAGTCCGGCTTCACCACCACCGGGTAGCCGACGCGGCGGATGAAGGTCATGGCGCCGGCGCGGTCCGAGCATTTCCGTTGCGGAATGGTCTCGACGCCGCTCTTGCGGAAGAAGGCGCGCATGCGGCTCTTGCGCTTCAGATTCTTCACGAAATCGAGCTTGGTGCCGAAGATGTTGAAGTCGGTGCGGATGTTGGCTTCGAGTTCCAGCCAGTGCTCGTTCAAGGACTCGAAGCGGTCGATGCGGCCCCATTTGTGGATGAAATGCCCCATCGCCCGGAACACGGCATCGTAGTCTTCCATGTCCGCGACGCGATAATATTCCGTCAGCGCAGCCTTGAGCTTGCCGCTCAGCGTCTCATAGGGCGCATCGCCGATGCCGAGCACGGTGGCGCCGGCCTTCTTCAGCCGGTCGCAGAAATCGGCGCCGTTGGCTGGAAAATGCGGCGAGAAGAACACGAAATTCATGCACGGCCTCCCCCTGGGATCAGGTCCTCCGGAAGCGAGTGTGACGCATTTGCCTGATGCGGGGAAGAGCCTGGGCCTCGCGCGGTCGGGCCGGCACTTGCCTCCAGATGCCCGCTCCTGTAAGAGAGCCGGCATGACCACGCGCACCCGCTCCGTCGCTTCTCCTCGCTCCGGCTTTGCCGGCGAGACCGTGCGCGCGCTCGCTTCGACCCTGCTTCTTCTCGGCCTTATCGGCGATCGCCGGGTTCGCTGAAGGAGCGCCCGGCGGTCGAAAACCGCCCGCTCGAGGCGCATGCTCCTTGGCCAGAAATGGCAAGTCACATCAAGCGAACGAAACTTTGGTAAAGGCGCCGCTCGGCACCAATCCGCCTGAGGGCGGTCTCACGAGCCGCCGGGAGAAACGACAATGAACAGAAGAGAAGCAATCCGCGCCGGCGAGGCCGAAACGGGCGCGCAAGGGCCCGGGCAGATGCCGGACGCAGCCCGCAAATATCAGCCCTACCCGACCGTCAACCTCGCCGATCGTACCTGGCCATCGAAGGTGATCGACAAGGCGCCGATCTGGTGCTCGGTCGACCTGCGCGACGGTAACCAGGCCCTGATCGACCCGATGGGCCACGAGCGCAAGGCGCGCATGTTCGGGCTGCTCATCGACATGGGCTTCAAGGAGATCGAGATCGGCTTTCCGTCGGCCTCGCAGACCGACTTCGACTTTGCCCGCTGGTGCATCGAGGAAGGCGGCGTGCCGAGCGATGTCTCGTTGCAGGTGCTGGTGCAGTGCCGGCCCGAACTGATCACGCGGACCTTCGAAGCGCTCAAGGGCGCGCATCGCCCGATCGTGCATTTCTACAACTCGACCAGTGAGCTGCAGCGCCGCGTCGTCTTCGAGAAAGACGTCGCCGGCATCAAGCGCATCGCCACCGACGCCGCCAAGATGATCACCGACATGGCCGCCAAGGCCGGCGGCGGCTTCCGTTTCGAATACTCGCCGGAGAGCTTTACCGGCACCGAGCTGGAGGTTGCGCTGGAGATCTGCAACGCCGTCACCGAAATCGTAAAGCCGACGGACAACAACAAGCTGATCATTAACCTGCCGTCGACGGTCGAGATGTCGACGCCCAACGTCTATGCCGACCGCATCGAGTGGATGTGCCGCAATCTCGACAATCGCGACAAGCTGATCGTCTCGCTGCATCCCCACAACGACCGCGGCACCGGCATCGCCACCACCGAGCTCGGCCTGATGGCCGGCGCCGACCGCGTCGAGGGCACGCTGTTCGGCAATGGCGAGCGCACCGGCAATGTCGACATCGTCACCTTGGCGCTGAACATGTACACGCAAGGGGTCGATCCCGGGCTGGACTGTTCCGACATCAACCGGATGAAGGATGTCTACGAATACTCGAACCAGCTGAAGATCCCGGAGCGCCATCCTTACGTCGGCGAACTGGTCTACACCGCTTTCTCCGGCTCGCACCAGGATGCCATCAACAAGGGCATGAAGGCGCTGCGCAAGGCCAACACGCCGCTCTGGGAAGTGCCCTATCTGCCGATCGACCCCGCCGATGTCGGCCGCACCTATGAGGCGATCATCCGCATCAACTCGCAGTCCGGCAAGGGCGGCATCGCCTATGTGCTGCAGGCCGATTACGGCCTCAACCTGCCGCGCAACCTGCAGATCGAGTTCAGCCAGGACATCCAGACGATCACCGACGCCGAGGGCAAGGAAGTGCCGGCCAAGCGCATCCACGAGCGCTTTCTCGAAGCCTATGTCGACCAGCCTGGCGCGCGGCTAAAATTCCTCGACCATCGCACCTATCCGGACACCGAGGTGAAGGGCCGTCGCGTGGTCGAGGCGGAGATCCGCGACAACGGCAAAGAAGTGACCATCACCGGTTCCGGCACTGGCCCGATCGACGGCTTTGTCGATGCGCTTTCGCGCCATGTCGGCGTCGAGATGTCGGTGCTCGACTATTCCGAACACTCCTTGCAGCGCGGCTCGAATGCCTCGGCCATCTCCTATGTCGAGATGGAACATCCAGGCGGCAAGCTGTTCGGCGCAGGCATAAACACCAACATCGTCGCCGCCTCGCTGGAGGCCGTGGTCTCGGCCGCCAACCGCATCCTCGGCCGCAGGGCCGGCTGACCCTCGACCTTTGGCGGCGCGTTCAGCGGACGCGCCGTGCTTTAAAAACGCGCACGATTTCCCTGCCATTCATTAACCGGCAGGGAAATTTGCGGTGGCTTACGCGATCGCATAACAGAAGCATTCTTGTGCCGCGGCGTGAGCGCTATATTATCACGCCCTAACCTGTGCCGACTTTGAAAGGTCCGACACTTGGAGCCTGCCCCGCCTGCCGCCCCCGCAGTGCGCGAGACATTGGAGCGACTGCTTGCCAGCGAAACGTTCGGACGCTCCGAACGTGCGCGCAGACTGCTACGCTATCTGGTCGAGCGCGAGCAGGCCGGCGAAGCCGACCGGCTGAAGGGTGTATCCATCGCCATGGATGTCTTCGGCAAGGACGGCGATTTCGACGCATCGACCGACGCCGTCGTTAGGGTCCAGGCGGGGCGGTTGCGCGAGCTTCTGGATCACTATTTCGCCAACGAGGGCATTGCCGAGCCGGTGCGCATCGCCATTCCGCGCGGCGGCTATGTGCCTTCCTACGAGCCGAATGCCATCCGGCTCCCCGCCGAAGCCAAGCCTGCAGATGCCGGACAGGTCGCTCGGTCTTCCAAGCATTTCGAGACCCCCTCACCCGCCGATGCCGTGCCGCTGATGACGACCCCGGCACCGCCTGGATCCGCCTCGTCGCTGACGCGCCAATTGCGGTTCTTCTGGGCCGCCATGGTTCTGGTCATCGCCATGCTGGGTGTCCTCGTTATCCGCCAGGGCGATGCCTTTCTCCACGGTGACGACGCGGCAGCGCCGGTCGAAACGGCAGGCGCGACGAGCAGCGTCGCTCGCCAACCATTCGACAGCTTGCCTTTGATCTACGTAGCCATCAAGGCCGGCGGACCTGAGGCAGCACGTGTTGCCTCCTCGCTTCGCGCCGGTCTCGCCGGCTTCGATACCATAGACTTCATCGGGCGCGACGCCGACGCGTCGCGCGACGGTTCCGCCGATCCGATCGCCTTCGTTTTCGATGTTATTCCCGGCCCAGCTACTGGCGACGTCATGATCGAATTGCAGAACGTCGCGACGGGGCGGGTTCTCCTGTCACGCAATCTGACATCGGCCGAAAGCGCGCCTGGCGCGATCGAAAGCAACATCGCCAATCTCCTGACCTCGACCGTCCCCGCTTCGGGCGCGATCTACAGCTATATCGATCAGAGCGACATCCGGACCAGCCAGATCGGATGTCTGGTGCTCGACGACCGCTACTATCTCGACCAGAGCGCCAAGACGCACGAAGCTGCGTATCGCTGTCTGGAGAAGCTGGTCAGCGAAGGCACCAAATCATCGCTCGTCTACTCGGAACTGGCTTCGCTGCATCTGGAAGCCGTCAACAACCACTACGCCTATCCGGCCGTCGCAACGGTCGAGCAGGCCATGTCGTTCGCGCACCGCGCCATCCAGATGGGACCGATGAGCCCGCACGCGCATCGCGCCTATGGCTATCTCAACTCGCGTCTCGGCAATACGGACGAAGCGATCCGCTGGATGCGCAAGGCTTATGAGCTCAACCCTTACGATCTCGGCATGGCCGCCGCCTATGGCTACGGCCTGATCTTCGCCGGCCGATACCAGGAAGGAACGCCTATCCTGGGCCATGCAGTCGAAGCTTTCAGCGGCCACCCGACCTGGTGGGACTATGGCCTGTTTGTCGGAGCCTTCATGCAAGGCGATACCAAGAAGGCCGCGATTGCCAGCGAGTCGCTGAGGACCACCGCGTCAAAATCGCATTACTTGGCCGCGCGCCTGATCGGTGCCAAGATTTCAGGCCGCGACAAGCTCGCGAGCGAGTTGGCGAACGAACTGATAGCCGAATTCCCGAAATTCGCAGCCAATCCGCGCGCGGTCTTCGTCGACAGGAAGTATCCCGCCGATCTCACCGATCGGCTGGTGCAATCCTTGCGCTCCGCGGGAATCGGCAACCCGAGCTAAGCCATCGCGCCCATGTGCCGGCGCGCTGTTTGCCGTGCCGGCTCCGCTCAGCCAAGCATGGGACCGAAATTCAACAAGTATTAGGGCATGCTTCCGCATTCGGTTGGGCATACAATCCCGGTCGCGAAAATTTTACTGGCTATCGAGCCGCCCGGGGAGCAATTCAGCCACAATCTTGAATTGCCGCTCGTCCTGCCTCGCAGCCAATAATCTTGATGCTCCCATCCCTTCATGTCGCCGAAAGCGGTGCTGGCCCGAAGACGATCATCTTCCTGCACGGCTTCGGCGCTTGCCATTCGATCTGGCGCGACGTGATTGCGGAATTGGTGCCCGGTGTAAGGGCATTGGCCTACGATCTGCCCGGTCACGGACACTCCCTGGAGTACCGGGGAACGGCAGGCGCCAAGCAGGCGGCACGGGCCATCCTCGCGGATCTGGCCGCCCGCCGGCTGGGCAAGGTTCACCTTGTTGGCCATTCCATGGGCGGCGCGATCGCGACATTGATGGCGCTCGCCGACCCTGAAAGAGTTGCCTCGCTGACCTTGCTGGCGCCCGGCGGCTTCGGTCCCGAGATCAACGGTTCGCTGCTGCGCCGCTATGCCGCCGCGGACGATAGGAACGAGATCCGCGTTTGTCTTACCGCCATGTCGGGGTCGGGGAGCGTGCCTCCTGAACATGTGGTGGAGGCGCTTTTCCGCATGCGTGAACGGCCGGGCCAGTTTGCTGACCCTTGTCGACACGGCGGCCTTGATGACCGAGGATGACCGGCAAGGCGTCATCCCGAGCGAACGGCTGGAAACCTTGAGCATGCCGGTAATGGTGGTTTGGGGAACGGACGATCCCGTCCTGCCCGTCTCCCAGGCCGAAGGCTTGCCGCCGCATTTCCACCTGCACCACGTGCTCGCGGCCGGCCACATGCTGGTCGAGGAGGCGCCCGGCCTGGTTGCAGAGGCCGTGCGCCACAACACCCGTCGCCGCAGCAGAAGCCAGCGGCCCGTATTCGACGCGGCGGCGAGCTGAGCCCCATCTCGCAGTGCATTTTGCCGGCGACTGTGTTAACTCGCTATTTACCAACAGCGAGGCAGCCGCCATGAAGGATGCAGGCGACAAAATCACCCCGATCGAGCCGTCGCGAAAGCTCGCGGACGCGATCCGCGACGTCAAGAACGCGTTCGCCGACCGCGACGATGTGGTGGTCGACATGCGCGAGGCGCACCGCATGCGGCTCGAGCTGCTGGCCGCGGAGCTCGCGCCCGTCTTTGCCGGTGTTCCCACCGACATCGACAATTTCGACTTCGCCGTCTCCTCCGGCCTGCAGCCGCGGCTGTGGATCGATGCCGTCAGCCATGTCGCCATGGGACGGGATCGCCGCACCTTCCGTTTCCTCAAGGACACGCGCATCGGCCGCGTGACGCTGGCCGAATCGACCGACATGAAGCCCGTCGCCGATGCCGTGACGCGATACGTGGCCGAGCGTGTCGTCGAGCGGCAGCGGATGATGGAAGGCGCGGTCGAGAGCGCCGCGCCTGGCCTGCATCGCGCCGAGGTCCAGGAAGCCGAGCCGCCTTTGCAATCCGCAACGCGCCGCAACGGCTGGACGACCTTCTTCGCCGGGCTTGGCTTGATCGCCGCCGGCGCCCTGGTGGGCCTTGCGATATCGCTCGTGCTGTTCTGGGATCGCATCGCCCAGATGAAGATCAGCTTCTAGAGCAATTCCAGGAAAAGTGCGCAGCGGGTTTCCTCCGGAATTGCGTAAAAACAAATAGTTGGAGCAGTTCGATGTTCCCGCGAGACGATGAACTGCTCTGACGAGTTCAGCTTCTGACGAGTTCACGGCCCGCCGCTGTGTCGGCGCCCAGCTCGATCACTTGCAGGTCTGACGGCGGCAGTGCCGGACCGGTCAGGCCGCGCCGTGTCAGGCGGATGCTCCAACTGCCTTTTTCCCCGTCTATCTCGAATAGATTGTACTGAGCGGCCGGATTCTTGCCGCCCGGCGCCTGGCCGGCAGCGGCAACGCCGACCACCGGCACCTTGGCGCCGCGCGGACCGATGGTGAACAGCGACGGCAGGTGCGAATGACCGTGCAGGACAAGCTCCGCGCCATCCCGGCGAATGACCTTGTTGAAGCGCGCGATGCCGAACAGCCGCTTGTGCTGCGAAACCGCGCCGCGCACCGGCGGATGATGGATCATGATGGCGCGAAACAGCTCTTGTTGGGCTGTGGCGTGGAGGATCTTGCCAAGCCGCTCCGCCTGGCCCTCCATGAAGAAGCCGTTGGCCATGAAGGGCGCCGTGGCCCGCGCCGTCGTCACGCCGATCAGCGCAACGTTGCCGCGCACGCGCAAATAGGGAAAGGAATTGCGGTCGACCGGGCTGTTGACGCCGTCGCCCGTCATCCACAGCGCCCACGACCGGCAGACCTTGTCGAAAGCGCCCGGCACATAGGCATCATGATTGCCCGGCACCACGGACACATCGTCGGGAGAGCCAAGCGTCTCCAGCCAGTGCTTCGCCATCTCGATCTCGCCGTCGAGCGCCAGGTTGACGAGATCGCCGGTGACGGCGAGGTGGTCGGGCGCGTTGGCCTTGATATCGGCGACGATCGTGTCGATGACGGCGTCATGCATATGCCGGCGGCGGTTGCGCTGCCAGTTGACGTAGCCCAGCACGCGCTTGGAGGCGAGATCGCGATAGGTTACATCGGGCAGCGGCCCCAGATGGACATCGGAAATATGCGCGAGCCTGAACATAGCTCCTTCTTAAGCGACCCCGTTCGGGCTTTCTACTCACCGTTTGCTGTTCGGCTGCGGTTTCGCGGATGACCGGCGCCGGCGATCCGGAACAGGCGTTCCGCCAGACCGGCTGGGCGGGACTGCGGGCAAGACTATTCCATCTCTACTTCCTGCTGCGGCGTCCGATGACGCTTGGCGTGCGAGGCCTTGTCTACGACCGCGCCTCCAACTCCGTATTCCTCATCCGCCACACCTATGTGCCGGGCTGGCAATTGCCGGGCGGCGGCGTCGAGGTGGGCGAGACGCTCGTCGAGGCGCTGGCGCGCGAACTGGCCGAGGAAGGCAACATCGCGCTGACTGCTCCACCGGTGCTGAAATCGATGCACTTCAACCGCCGCGCCAGCCGCCGCGACCATGTCGGCCTCTATTTGATCGAGGCCTTCAGCCAGACGGCGCCGAAGCTGCCGGACCACGAGATCGCCGAGGCAGCGTTCTTCCCACTCGACCGTTTGCCGGAAGATGCGACGCCGGCGACGCGACGACGGATTGCCGAAATTTTCGGTGGCGAACAGGCCTCCCCCTACTGGTGAGTCAAGCCGCCTTCCTGAACCGGCCGCGATCGTGCGGTGCCGCATAGTCGAGTTCTGGTCCCACCGGGATAATGCCCGTCGGATTGATCGATTTGTGGCTGCCGTAGTAATGCGCCTTGATGTGGTGCAGGTTGACCGTTCCTGAGACGCCGGGCACCTGATAGAGATCGCGCAGATAGTTCGACAGGTTCGGATAGTCGGCGATGCGGCGCAGATTGCATTTGAAGTGGCCGACATAGACCGGATCGAAACGCACCAGCGTGGTGAACAGCCGCCAGTCGGCCTCCGTGATGCGCTCGTCGACCAGGTAGCGCTGTCTCGACAGCCGTTCTTCCACCGCGTCGAGCGCCGAGAACAATTCGCCGAACGCCTCCTCATAGGCTTCTTGCGTGGTGGCGAAGCCGGTGCGGTAGACGCCATTGTTGATTGCCGGATAGACCAGCGCGTTGATCTTGTCGATCTCCGCCCGCAGCGCCGGCGGATAGAAGTCGAGGCTCGCATCGCCCCATTCGTCGAAGGCGGAATTGAGCATCCGGATGATCTCGGAAGACTCGTTGTTGACGATGGTCTCCTGCTTTTTGTCCCACAGCACCGGTACTGACACCCGGCCCGAATAGGCGGGATCGGCCTTGGCATAGATCTGGTGCAGGAAATCGAGGCCGTAGAGCGTGTCGCCCGTGGCGCCGTCCTCGGCTCTGAAGGTCCAGCCGCTCTCACCCATGAAATGGTACACCACCGAGACGGAGATGATTCCTTCCAGCTTTTTCAGAGCGCGAAAAATCAGCGTCCGGTGCGCCCATGGGCAAGCGAGCGAGACGTAAAGGTGATAGCGGCCAGGCTCCGCCTTGAAACCGCGCTTACGGCCTTTAGCCGGCACGCCGTCGCGCGTCACCCAGTCGCGCCATTGCGCTTCGGCCCGCACGAACCTGCCGCCGCTATCGGCAGCAACTGGCCGGTGCTGCCATCTGCCTTCAATCAGCAATCCCATGCGAAATCTCCCTGCGCGTCCAACAGACATTTAGGCGTTTGGCCGGAATGTCGAAGCCCTCAGGCGCTGAACAGTTCGTCAAACGACGAACCAGATCGTCAAGCGGCGGAAGGAAAGGTGAAAAGCGCCGATTGCAGCCGGGAAGAATTGATGCTAGCGGAGGCGCCCATGTTCGACTTTGCCACGATCCGGTTCGACCGACGACGAGAGGGCGCCCGCGCTTGAAGCGCTGACTGGCGAATGCTGCCGCTTGCAGCAAACCTCTCCTCGCATACCGGAACGCAAAGACCATGAGCCTTGCCGACGTGAAATACCTGCCGGAAACCCCGGCGCACGATCCTGAAATCGAAGCCATCAACGACGAGGCCTTCGGGCCCGGCCGTTTCGTGCTTGCCGCCTACAAGATCCGCGAATCCGGCGGACATGATCGCTTGATGTCCTTTGTCGCGGTCAAGGACGATGCGGTGATCGCTTCCGTGCGCATGACGCGCGTCGCTGCAGGTGCCGGCCGCGCCATGATGTTAGGTCCGCTCGCCGTACGGCCTGCCTTCAAGAATCTCGGCATCGGCCGCCGGCTGGTCGCGATCGCGCTCGAAGCCGCGGCAAAGGCCGGCGCGCCGGCCGTCATGCTGGTCGGTGACGAGCCCTACTACGGGCCGCTCGGCTTCAAGCGCTTCCCGCGTGGCCAGGTCACGATGCCGCGCCCCGTCGATCTCGACAGGCTCCTCCATCACGAAATCAAGCCGGGCGCGGTGGCCCGGTTCGTCGGCGAGGTCTGCCATGCGGATACGGCGCGGGTTGCCGACCTGGCCCAGGCCGTGGTCCGTGCTTCGGCCAATCCGCAGTCCTCGATCGATCCGGTCATCCAAGTTGCGCCGCGGCAGCGCGCTTCGTAGCATGACCCGAAATCCTGGGAGGACGCCGGCATGAATCCGAATGGCCAGATCGCGATCGTCACCGGAGGCGGCTCCGGCCTTGGCGAAGCGACGGCGCGTGCCCTTGCCGCCAAGGGCGCCAGCGTCGCGATACTCGATGTCGGCATCGATCGCGCGGCCAAGGTTGCGGCCGACATTGGCGGCATCGCGGTTCAATGCGACGTCAGCAGCGCCGACAGTGGCAGCGTGGCGGTCGCCGAAGTAGCGGCAAAGCTCGGCGAGCCGCGCATCCTGGTCAATTGCGCCGGCATAGCCATCGGCGTGAAGACGATCGGCAAGGATGGTCCGCACCCGCTGGACCAGTACCGCAAGGTGATCGAAATCAACCTGATCGGCACCTTCAACATGATCCGCCTCGTCGCCGACCGGGCGGCGAAACTCGACCCGCTCTCCGGCGGCGAGCGCGGCGTCATCGTCAACACGGCATCGGTCGCGGCCTATGACGGCCAGATCGGCCAGGCCGCCTATTCGGCGTCCAAGGGCGGCGTCGTCGGCATGACGCTGCCGGTGGCGCGCGATCTCGCCCGCTCTGGCATCCGCGTCTGCACCATCGCCCCAGGCATCTTCAAGACGCCGATGATGGCCGGCATGCCGCAGGAGGTTCAGGATTCACTCGGCGCTTCGGTGCCCTTCCCGCCCCGCCTCGGCGAACCCTCGGAATATGCCGCGCTCGCGCTCCACATCATCGAGAACCAGATGCTGAACGGCGAGACCATCCGCCTCGACGGCGCGATCCGCATGGCGCCCAAATAAAGGGAATGATCACGCCGCTGACAGCCGCCGACAACACGGGGCCGTTGGCTGGCCTCAGGGTGATCGAGATGGCGGGCATCGGCCCGGTGCCGCTCGCAGCCCTGATGCTGTCGGAAATGGGTGCTGACGTCCTGCGCATCGAGCGGGCGGACGCCAGGGAGCCGCTTCTGTCCTTGCCGGACGCCTGCGACCTCGACCGCCATGGCCGCTCCATCCTCAGGCTCGACCTGAAACGCCCCGAGGGCCCGGAGCTTCTGCTGCGTCTTGCGGAAAAGGCCGACGTCCTCATCGAGGGCTTTCGCCCCGGCGTGATGGAGCGGCTGGGCCTCGGACCCGAAATCGTGCTCGAACGCAATCCGGCGCTGATCTATGGCCGCCTCACAGGTTTCGGCCAGGACGGACCGCTGTCGCGCAGCGCCGGCCATGACATCACCTATCTCGCCTATGCCGGCCTGCTGCACGCCATTGGCCGGCAAGGAGCGCCGCCCGTGCCACCGCTCAACCTCATCGCCGACCAGGGCGGCGGCGCAATGATGCTGATTGCCGGCGTGCTGGCCGCCCTCTTCCAGCGCTCGCGCACCGGCGAAGGTCAGGTGATCGATGCCGCGATGGTCGAGGGCGCATCGATGCTCGCGGCTACCGTCCACGCCTTCATCGCGGCAGGCCTCTGGAGCGACCGGCGCGGCGAGAACCTGCTCGATTCCGGGGCGCCTTTCTACGATGCTTACGAGACCGCGGACGGACGGCATGTCGCCATCGGCTGCCTCGAGCCGCGGTTCTTTGCCGAGTTTGCCAGGCTGTTGCCGCTCGACCGGCGTTTTGTCCCCGGCCAATATGACAGGACGTTGTGGCCGGCGATGCGTGCCGTGATCGCCGCGAGGATCAGAGAGAAGACGCGCGACGAGTGGGCCGACGTCTTTGGCCCGACCGATGCCTGCGTCGCTCCCGTCCTGTCGCTGACCGAGGCCAGGAACCATCCGCAGAGCCGTGCCCGGCAAAGCTTTGTGAAATCGGACGAGCTCGAACGCCCGGCGCCGGCGCCGCGCTTCTCGAAGGCCACGCCGACGCTTGCCGCGGCGCCGACGGTCGCCGACCGCCAGCCTTCGGATGTGCTGGCACGCTTCGGCATCGACGAA
>NZ_JHQR01000204.1 GCF_014843825.1 Mesorhizobium silamurunense
TCGCCGGCAAGCCGGTCGGCGATTGCCGCCCCAAGGCCGCTACTGGCGCCGGTCACCAAAGCGACCTTTCCGGCGAAGCGGGTCATGACCAGCAGCTGGCCAATCTTACTTGCAACAAAACCTTCCAATAAATTTGCAGGATCTTTGCGCCCGCAAATCACTGACAATGCTAAGGTCACCGCCATGTCTGAGGACATCGCGGTTAAAGGAAGCAGCCTGTAAGATCCCGTGTGAGATATCGGCGTGAGACACACGTTCTCTTCCTCGCATTTTGGTTTCCATTTCGGGGGGCTACCGTTTTGATGCGGTCGTACGGACTATGAATCGCTTCCGCAAAGATCCGGACTGCAGCATTTTTCCTAGCGTCCTTGCTTTCACCGCTCAGCGTTGGATGGGGCAGCCGACGCGGCTTACTATCGTGACGACGGCGATGGTTGTGGCCACGGTGGCTGACGTTCTGACACCGGTCTACTGTGGCACACTCGTCGATGCCGTTGCCAAGGGGGTGGCCACAGAGGAGACTGTCTGGAATGTCGCGATCAGTACCTTGTTGATTTTGATGGCGCTTACTCTGGTTGCCGTCGTCATGCGTCACGTCGCCTTAACCGGCGTGACCGATCTCACACTCACCATGGCGGCGGGGATTGCGAGCGAAGCATTTCATCGCGTTCAGCGCTTTTCGACCGACTGGCATGCCAACAACTTCGCCGGCTCAACGGTACGCAAGATCATGCGCGGTATTTCGGCGCTTGTCGTGCTCAACGATACGATATTCCTTGAGTTATTTCCTTCGCTGATCATGCTGGTCGGTTCGGCGATACTGCTCGGCTGGTATTGGCCGGGAATGGCTCTGATTATCGCTTCAAGTTCTGTCCTCTATACCTACCTGACGGTCGTGTTGTCGCTCCGCTACGTCGCGCCGGCGGCGAGCCTCGCCAACTGCTGGGACACCCGGCTCGGCGGCGTGATCGCGGACGCGATCGGCTGTAATGCAGTGATCAAAAGCTTCGGCGGCGAGCTACGTGAAGATGAACGCTTCGCGAGGGTGATCGCCAAATGGCGACGGCGAATGCGCCGAGCTTGGGTGCGTGCAATCATGGCTGGCACGGCTCGGGATATCACGCTGATAGGCCTATGGCTGTCGATTATTGGCTATTCTCTGCTTCTTTGGTCTCGTGGCCAAGCGAGCCCGGGCGATATGGCATTTGTGCTCACCTCTGTCTCTGTGCTGCGGGGCTATTTGCGCAATCTGGGCACGGATGTGCGCAACGTGCAACGCTCGGTCAACGAAATGCAGGATCTAGTCAAAATCCAAGGCCAGCCGCTCGGGGTGGCGGATCGTCCGGAGGCGCGCCCAATCCGGATCGCAAAGGGTAGGATCGAATTCGAGAATGTCCATTTCCAATACGGCAAGCAACAACCGCCGCTCTACAGCGACTTATCGATTTCTATTGAGCCGGGCGAAAAAGTTGGTCTGGTCGGGCCGTCCGGCTCCGGCAAGACCACCTTTGTGAAGCTTATCCAGCGGCTTTACGACCTGAGCGATGGTCGGATCCTTATCGATAAACAGGATATCTCGATCGTAGCTCAGGATTCGCTGCGCTCCCAGATCGCGATCGTCCAGCAGGACCCTATCTTGTTTCATCGATCGCTCGCCGAAAATATCGCCTACGGCCGCCCCGGCGCAAGCCAAGCAGAGATTGAACAAGCGGCGCGGCTCGCGAGCGCGCACGAGTTTATTAGACGCTTCCCGAAAGGCTACGCCACGCTGGTCGGCGAACGGGGCATGAAGCTTTCTGGCGGCGAACGTCAGCGGGTTGCGATCGCGCGCGCTTTCCTGGCCAAAGCTCCGATCCTGATCCTTGATGAGGCGACATCGAGCCTGGACTCGGAGTCGGAGGTACTTATCCAAAAGGCGATGGAGCGGCTGATGGTCGGCAGGACGACGCTGGTGATTGCGCACCGGCTCTCGACGGTGCGCAAGCTCGACCGGCTGCTTGTATTTGACCGCGGCCGTATTATCGAGGAGGGTGATCATGCCACGCTGATCCGTCTCAAGGGCGGCATTTATAGCCGCCTGTTCGAGCTGCAGGCGCTAGCAGGCTGTTGAAGAAGTCAGGCTCTTTCGCAAACGAAGCCTGAATCGTCGGTGTTGTGGATGTAGAAGTGGCCGACGAGGCGGCCTGCAGTTCCAAAGACGACCCAGCCGCGGCCACAGGCTGGGTCGTTCTCATCATGCCCCTCCCATGAGAATTCCGCGCAGGCTGAGCCATCGCGGGTGCCATATCGGACATCGAGGAAGCCCTTGAGTGCGCCGAAGGCGATCTCGCCATCCGCCGAGCCTTTGAATGTCAGATGCGCTTCCTCGACGAGATCGAGGAAGTCGTTATCCCAAACATCCATCTCGACGATGCGCCGGCGGCCGGCAAAGGCCTTGGCAAAGCCGGGAGCCTTGGCCATCAGCCGGTCTCCGCCATGAGCTTTGGCAGTCGCACCAGATTGTAGGCAGCGGCTGCGAAGGTGAAGGCCCATCCGACACGGTCGCGACCGCGGAACCTGGTCTTGTGCTGGCCGGCTACGACCTTGACCCAACCGAATGCCTCTTCGATGCGCTTCCTGATGCGCTGGCTGACGGCATAGCCGCCATGCCGCGTCGTGCGCCCGTCGATCGCGGAACTGCGACCGCTCGTGTTCTGCGCTACATGCGGCGTCACCCTCATCGAGCGCAGCTCATTGACGAAGTCTTCCGCGTCGTAGGCCTTGTCGGCGCCGAGCGTGATCGCCTGTGGCCGCTCCGCTCGAGGTTCGATCATGTGCAGTGCGGCCACCCGCTCAGCATGTCCGTCGGCCAGTGTCAGGCAGGCGTCGACCAGCAGGCCGTGGCGGTTCTCCATCAAGCCATGTCCCATGAAGCATAGCTTGGCCTCCTTGCCTTGCCCCTTTCGGTAGAGCCTGGCATCCGGATCGGTGGTCGAGGCATGCGTGTCGTTCGAACGCTTGTGGCCATGGAAGTCCGCTTCGGCATTGCGCCCGCCCCCTTCAGCCGGCGGTTCGCCATGACCACCGCTTGGGCCGTCCTTCGGTTTGACGCTCTTCATCGATGCCCACGCCTCGATCAGTGTGCCATCGACCGAGAAGTGGTCGGTCGACAGAAGCTTCTTCACCCTAGGCTGCGCCAGCACTGCGCCTAAGAATTTCGCCGCGATATCACCTTCCAGCAACCGGTCGCGGTTTTTTGAGAACACCGAATGGTCCCAGGCCGCGTCATCGACGCCGATGCCGACGAACCAGGGGAACAGAAGGTCGTATTCCAGCCGCTCCATCAAAAGCCGCTCCGAGCGGATCGAGTAGAACGCCTGTAGCAGCATCGCTCGCAGCAGCTTTTCCGGCGGCATCGAAGGCCGCCCCATCGGCGAATACAGCGCCGCCAAGTCCCGCTCCGCCGCTGCCAGCGCCTCGTTCACAATCGCCCGAATGCGGCGCAACGGATGATCGCGCCGCACCCGAGCCTCGAGATCAACATAACTGAACAGTTCGCCAGACCGTTCGTCTCCGCCGCGCATGCCTCGTTCTCCGAATCTCTCCGGAGACACTGAATCACGCTCACAGCCTCGCTGCGAGCCACTTTTTCAACAGCCTGCTAGAGTTCAGAAAGGCGATGTGAGCCGCTCGCGCACGTGCCTTATGGGGCCGTTCCTGCCGCGCAGCCGCCGCGAGCCTGTCGGAATGCGACGCTGGAGGGTCTGCGTCGCAGTCCGAGCCCTCAGACAAGTCGCTCAGGCCGCGAGCGAAAGCCTTGCCGCCGCGATAAAGAGCATGGAGGAGAACATAGAGTTTCCACTCCCAACGTTTGAGCCGCTGAAAGCGGATAGGCGTTTCGAGGCGTCAGCTCGAACGTCTTTTTTGCGACCCATATCGGTGCCTTACCCACCAAGTACCACCTCATACTGAGAGTTGATCGTGCCAAGCGATTTATCGAAGGCACATGGCTGCCGCTGGTGAGCAATTGGGTTCACGTCGGCACCGCACTTTTCCAAATGCTTTAGGCTAGTTTCCATCCACAAACGGCAAATATTTGATTTTATTGAATGAATCGTAGCTTTGCGGGAGCAAGGTCCGGCGGTTTCAGGTATCTTGGATCATGCCACTGAGTCCAAAACCTGCCACCGCCGGAGCCGACAATGCGCCAAGAACGCACCGTCCAAGCCAGCATATTCGATGTTTTCGCCACGCACGAGATCGGCCACGAGTTGAAGGCGATGTCGCAATGGCTGGACGAGCATCGCGATCTGCTCGGTATGGTGGCCCGCGATTTGGTTCGGGTCGGCGTCAAGGCCACCGGGCGGCAGGGCTTGCCGGGCGAAGCGGTGTTGCGCTGCGCGATCCTCAAGCAGTACAGGCAACTGAGCTACCAGGAACTGGCGTTCCACCTTGAGGACTCCGCCTCGTTTCGCGCCTTTGCCCGCCTGCCATGGTCGTGGAGCCCACAGAAGTCGGTGCTACAAAAGACGATTAGCGCGATCCGGCCCGAGACTTGGGAACAGATCAATCGGACACTGCTGTCGGCCGCTCGGGAGGCGAAGCTCGAAGACGGCACGGTCGTGCGGCTGGACAGCACCGCGACCTCGGCACTCATGCACGAGCCGAGCGACAGCAGCCTGCTTTGGGATGCAGTGCGGGTCATGGTACGCCTTCTGAAGCGGGCCGATACCTTGGTCGGCGGCTCCGGTTCATCATGGCGCGATCATTGCCGGGCAGCCAAGAAGCGCGCCCGCAAGATCCAGTTCACGCGCGGTCGACCCAATCGGGTCCATCTCTACCGCGAGTTGATCGCAATCACCCGCACGACCTTGGCCTATCTGAAGCAGGCGACCGAGCGATTGGCCATGGCGAGCACTCCGCTCATCGCACTGTGGCAGCTCCAGGTTCGTCACTATCGGCCGATGATCGAACGCATCATCAGACAGAGCGAGCGGCGGGGGTTGGCCGGCGAGCCGGTGCCGGCCGGCGAGAAGTTGGTCAGCCGTCGAGCCGCATGCCGATATCATCGTCAAAGGCAGCCGCGACACCGAGTACGGCCACAAACTCAACCTGACCACCGGCAGGAGCGGCCTGATCCTCGATCTGGTGATCGAAGCAGGCAACCCGGCCGACAGTGACCGCTTGCTGCCGATGCTGGAGCGCCGCATCGCCTTCTATGGGCAAGCGCCGCGGCAAGCGGCGGCCGATGGCGGCTTCGCCACGCGCAACAACCTGGCCACGGCGAAGGCGTGGGCCGTCTCCGACATGGCCTTCCACAAGAAAGCCGACCTCCGGATCGAGGACATGGTCAGAAGCAAGTGGGTCTATCGCAAGCTACGCAACTTCCGTGCCGGCATCGAAGCTGGCATCTCTTGCCTCAAACGCGCTTACGGCTTGGCACGCTGCACCTGGCGCGGACTTGACCACTTCAAGACCTACGTCTGGTCCTCGGTCGTGGCTTACAACCTCGTCCTCTTCACTCGCCTCCAGTCAACCTGATCCTAACTCGGCATTGCTGCTGTCTCAGCCGGCAAACGCCGCCCACGGTGGCGTGTGCCTGATCGTGCCGATGACACCATCTTGTCGACAATTAGTGCTCTTGATCCGGTCCATGCCCGTCAAAGGCGCCGTTCAGGTCAGCACAAGATCTTGTAAACGCTGAGAAATACGCACGTTTATGGACGGAAACTAGGCTAGGAACATCCCCGGGATTTCACGAGTGCATGCCTGCGTTGGTCGAGGTTATCGTCGCTGGATCAGAAGTTGGCCGGTCTCGTTCCCCTTACAAGTGACGCGTCTCGCATTGATAATTGATTTGCCGTC
Source organism: Mesorhizobium silamurunense (assembly GCF_014843825.1). Lineage (GTDB taxonomy): Bacteria > Pseudomonadota > Alphaproteobacteria > Rhizobiales > Rhizobiaceae > Mesorhizobium > Mesorhizobium silamurunense. Next base: position 5,845 of record NZ_JHQR01000204.1, read on the forward strand.
AAAGAGAGCTGGACCACCAATGCCCCTAGGAGTTAAGAATTATACAGTAAAAATCATGCAGATATTGGCAATTATCTTGAGGACAACCCTGGCGTCAGTCCCGGATTAGATTGTTCTGTTTCGGCCTGCTCGATACGCTTCAGGTCGACCAGCCGTGCAACAAATGCTGCGCGTTCACGAGCGCCCCGAGTTCCTCTCTCAAAGTTCCGAAGTACTCCCTTCATGTCCGGTCGTCTTTCCGGTCAACGACCCATCCAAAGTTGACCGCTCGGCTATGCGGCCCAGGACGTTGCGTAGAGTATCGTGGCTAGCAGACTTGCGGAGTCTACGAGGTGCAGCTTGCTTACGTCATCGGCGTGGCCACTCCGGTCTCAATCCTAGTCAACACGTTCTGGATCGCGAGGATCGAGAAAGAAAGAATCAAGTACATCGTTCTTGAACTGTTCGATCTCAGATCGAAAGGTCGACAAGTATATCACGATACTTGATCAGGACGCGCTGCCGTGAGTGCCGAGGCCGCATTTATTCTCCATGCGGCATGTGGCGTCAGACTGATGGAATAATCGCAGCAGGATCCGCGTTCTGTTCCGGGCGCGATCTGCTGGTGCGCCAGCGGACTCGAATGATCAAGGGGCTTGCGGCCACGCGGCAAAATCAGACATAAAACTAAAGTGCATTCAACGAATTGGCGGAAAGAGAAATCCATGTGAGACAAATCCAGTGAAGGTTTCCTCGCTACTGCTAATACAATGAATGCCCGACGAGTGGAGAAGGGCTCGTCCTGTCTTTGGCTGCGAGTGGTAGTGGGGCATCGCTTATCAATCTAAGTCGTAGGGCCGTTTCGCCACCAGACGACGACTGCTGCTAATTTGGTTCACACCGGGTTGCATGCGCTTCGAGCAGCATTTGGTCGTCCTCGCTCAGCGCACCAGAACCGCAAAAAAGTTGCCTGCCAGGTGACTTTATTTCCGCTGTTCCCGCCCCTCAGCTTGCATATAACACTGACCTGTAGCCCACATTGGAGCGAGGCAGATGTCGTTCAAAGGCGTTATTCCGCCCGTCACAACGCCCTTTCATGCGGACGGATCGATCGACCGTGACGGGTTCTGCGTCATGGTCGAGCACCTGGTCGCGACAGGCGTTCACGGTATTATCGTCGGTGGCACAACAGGCGAGTACTACGCCCAGTCACGCGACGAACGTGTCAGCCTGCTTAAGCTTGCCAGGAGCGTGGTGAAGGGGAAGGCGCCCCTGATCGCCGGCGTCGGCGCCATTCGCACTGAGGACTGCATTGAATATGCGCTGGTTGCAAAGGACCTGAGGTACGACGGCATCCTGATCGGCTCGCCTTACTACGCTGTTCCCACGCAGCTCGAACTTGCCAATCATGCGCTTGCGATCGACAAGGCCGCCAATTTACCGGTGATGCTGTACAACTATCCCGGACGTACCGGCACGATGATGGATCTCGAGTTCCTGGACCGAGTCGGCCGCAGCTCCAATTTCTGTGCCATCAAGGAATCCAGCGGCAGCATGAACCAGTTGCACGCACTGGCTCGTGATTATCCGCATATCGACCTGTTCTGCGGCATGGATGATCAGGCGCTTGAATTCTTCGCCTGGGGTGCCAGAGGTTGGGTCTGTGGAGCTGGGAACTGCCTGCCGGCTGAGCATCTCGCGCTGTACGAAGCCTGCGTGATCGAGAAGGACTTCACAAAGGGCCGGCAGATCATGTCGGCGCTTCTGCCTCTGATGAGGCTTCTCGAACAAGGCGGCAAGTTCGTCCAGAGCATCAAGTTCGGGTGCGAATTGGCCGGATTACCGGCTGGGCCTGTGCGCCGGCCGATGCGGGCACTCGGCGACGAACAGAAGCGGGAACTCGAGTCGACGATCCGCACCCTTAAGGCAGTCATCGCGTCCATCACTGCAAAATCCCAAAAGAGGGCTTCCGAGAATGTCATCGCTATTAACGCGTGATGAGTACAAGAACCTGGCTGTCAGCCTGCCGCTGCCGACAAACGCGGTGATCGACGGCATGGCGCGGGCGGCGGAATCGGGCGACACTTTCGAAACCATCAATCCGGCGACGGGGCAGGTGATTGCAAGGATCGCCTCCTGTGGTCAGGCCGATGTCGATCTTGCTGTCGAGAAAGCACGGCTGGCATTTGAATCGGGCGCCTGGTCGCGTGCGCATCCGAGCGAGCGCAAGCGCGTTCTGCGGCGCCTCGTCAAGCTGATGGAGCGAAATGCCCATGAGCTTGCCGTGCTTGAGACGCTCGAAAGTGGCAAGCCTATCTACGACGTCGAAACGATAGACATCCCTGAGGCTCTGCACTGCCTGGAATGGCACGCGGAAGCCACCGACAAGCTCTACGGTCAGACGTCGCCTTCTGGCGATGACGTCGTTTCGATGATCGTGCGCCAGCCGCTGGGCGTGGTAGCCTGCGTTCTGCCCTGGAATTTCCCGATCCTGATGCTTGCCTGGAAGATCGGTCCGGCACTTGCGACGGGCAACTCCGTCATTGTCAAGCCGGCTGAGCAGACCAGCATGTCCACGCTTCGCATTGCGGAGTTGGCGCATGAGGCCGGGTTGCCGCGAGGTGTCCTGCAGATCGTCACCGGCCCCGGCGAGATCACCGGCAAGGCGCTTGGTATGCATGAGGACATCGATATGGTCGCCTTCACCGGTTCGACCGATATCGGCCGGAAGTTTTTGGAATATTCCGCCAAGTCCAACCTCAAGCGCATCGTGCTCGAATGCGGCGGGAAGAACCCTTGCATCGTCCTCGATGACGCCGAGAATTTGGACGTTGTCGCACAGCACGTCACTCAGGGTGTCTTCTGGAACATGGGCGAGAACTGCTCGTCCAATTCCCGCCTGATCGTCCATGAGAAGATCAAGGACCGCTTGGTGGAACGCGTCCTTCACAAGCTCAAGGAATGGCCTTTGGGCGAGCCGTTGGACCCGGGCAATCGGCTGGGCGCCATTGTGTCGAAAGAACAGTTCGACCGCATTATGGGCTACATCAAGAAGGGGCGGGCGGAAGGCGCCAGGGTCGTGGCGGGCGGAAATGCCCACAAGCACGGCAAAGGTTACTTCATCGAGCCGACCGTATTCGACGATGTCACGCCCGAAATGGCGATTGCGCGGGAAGAGATTTTCGGTCCTGTGCTGTCGGTAATCAAGGTGGCCAATGCTGACGAGGCGCTTCGGGTCGCCAACGATACGCAATACGGGCTTGCAGCGTCGATTTTTACCGCCAACCTCGGCAAAGCACATCGCATCGCAAGGGATATTCGCGCCGGGACGGTGACCATCAATTGCTACGGCGAAGGAGACGTCTCGACTCCCTTCGGCGGCTTCAAGCTGTCTGGCTTCGGGGGACGAGACAAGTCATTGCATGCCCACGACCAATATACCGAACTCAAGACGATCTGGGCGGACATCTCCGATCCTAACGTCTCGCGTTCGGTAGACTAGCCTGCTCGCACCGATGAGCGATCATAAGGCTGTCCGCACGCCTGCGGACAAATCCATGCCGGGCTGGTACGGTATTCTGCCGCCTCCCAAGGCACCAGAGGTGCTGCGCGGCCGTCACAAAGCGGACTGGCTCATTGTAGGAGCTGGGTTTGCTGGCTTGGCGGCCGCGCGGCGCCTCTCACAACTGGTGCCGAACGAGCGCATAGTGGTGGTCGACGCGCAGCGCGTCGGCTGGGGTGCTGCCGGGCGCAACTCCGGCTTCATGATCGATCTTCCGCATGAGCTCGGTAGTGAGCATTACGGTGGAAGCCAAGACCACGACCGCAAGCGCATCCGTATGAACCGGGCCGCGATCGAATTCTCTGGTTCGGCGGCGGACGAATACGGGTTGCAGAAGTTCTTCGTTCGGGCCGGCAAGTACCATGGAGCTGCAACCGACCACGGTGTTGCTGTCCTGGGCGAATTCGAAAAGCACCTGACGGGGCTAGGGGAGCCATTCGAGCGGCTCGACGGGCCGCAGTTGAAGGAAATCACCGGAACCGACTTCTTCGTCGGCGGCACCTTCACGCCGGGGACGGTGATGGCACAGCCGGCCGGCTTCATCCGTGGGCTTGCCGAAGGTTTATCTCGCTGGGTGCAGATATTCGAGAATTCGCCCGTCACATCTTTGCAGACTGGCAAACTACACACTGCCAAGACGGCTGAGGGCGAGATCACCGCACCGCGGTTGATACTGACTGTCAACGGTCATCTCGAAAGCTTTGGTTTCTTCAAGAAGCGCCTGATGCATGTGTTCACCTACGCCAGCATGACAAGGCCTCTCTCCAAGAATGAACAGGCAGCTCTGGGCGGCAAACCGCATTGGGGCTTGATCCCGGCTGACCCGATGGGATCAACCATCCGAAGGATCGGCGACCGGATCGTCGTCCGCAATACCTTCACATATAATCCGGACATGTCCACCAGTGAGAGGCAGATCCGTCGGATCGGCGCTGTGCATGATCGATCGTTCAACGCGCGCTTCCCGATGCTGGGTGAAGTACCGATGGAATTTCGCTGGGGAGGCCACTTGTGTCTCTCCCTCAATTCCGCGCCCGCATTCGGCGAAATTGAAGACAGAGTCTTCGTAGCTGGATGCTGCAATGGCCTGGGAACGGTGCAGGGCACCCTCTATGGGATGCTGGCTGCCGATCTCGCAGTCGGCAGCAACGAGCCAATGCTTGCAGACGCCCTGAACGAGCCAGCCCCGGTTCGGCTTTATCCAGAACCGCTGATGTCGATCGGAGCGCCGCTGAAGCTGTGGGCGATGCAGAAGCGCGCCGGCAAGGAGCTTTAGCTTTCTCGTTCTTGCGCCGCCGCTTCCCGGATCCAGCTACGGAGGCTCTGGGCGGCAGGGGAAAGCGTGCGATTTTCATACCAGGTGAGATAGTAGCTGCCAGGGGCTGGGAGCTCAAGATCCGTCAGTCTGACAAGTTTCCCTTCGTCAATCTGCGCCTTGACAAGGCGGTGCCACCCAACAGCCACCCCTTGATCGGCTTGAGCGGCCTGAAGTGCCACGAAGAACTTGCCGAAGCGCCGACCGCGGGTCGGCCCATGCGAGACCCCCGCGCGCCGTAAGACCTCGTCCCAGCCAGCCCAGTCGGGATCCACCCAATCAACATGCAGCAAGGGGAGGTCGGCCAACGACTCCGCCGTTGCATCGCGATGCTTGCTTGCAAACCCCGGCCCGCATACCGGGTAGATTGTTTCATCGAAAAGGAGCTCAGCATCTTCATTCGACCACGATCCGAACCCGTAGCGAATGCGCAATTCGACCTCGGCGCGGCGGTAATCGCGAGGATTGTCCGAGATAAGGTGGTCAACGGCAATATCCTGGTACCGTGTCCAGAAGTCCGGCATCCGCGGGATCAGCCACGTCGACGCGAAGGCGTCCGTGCACGCCAGCGTGACGTTCTTGGAACGGTCGCCGCGTTTCACATTTCGGACGATGTCTGCGGCCCGCGAAAAACCGCTGGCCAACACGCCATAGAGGTCTTCGCCGGCGCTTGTCAGCGCCACACCAGTTCCCAATCGGGTAAACAGCGGAACCCCCAGTTCGTCCTCGATCGCTTTGATCTGTCGGCTGACGGCGCCAGGAGTAACGTTCAGTTCCGCAGCAGCCAATTTGAATGACAGGTGCCGGGCAGACGCCTCGAAAACAGCCAAAGCAGTCAGGGACGGCAGGTCGTAATAGCGGCGAACCATCTCAAGCTCCAAACACTTCGATAATCGCGCCGCGCGACAAATAGAGCAAGCAATGCTCAAGGTGTCGGAAAACCATTTGCAAGGCGACGCGATAGCCTGCGTTTCGACTGACTATGGCTGCGATCCCCAACCCATGTGCGGCGGAACATAGCAAAAGTGTACGAACCATGCTTCGCGATCTGCGACGCTGTCCAATCAATGTCCGACGCGGCTGCAGCGTAGCATATACAGGGCGATGTCTGCGCTCAGCAACTCAACAAGGGGGTGAGACTTTTGCAGGGCTGCCCCACTGGTCTTCCGCAGCCGTTCAGAGATTATGAACCGAATTATCCCTTTGGTGATGGCTTGAGCTATGACTGGCATTGAGAAGAAAACTGCGGTCATAACTGGCGCGGCGGGAGGCATCGGGCAAGCGATCTCCAGACAGTTCGTTGCGAAGGGCTTTCGAGTGGTTGCGGGCGATACCGAACAGGCTGGCCTGGACAAGCTCGAGGCCGAACTCAACCGAACCAGACAGAATGTCTGGAGCAAGGCCGGAGACCTCAGAAACAATGGCTATTGCGAGGATTTGATCGAGTATTCCGTCCAGGCCACAGGGCGCCTGGACGTGCTCGTCAACAACGCCGGAATAATCACGCCAGGAGACATTCTCCAGGCGACCGACGACGATTGGGAGCGGACGTTCGAGATTAACCTGACATCGATATCCCATACTTGCCGGAAAGCTATAAGCCACATGAAGGGCCATGGCGGCGGCGCGATCGTGAACGTCGCATCCTGCTGGGAGCTTTATCCCGGGACTGGGCACGCAGCGCACTGCCTTGGCAAAGCAGCCGTGGCCGCGTTTTCAAGATGTCTTGGCCGCGACCATGCAGGTGATGGAATACGGGTCAACGCCGTGTGCCCCAATGAAGTGAGCGCCCCGATGCTACGCACCGGTTTTGCCCGGCGCGGCTTCAATCCTGGCACAGCCATAGCGGAGCCCAACAACACGGTGCCGCTAGGCCGGATCGCCGAGCCAGAAGACATAGCTGACGTGGTATTCTTCCTATGTTCCGACGCCGCCCGCTCCATCGCACGCTCGGCGGTCGAAGTGAACGGCGCAAAGCCTGTCTATTGAGGGCACCCATGGCTGACAGACTGGCCGGCAAGATTGCAATCATCACAGGCGGCGGACGGGGTATCGGTGCTGGTATCACACAGCGGTTTGTGGGAGAGGGAGCGAGAGTTGCCATTGTGCAGAGAAATTCGCCGCCTGAGGCGTTGCTTGATGATCGAACGATCTATGTGAAGGCGGATCTCGCAAATTCCGACGACATTCGATCAGCCGTCGAGACTATTGTCGAACGCTTTGGTGGCCTGGACATCTTGGTGAACAACGCCGGGGTCATGTTCGAGAAGACCGTCGAGGAAATGACCGAGGCGGACTGGGATCGGATGATGGACGTCAATCTCAAGGCTCCATTCCTGCTGGCAAAGGCAGTAATGCCACATCTTCGGGAGCGAGGTGGAGGAAGTATCATCAATATCGGCTCAATCGAAGGCCTGGCGTCCAACCCGGGACATCCTGCATATTCGGCCTCGAAAGCGGGGATTCACGGATTCACAGCAGCGGTTGCGGTCGATCATGGGCACGAGGGAATCCGGTGCAATGCCATTGCACCGGGCTGGATCAATTCTGATCTCAGCGAGGTCTACATCGACAGCATGGCCGACAGCTCCCGCGTCCGCAGAGAACTGCTCGCCATGCATCCGGTGGGGCGTCTTGGCGAACCCACTGATGTCGGAAATCTTGCAGTCTGGCTTGCCTCGGCAGAGAGTGCCTTCGTGACCGGTCAGGTCTACGTCATCGACGGCGGCCGTACCAAAAAGTTGCCGCTACCGATTCCATAAACAGGCGAAGTCCTCTCTTTGTCAGGCTGTCGGATCAACTTTCTCGCTAAATCGCCTGTTGATGCGATCAATAAGGATTGCCAGAACCACGGCGAGGCCAGGCCAGTCGCCGCCGCGATCGAAGTGATGAAGCGCGATAAGGCGCCGGCAGACTGGCAGCCTTTGCCCGACGTCTAGCTACCAGTGAGATCCAACCGCAAGATCGCCCATCAAACCCGGCTATGCTGTTGTCTCTCGTATAAGCACGTCACAACACATCGTAAGCTGACGGGCATAGGTTTTCGACGCGTCCAGAACGGTACCTCTGGTCACCGCAAAAATGAAGTAAAGCGCGTGGAAGAGCGCGAAGCCGCCCTGGATGAAAATCTTTCCCTGACTGAGCGTAGCAAAGGGCGGCTGGTAACGATACAGCCCATATGCGGCCAAAACCGCCAGCAGGTTGATGGCAATGCCGTATGGCTTCAAGCCGTAGAGGTTCCTTCTAAAGCCGTAGCTGATGTTTTCATTGAAAAGGACACGGAAGCGTTCGGTGTCGTAGGTGTTGTTCCGCATGTAGTTATAGCACTCCACGTAAAACTGGGCGGCGCCGGCCGGGTCAGCGACTTCTGACTCGCGCGTCGGCGCAGTCTTGCCTATCTGTCTTGCGAGAAAGTTGCGGAACCGGTCCCTCGTGCCGGAATCCAAAGTCGTATCGAGATGGCTAAGTTCGGTGTTTGCGGGGAAACCACCTGATTCCTTGAATAGCTTTCGCTGCACATGCCGGCCTGCTCTGCGCGCGAGATCCGCCATGGCGTAGAACAAGACACCTATGCCCAAGGCTGTCATGGCTTCTGGCAGCCCCGGATCCTTCCATGACCCTGCAAGGAGGAAAAGAACAAATGCAGGGAGAACGGCGATCAAAGCCGGAAAGAGCCGAGCCTTTATTGAATAAGTGTCCAAAAAATCCATGGTTCACCTAGAGGGGTCATGAACGATGCTGCAATACCCGCTGGGTGTTGCGATAAGTAGGACGGCGGGCGGGGATCGCTCGCCAGCGAGGTCTTTTGCCGTGCACCAGTCCGTTGGCGACGGGCCCTGCTCGGCGAGGTGGCTATGCCACGTGCCCACGTCGAGCAGGCGCTTGCCGCTCTTGAGATGCCGTTCCATCACCGCCTCCTTGAGGCCCTGCTTGCCAAGAACGAACAGCGAGCTGGAGCGCTGGCTGTCTGGCGGTGCCGGCAGAAGGTCGACGACTGTAATCGTCTTGGTGCGGGCGCTGCACGCGCCGACCATTAAACCTCCCGTCTCGACGTGTGGATAGACGGCAATTTCTTCCCTGATGCGTCTATCAACGTCGGCGGAAATCTTGAGGGTCCAGTCGGCGCCGTCGACGGAAACCGTGATCATCGTCGGCACGGCGAACGACCTCCAAGTCGTCGTCGGCGAATTGGCGTCTTGGGTGCCGACGGCGATGATGCCGCCGCCGGCGTCCTGGCTGACAAAATCTGCGAGCACCTCAGTGGCCGCCGCCGACATGGCCGAAAGGCGCGCGTCGGTCATAGGCATGGTCAGCGAACCGCAGCCATCACCTATCTGGATCTCGGTAAGGCCAAACTTTTCATCGAACAGCAAAGCACTTTCGACCTCTGTGGCCTTGGCGCTAAGTTCGACTTCCAAGTCGGCCAGCGTGGGATTTCTGCCCAGTCCCTCGTGCAGCACAAAAGCGCCTTTTCCTCTCCCAAACAGCGCGATCTCGGTCACACGGGCGGGAAAATCCGCGGGCGGGACTATGGACAGGGCGTCCCTTACAAGGAGCGACGCCGTCGTATTTACGATTGAGTTCGTGCCTGCCGGCGCGATTTTCGTGCGATTTGCGGCCTGCGCCAACCCCCGGGCGGCATCATCCAAGTAAACTTGAGGCTTCTGGCCGAGCTTCGACAACTCCGATGCCAGTTCGGTTGCCTTGGCCAGCGGCAGGACGTCTCTTACCAACGCGTGCCGCGCCATGTTGTGCGGCTGCAAGATGCCCTTGTCGACAAGTGCTGTAATCGTTGCGCCGGCGCGCGCGAGATGCAGGCCCACCTTCGAGCCCACACTGCCACACCCGATCAATGCGATCTTGCCGAGGTCTGCCGACGCCGACACCGTCCGCAACAACGTTAAGGACACCTTGTCGACCTGGCGCGCGGCGACAGCACGGCGGCCGCTTGGGCCCTCATAGAGGTTTTCCCTTTTTTTCCGTGGTGACACGTCGAAGATGTAGGGCAGCAGCTCTATGCCCGAATCGCGGCCAATCAGTTTGAAAGGCCGCCGCGCACAAAAGATCACTCCGATCGGCAGAGATCCTTGGCTCGTCCATGTGGCGGATTCCCATCGCTCTTCCAACCGGCGCAAGAAAGCGTCAAAAGCGGGGCCGAAACCGAATTCCTTAGCTCTGGCGGCGAGGTCCTCCAGCGTCTCGATGGTCTCTGGAAAGATCGTTTTGGCAATGACGTTATCGGCGGCCCAGAACACCGCAGTTATCGTCTTCCCATACGGATGACCGGCAGCTGACACGTTGATGTCGAAGGGGAAGGTGCCGAGTTTGCCAACGGAGGCCGCCAGTTCCTCATTGATGGTTAGGTAGACTTCGTCCCCGCTGAGGCGACCCTGTCCTGATCGATACCGGAAAAAATCGGATCTCAGCCAGACCGCGCCGGCGTCGCGTCCGACCCGGCCGCGGACGGCCGCAGGGTCAACCACCGCCACGTCGTCTAGGTCGTGCCGCATGACCGGTTCCCAACCGTGCTCGGGATCCATCAGCCCGTTGACGGCGGCCTTGGCCAGCCAGACCGCCATCTGCGAAAGCACCTGAAGGATTCCAATCTCGACTAGCCCAAAGCTGCTGAAATACTCGTCGATCGAACCGTCGACGAGACAAGGCCGCGGCAACGACTTTCCGCCGCCAGCCGACAAATGCGGCAGGTCACGGGGAAAATCTTCCCGGAGAAAGAACGAGGGACTCTTCCAAGGGTAGTCGGCAGCGATGCGGATTTCGACACGTTCCTGCAGCTTCACGCCGTTCGGGCTTGACCCTTTGGACGCATAGGGCAGGGGCATCTCGACACTGAGCACGACATAAACGCGGGCATGATCGTCGGCCACGCCGATGATGCCCGCCTCCGCGCACTGCCGATGGTCGGCGGCGACACGCGCAAACTGCTGTGCGTGTCGCTCGAATTGCTGCGCGGTCATTTGCGGCCGTGGGCCCTCGCGGCCGTCGCGATACCGCTGACGCCCACCACTGCCGCCGTCTTCTTAGCTGTCATCGCGAGTTTCTTTGCCGTCCCGGCGTGGTAGATTTTGAATTCCAGCGCGCGGTCTTCGTTCGCCGAATATTCGGTGGTGCAGATAAACCGATCGCTTTCGCCCTCGACCATGGAGACATATTCCCGTTTCGCCCGCTCGTGCGGGGGATTGGAATCGTCCTTCTTGATCGGCTTGCAACTGGCGACAATCACGGCGCCATCGCGGATCTGCGAGAGGGCGTTGCGGGCTTCCTCGCAGACCTTGACGTTCTCGCCGAGTTTCGACCAGCGGTCATAGCTCAGGGTTCGCCACGAACAGTGGTGCGGCGTCTCCATGACATCGTAGCTGAGCCAGTCGGTATTGCCTTCTTCCTCAAGGGTGTTCCAGAGCCGCTCCCAGATTGCGACGCCGGCGTCGCCACCAGTCAGGAACCGGCACATGTCCTTGTTGCCGTCGCCGGCGATGGAAAAGCGAACGATGACCGACGAGTTGTTCTTCTCGAGCAGGTCAATCAGGTCCTCGTCGTCGTCCTCAACCACCATCGGCGCCAGCAGTCGTCCCTCGAACTGGCCTTCTTTGCCCTGGTTAACTCGGGTGATGATCTCGTACTGCCCGACGACGATGTCCATCACATCGTCGGTCTTGCCGTCCTTATCCTTGCCCATCAGGAGGATGCGATCGCCGTCGCCGACGTCGGAGCCGATCTCGCGATAAAGGGCGACCCGACGGCGTGCCTCCTTCTTCCAAGCCTTCGCTTCGTCGCCGAGTTTGTGGTTGGCGCTGGCGCGCCGGAACACGATCGGGGACGACCACATCTCCCTAATGAGGATTAGGTCGTCTTCGTTATCCTCAGGGAAGTCCTCCGGGGGTCCGAGATAGAAGTGCTTGCTCAGACCTGTAATGTGATCCCCGTCCGGATGGGACAGCAGGAACGCGTCGACATATAGCCTATCTTGGTCATCGCGCGGCAACCGTTCCTTCAGATCGGCAGCGACATCGTAGGTGTCATCGTCCGGATCGTCCGCAGTTGCGCGGATGTTGATATCGACGAGGATATGCTGGCCGTTATCAAGCTTGATGAGGGCCATGTCCCCGTTATCGACGGGGAAGAATGTAAGCGACGCTGCCATTTTCAGGACTCCTAGTGCGCGTTGTCCGCGGAATTACCGCGGCCTTAAATCAAAGGGGTGGCTTGACCGGGCCTTCGGGCAGGAAGGGCCGAAAGTTAGACTACATGCAGGATGAGCGGCTTTTCCGAGGGTTCGTCGCAGATGCGCAACTTCGAGCGTCAGGCGAGCCATCTATTTTGACGTTGAGCCAGATACGGTGACGCGTCAGGTCAAGTTGGAATGTGCTGCATCACTTCAATATCTCATTCCCCCCAGTCTTCCATTTTTGCCTTATGCGGATTGTTACTATCGAGCCAAGCCGCTGAAATTTCGGGCATTGGTTCAGAACATTGGCAGGGTCTCCCACCACATCCCAAGCAAAAACCTGCTAGCACGGAACCGCAGAAGCTCGTCGTCGCAAAAAAATAGCCTCCCGATTGACTTTATTGCGGAGGCGCCTCGTCACTCTTCCTGTGACGTTGCCTTCGGCGGGAGTCGCTTCTTCCTCTGGAACCGCAAAACCGAATAGGCGCAGTCGGCGACCGCTTCTGCCCCCACGAAACTGCCTCCGACGAGAGCCGCATGGTCGAAGTGCCCGAGTGCCGTAGCGCTTTAGTCAACAGACGCGTGAGACTTTTGCAGTAGGTCAAATCGACCCCCTCCGGCAATAGTTCGGGCCGGTCCACACGGGCCCGCACCGCTTTTTCTTTGGAGGCCGGCATGACCGCTCAACTACTACTTTCTCGTAGAGGAGGGCGGGAAGCGCGGCGGACGATCCGTACGGCGCCAAAGGTCGACATGTTGCCCACGCTGAAGCGGGACCTGCCGGTGATAGAGCCGATGGATGCCGAGCAGGTTGAACGCATTCACGAGGCTTCTCTCGCGATCCTGGAAGAAGTAGGTGTGGTGTTTCGCGATCCGATCGCGATTGAGGACTGGAAGAGAGCCGGAGCGGACGTGTTCGCGGATGACCGCGTTCATCTCGATCGCGGTCTGATCATGGAGCTCATCAAGACCATTCCCCCCAATGTCGAATATTTCGCGCGGGATCCGGCGAAGAATGTCGAGCTCGGAGGCGACAAATCCATCTTCGTGCCGATGACCGGCGCGCCTTACATGCGCGACCTCGATGACGTCAGACGTGGCCCGACGATCGCGGACCTTGGGACCTTCCACAAGCTTGCGCACATGATGCCGGCGCTGCATTCATCGGCGCACCACATCGTCGAGCCAATGGACATTGTTGTCGCGCATCGGCACCTGCACATCACCTATTCGTCAATAAAGCACTCCGACAAGATATTCATGGGCATGACCACCTCGCCCAAGAACGCCGAGGACGTACTCGATATGTGCGAGATCCTTTTCGGCGAAGGCTTCCTCGAGAAGCATGCAGTGACCACCGGAAACTGCAACGGCAATTCGCCGCTGGTGTGGGACCAGGTCATGCTGGGCGGCATGCGTGCTTTCTGCCGGCGCAATCAACCCGTGTTGTGCTCGCCCTTCGTTCTCGGCGGCGCGAACACGCCAGCCTCCACCGCAGCGGCAGTTGCGCAGCTCAATGCGGAGGCGCTTTCGGCACTCGCCTACACGCAGGTGGTACGCAAGGGCTGCCCTGCGATCTATGGGCATTACCTGTCGACCGTCTCGATGCAATCGGGAGCGCCGATGGCGGGAACGCCGGAAATCTCGCTCATGAACTTCATGATCGGCCAAATGGCTCGCCGCTACAACGTCCCCTGGCGTACCTCCAACCTGCTTGGCGGCGCCAAGATCTTCGATGCGCAAGCTGGCTATGAAAGTGCGATGACGATGATGGCCGTGCTGATGTCAGGCGCAAACTACATTTGGCATTCGGCTGGCTGGAATGAAGCCGGCATGCACTGCTCGATCGCAAAGTTCGTCGTCGACGCCGAAGTCTGCGCCATGGGCTATCGCATGACGCAAGGCATCCAGTGGGACGACTTTGATGAAGCCCTGGCTGCGGTCCGTGATGTCGGGCCCGGCGGCCATTACTTTGGACATCCGCATACACAGGCGAACTTCGAGAAAGCCTTCTTTATCCCGAAACTCTTCGACAATAACTCGATCGAGCAGTGGTACGCTGATGGCTCCAAGGACATCAAGCAACGCGCGCTCGATCATGCGCGCCGCCTTCTGGCCGAATATGAAGAACCTAAGCTCGACGTTGCGAAGGACGAGGAATTGCGCGCGTATATCGATCGTCGCTCGCGGGAAATCCCCGCCGTCGACGCGCTCAACGAGGAATACTGAGCGTCCTCATGCGCATTGACCAGATCAACGTCTATAAGACCCAGCTGCCTGTTAAAGGCGGCATTTATCGCATGGCCAGCGATGACGTCGACGCGCTTGGCAGCACCCTTGTCGAGATTGTTACTGATAACGGGCTGACAGGCTGGGGCGAGACCTGCCCAATCGGGCCCGTTTACCAGCCACATCATGCACTCGGCGCACGCGCAGCGATGGCCGAAATCGCGCCGGGCCTCATCGGTTCTGAAATTGCTTCGATCAGGCTTCTCGCCAAACGCATGGACGAGCGTCTGAACGGACATGGCTATGCCAAGGCCGCATTCGACATGGCGTTTCTCGACCTTCTCGGCCAGCGGCTGGGAGTGCCGGTCTCAACGCTCTTGGGGGGTGCGCTCACGGGCCGCATCCCGTCCTATTATTCGCTGATCGTCGGTGCGCCGGATGAGACGGCCCGCATCGCGGCAGACAAGGTCAAGGCGGGCTATCCACGCCTGCAGGTGAAAATTTCGGGGCGCAATCTCGAGGAGCATGTGGCCACGGTTCACAAGGTTTGGGAGGCGGTTGGCTTTAAGGCGCGCATTGCCGTGGACGGCAACAGAGGCCTGACCGTGGCCTCTGCAATCCATCTCGATCGGCTCTGCCAAACGATCCCGTTTGTTTTCGAACAGCCCTGCAACACCATGGACGAGGTCGAGACGCTCAGGGGTCGCGTGACGCACCCGGTCTATCTGGACGAGAACACCGAGGATCAGAATGTCGTGCTTCGAGCGATCTCGCTAGGCATCGCGGATGGCTTCGGTTTCAAGATTACGCGCCTGGGCGGCCTCACGAAGATGACGACCGTACGCGACCTTTGCGCCATCCGCTCACTCCCGCACAGCTGTGATGACGCATGGGGTGGCGACATAATCGCGGCTGCTTGCGTGCATTTGGCTTCCACTGTAGAGCCGCGCCGTTTTGAGGGCGCCTGGATCGCGCAGGAATATATCGAAGGACATTTCGACGCGAAGAATCCGATCGTCATCGAAAAGGGTCACATCGCAGTACCGCAACTGCCAGGCCTCGGCGTCAAACCAGAACCCGGCATGTTCGGTGAGCCGGTAGCCACGTACGGATCCTAGTGAACGCACCTGCCAACATCAGCGCTATAACGTTGTTGGCCACGCCGAAAATTTCGGCGGAGGCCGATCGGCCGTTTGACCTGGTGGTTCTGGTGTTGCCCGGGTTCTCGCACCTGGCGCTTCACGCGTATATCGAACCCTTTCGTATCGCCAACACAGTATCGAGGCTGCCGCTGTTCCGGTGGCGAATCGCGGGGCTTGACGCTCGGCCAATCGAAGGCGCCAACGGCCTTTCAGTTGCTGTTGATGTCGCGATAGAAGAGCTGGTTTTCGGCTCGGACGATCGCAAACCGAACCAGCTCGCTATCGTGACGGGCGAGCCGGTAGAACGGCAACTGACGCCTGAGCTGAACGGATTTCTGAGAACGATGGCGCGTCGCGGGGTTCCGATATCTGCGGTTGGGACAGCGACGTGGCTGCTTGCGCGGACGGGCCTTCTGGCAGGCACACGCTGCACGATACATTGGTCGCGGCTCGCTGCTTTCGCCGAGGTGTTCAACCAGCCCCGCATAAGCGATTCCTTGTTTGTCAAGGACGGCCAGTATTCAACCTGCGCAGGAGAACTCGCGGCCTTCGACCTGGCCGTCGATTTGATCGGCAGCGATGCCGGCGGGGACATTGCACAGGAGGTCTGCCGCCACGCGACTGTCGAAGGCCAGCGTTCAGGATCAAACCGCCAGACCGGGCCCTCGGGTCTAGCCTTTGCCGGTGTGAGCGACAAGCTTCTGATGGCAATGCGGATCATGGAAGAAAATGTGGAGTTCCCGCTGACACTGGACAAGGTTTCGCAGCGGGCCGGAGTATCGCGGCGCCAGTTGGAACGCTTGTTCGCGTCGCATATCGGGCTTCCGCCGGTGCGTCACTATCTGCGGATACGCATAGACCATGCGAAGCGCTTGATCGAAGGCACGCGGATGCCCATCATCGACGTTGCCGTGGCCTGTGGGTTTCTGTCTGCTTCGCACTTCGCAAAGTGCTTCAGAGCCTTCAATGGGATGTCTCCGCAGCAGTGTCGAGCTCTGGTGCCGGCTTGGGTTGGGCCCGGCTTGAGATGATAGTTGGTATTTGAATTTAGCGGAGAACAGCGGCACCTCTATCCATGCCAATGTAACGATACGTTCTGGATCAAAAAGCTCAAACGGCGAGGATGAGCGTCTATCCGATGTCCTCTTCTTCGTCCCGACGGATGTTCACGTGGCAACCATAGGATTGATGACGGCGTTCGATGCCGCCGACCATGGTGGCCCCAGGATGACTTCTCGCGATTGTATGATGCAGGGGGGCGATGATTTCATTTCATCCAAGAAAGACTCTGTTTGCATTATTGCGTTGGGGATCCCGCAGCATCTCGGGCAAAACCCGGACACGTTTGTGCGGGCCAGCTTACGATTGATCTACAGGCCGGGTGGCGCGCAGCAGACAGATGGAGCGATTGAGTCAGGACAATGACGAGGGGCCTGCCAGGTATCTTCGAGACATTCCTGGAACAGCTGTCGGAGAGTGTCGATCAGACAGATTTCCGGGAAGCAATGGCCAGCGTGGCCACAAGACTTGATCTACTTACGTTTGCCTATCTGTCCTTGCCACTGCAACCTTCCGGCGAGCCCAAGCTGATCTCGAATTATCCGCCTCCCTGGACCGCGCACTATCTGCAAAACCGGTATCAGAACCTCGATCCAATCGTCTTGCGTGCGCGGTGTGGCGGATGTCCTTTTCTATGGGAACCGGATCTTCGTGGCGCTGAGATATCGCAGGTTCAGCAAAGGCTGTTCGCTGAAGCGGCAGAGTTCGGCATCTGCCGTGGATTGACGATCCCGATTGTCGATCGCAGGGGCTGTGTTGCAGCGATGACCTTTGCCGCGGATGAGCCCAATTCCGCGTTCCTGCGTGTTGCCAAGCAGTATGAGCAGGCGCTCCAACTCATGGCGACGTACTTTCACATTCATGTTCGCCGTAAACTCTCGGGCAATCGAATGGTCGACGGCGTTTTGCTGACACCCCGCGAATATGAGTGCCTGCAATGGGCCGCGCGCGGCAAGTCCGCCTCGGACATCGGCTGCATCTTGGGCCTCAAGCCGCGCACCGCCGCTTTCCATCTGGACAACGCCAAGAAGAAGCTTGGCGTGCGAACGCAAAACCAGGCCATCGCGCTGCTGGCCTCCTCACGGTCTTCAATTCTCTAAGAAACTGAAATCGTCCTTTAGTTCGCCTGTGCCCGTATAGAGGCTGTTTCCGCATTCTCCAATGGGCGTCTGCGATACCGAGTTTCAAGCACCGGCTCGACTGGGACGCGCGGGACGAAATGGCTGATATGAGATTGATACCTTTGACGCGCAGAAGCCGCATTATTCTTATTTCGACTCGATCGCCGCGTGATGCCTGACCGACGCCTCTGTGCTCTGTGCGGGCTTAGCTCATGAATTGGGAATGCAGTCGACAAGCCGGATTGGTGCGATGAAGAGTCATACGACTACACCGCCCATCTGGCCCGGTGAGACTGGGCGTAGGAGTTCTGGCTGCGCAATCCGCATTCCGGCAGGACTTGGGGCCGCATGGCTGGAATGCCGGAAGTTGCTCGATATTATTGTGCCGCGAGTCAGCTTGGCGTGTTGGGACGTTTGTCGCCAACTCTCTCAGGCGTGATGCAGCGGTATGCTGGTGTTCAAGCCGAACGCCCATACTTACTGACTAGGACGTCCAGCCTGTCGTGCGGGCGCTGGCTTTTTGCTGTCGGTCCAGCTCCACATCGACGCGATCTGGCCCCACTGGGCAGTTGAAACACGTCTATGGCACTCGAATGTCTCAGCAGTCTAAGTGCGGACGGACGCTCGCCAAAGACCCTGTTTTCAACCGTAAGCGGGTGGCCGCCATCTCCGCTTCGTCTTCCAGGCTGTCGACGGTTCGCCTGCGGAGGCTTCGCACCGGGAAACTTGCCGAAGCGCTGATTGGCAAACCGCGGGTCCAGGTCGACTGAAAAATCCTCGCGACCATCTGCTTGGCCGCATCCGTCCACCGCGCCACTGGCCGCGGCGCTCACGAATGGCGGGGCAGGGAGTTCGTTTTTGAAAAGCGCGCACTGCGCAATTCGTCAGTTGCCGAACAATTCCTTGTAGCCGGTGGTCACAATCCAGTTCACACGGTCGAGATGACTGCGGAGAGCCTTTCGGGCGCGCTCCGGTTCCTTTGCCGGATCAATGCCGAGGATCAGATGCGCCATTTCCTCTTCGCTGGCGTCGTCAGCTGATGCGTCCAGTAGCCGCATATAGATCGTGAAATGCTCTTTGTCGTACGGCGTGAGGCTTTCGGACCAGGGGACCTCGTCGCGAAGCGTTGAGCTTTGAGTCCCATCTGTTCCCGTTAATCGATTCATGTCTGCTGTGAACCTCGCCTGTTGAGCGCCGGATGCAACGCACAATATCCCAAAATGGGATACTCCGAAACCGGGATTAGTCGCTGAGCCGGTCTTTACCTGACCGGTTCGCCTACATGCCGAAATCTCTTCGATCGCCCCGCCACCAGCGGTTTCTGGCCCAGCTGATATCGCTGCGCAAGGCCAAAGGCCTGACCCAGGCGCAGGTGGCTGACAAGCTTGGTCGGCCGCAATCCTTCGTGGCCAAGTACGAGGGTGGAGAGCGGCGTCTCGATATCATTGAGTTTCTCGACGTAACTGCGGTGCTTGACGCTGATCCGTGCGAGCTTCTGTCCAGCCTGCGGACGTAGCGGGCGCCCGCGCGCCTAGCGGCTCGCGCCGGGTGCTCGTGAACTGAGCCCGCTTTTCGGCAAGCTCAGGCGGTCTCGGCCATTCGGCTCCGCCCCCTGGCATGGGTCGTCAGGCCCCCGCAATTCTTTTCTGTTGGGCCTTTTCCCGGCGGCGCAGGGTGGGCGGCTCGCCCTTCTAGGCCCGCCGCGGCGCCCCGCAACCCTTCGCTTGCGCTTCGGGTCCTTCTCTTCGTTCCGGTCCTTCGGATGCGGTCCGCCTTCGACGGCGGGCCCTTCCGGTCGCGACTCGCCGCCCACCCCGCTTCCGCGGAAAGCCGCGATTGGCGAGCGGAGGACAAAACGATGCGTGCAATAGCAAGCGTTTCGCCGGCGGAGTGGCTGGTGCAGGCAGGGGCGGGCGCTCGGGCGCCAGCCTCAATCAGGAGATCACAGACCGCATCATTGTCGAGCTGGAGCGCGGCACCGTGCCATGGGTCAAGCGAGGGGCAGGACAACGGCCGGCCTTGGGCTGCCGAGGAATGCTTCCGGGCGCCAGCCCCGCTGCTGCAGCAAAAGATCAGCCAGCTGTCACAGCATGGCTGAACAACGCATCTTATCGGCGTCGAGGAGTGCCGCAGGCGCATAAGCTCAGACATGACCTCGGGGAGACCGATGCCGGCAAAGAGCCTGGTTGCAGCATTCCATCAACAATAGCAAAAGCCATCCTGATCCAAAGCGCGTCTAAGCACTTCCATTTCAGGCGTTAGTCGAGGTCCGCGTTGACCAGGAGCCCCCTTTTGGTCCGCTGGAAGAGGGCGCCGCCAAGTGTCGCCCGTGCAGGGACGACCGCAAAAAGGGCGCACAAGGCGCCCTTCATTTCAGATCGGCTATCAGCAAGCCGCCTTCGCCGTTCGCTATCAGAATCGGTAGGTGACACCTGCGCCTATCAGCCAGGGATCTAGCTTCGCCTTCCCCGTCAGCTGCGCGCTGGCCACGGTGACGTCGAAGTCTGGCTTCAAGAAAAGCTTCTTCACGTCGAAGTTGACGCCCCAGTGCTGGTCCACCATGTAGTCGAACCCGACCTGCAGCGCGGTACCAAACGTGTTCTTAACCTTGAGAGCATCGGCACTGCCGGTATTCTGGTTATAGAAGACCGTGTAGTTCACGCCGGCGCCGACATACGGCTTGAAGGCGCCGAAATCGGTAAAATGATATTGCAATGTGAGCGTTGGCGGCAGCAGCCAAACCTTGCCGATATTCCCCAGCCCGCCGATCGCGCCTTCGCCTGCTATGTTGGCATAGGTGGTGCCGAGGATAAGCTCGGCGGCGACGTTGTTGCTGAAGAAATACGAGATATCGAGTTCCGGCGTCACGGTGTTCGAATAGGAAAGACCGGAGCCAGGCACCGTATCAACGTAGCCCGAATCCTGCGTGATGACCCCCAACCCACGCAGGCGGATTTGCCAGGGGCTCGGCCATTCCGTGACCGAGGCAACCTCCTCCGGGTCACACGGGACTTCTTCTGGAAGGTCCGCCGCGACGGCCTGCTGCCCTATCAGCAACAGTACGACGGCCGCTGTTACTCCCCGCGCCACGTTCGTTCGCTTTGTTGCCATTATATTGTCTCCTTGTTCTTCAGAAATGATAGACTGCAATGTGAATAGTCCTTCTGCATTTATTGATATCGACAGAGCGCAGGCACGCATTATTTGCGCCACTCTCGCACTTATTGGCGTACTTATTGAGACCTTGCTTTTGTGCGTCTCGCCCCATCTACGCTATCGGATTGCCAACTGATCGCGCTCGAAGGAAATTGTTGCCCAGGGCAATGAATGCCGCCCGCTCGCGATTGTGATATGGCAAGGGCTTGGTTCTGCCATGATCCAGATTGAAGGAGTCGGGAGGCACGGGGGAGGCGGAGGGACGAGCGGGTGAGGCGGAGGGTCGCGCAGGGGAGGTGGAGGGACGTACAGGGCTCGTGCAAGCTCCGCCGCGACGGCCTGCTGCCCCATCAGCACCAGGACGATGGCCGCTGCTACTCCCCGCGCCACGTTCGTTTGCTTTGTTGCCATGGTATTGTCTCCTTGCTTTTCAGACATGATAGGCTGCATTTGGTATAGTCTGCTCTATTTTGTGGGATAGGCTGAGCGCCGTCGCAAACTTTACATAAACTTTGGCACTCATTATTTGTACAATTGTTGCGGCCATTCGATCTGTACTCACTTATTCCTATTTTGCTCCTGTCGCGCTCCCGGTCGTCAATGAGCGCTTTCGGCTTGCCAGCCGATCGCGCTGCGAAGGAAGTTGGTGCCCAAGGCAATGAATGCGGCCCGCTCGCGATTGTCCTTGCCGTAGCCGTGCCCGCCCGCACTGGGCTCGTAGAAGTACGCGGGATATCCAAAGGCCTGCAGCTTTGCAGCCATCTTACGCGCATGGCCCGGGTGGACGCGGTCGTCGCGTTTCGTGGTGGCAAGCAGGACAGGCGGATAGGGCTGTCCCGGCGCCGCGGCATGATAGGCGGAGATTTCCTTCAGGAAAGTCCAATCGTCCGGCTTGTCGGGATCGCCATATTCGTCGATCCAGCTCGCGCCCGCCAAAAGCTTGGTGTAGCGGCGCATGTCGACAACCGGAATTGTGCAGAACAGCGCGCCGAAGTGCTCAGGATAGCGGGTCAGCATGTTGGCAATCAGCAGGCCCCCATTTGAGCCGCCCTCGGCGGCAATCCGCCTCGGCAGCGTAATGCCCCGTCGCACCAGGTCGGCGGCAACGGCGGCGAAATCGTCGTGGGTGAGGCGCTTGCCCTGCCTGCGCCCGGCCTCGTGCCAACGGGTGCCGAACTCGCCGCCGCCCCGGATGTTCGCCACTACGCACGTGCCGCCGCGTTCGAGCCACAGCTTGCCGAGCGAGGAGTTGTAGGAGGGCAGGAGCGATACGCCGTATCCGCCGTAGGCGGTGAGGTGAACCGGGGCATGCCCGTTCCCGTCAGCCGGACCGACCTGCGTATAGGGAATCATCTCACCATCGATCGAGACCGCCTCGTGGCGCGTGACCACCAGTCCGGATGCGTCGAAATTCTCTGGGTTGCGCTTCAGGATAACTGGAGCGCCGAGAGGCGGGGCGGCATTGA
Source organism: Mesorhizobium silamurunense (assembly GCF_014843825.1). GTDB lineage: Bacteria > Pseudomonadota > Alphaproteobacteria > Rhizobiales > Rhizobiaceae > Mesorhizobium > Mesorhizobium silamurunense. The sequence goes on from NZ_JHQR01000204.1 coordinate 28,057, forward strand.
GGTCGAACAGGAGAAGCTGCGGCGGCGTGATTGGGTCCTGAGCCGAAATGAGGACCTCTCCATTCGTCTCGTGATCCCCCGCATCGAGCGACCAGAGGTGAACAGTCCCTTCGGCGGGCACGGTGTCCAGCGCTCGGCGCGTCCATTCCTGGCGGCCGGGGGTGAACATCTCGAAACGCGGAACGAGGTTGACGAGGTACGAGGTAATGAGCTTCCCGTCATTCCAGAAGAACGACTGCAGGGAGCGCCTGTCGCCTGGTTCAAAGAGGGTGGCAAAACTGCGCTCGCCGGCGATGAAGGAGGACAGCGAGATGCCGATCAGCGTGTCGGCGGCATGGGTCGTCCCTCCCACCGTCCAGGGCTTGCGCGGCTTTACCGCCAGCCAGTCGCCGAATCCATCCCACCGGGCGTCCCGAGGAAGGTCGATCTGCGTCTTCGGCCCGCTCCTGTCGCCGATTCGGCCTATCACCTCGAAGAAGGCCGGTTTTTCGATAAACCAAAGGCGCTCATTCTCGGCGGTGCGGTCCAGATGACCAGATACGCCGAGGGATTCGGAACCGGTCTCGAAGATTACCGGTGCGGTGAGCGGATCCACGCCACGCCTCCACAACCGCACGGTACGCGCGTAGCCGGAGCGGGTGGCCATGCCATCACCAAGCGCACTGGAAAGCAGAAGCGTGTTGGAGTCGAGCCAATCAATGTCGCCCTTGGCCTCCGGGAGATTGAAACCGTCGGCGACAAAGCTCAGAGAGTTCAAATCGAATTCGCGATGCACGACCGCGTCGCTGCCGCCGCGCGACAGGCGCAGAACGGCTCTTTCCCGTCTCTCCGGTTCGATCGACGCACCGCCCCAGATCCAGTCCTCTTCGTCTCTCGCGGCGAGGAAGTCCAGATCGAGCAGTACCTCCCACTGGGGATCCGCCTTCATGTAGACGGCAAGGGTGGTCCGGCGCCATAGTCCGCGCGGATTCCCGGCATCTTGCCAGAAATTGTAGAGGTACTGACCGCGGCGCCTGATCAGGGGAATCCTGTCGGGACGGTCGAAAATCGCAGTCAGGGCGTCGTGGTCGCGGTCGAACTGGGTTCCACCGAAGTGCCCCAGGGTCCTGGCCGATTGGCTGGCGGTCCACTCAAGTGCCCGTTCGCCTTCTATATCTTCAAGCCAAAGATAGGGATCATCGTCGGGTGCATTCAGTGTTGGACGGAAATCGAATTCAGTCATGTCTGGACAGCCAGAGGAATGAAAGCACGATGGCTTCGGTCTGCTCGGGAAGGCTCATTGTTTGCGGCGGCACCCCCATCTTCCAAAAACGTGATCATCAGCTGGGTCCTTCTCAGTCGGTGCGGCGTCGCAGTGCTTTTGGGCATAGAACAGCATCTGTCGTGCCAACTGGGAAAACCGTTTCGGAACAACGCGATCGCTCTCGCAGCGTTGCGTCATATGTCCGACATCGTCGAGAATCCGACAAGGAGTGCACCCGTAGTCACAGAATCGACCTCCGGCGCGAGTTCGGTGTCACCGTGCAGAACTCAAGCAGTGAAGCTCACACCGAAGTTGGTTGGGACCATCTGCTGCATCAGGCATCCCGTATCCGGCTTCGATCGGCAGATACCCATTAGTTGGCGGACGATCTGAGTGACGAAAACCGGCTGCTCATATGATCTACACACCGCCAGGGCAGGGGTGTCGAGGCACATCATGGACATGAGGCGCGATCGATCCCTGGCTCTGCACGGTGAGGCGGCGCAAGGGCAATGGGCAGCTTGCGATGGCTCTTGCTGGCCAGGCTCACCTCGGCATCGTGCAGAGCGGTAGAGCCGCCGCCCTGCGCGTCCTTTACGGGGCGCTTACCGAGCACCTTGAGCCCCATGTTGAATTGGGACGGGGACCAAGAAGTGCTTTGGCCTTGGCGATCGTGTCGGCCAGCCGTAATAGCAATAGCCCTGGCGAACACATAGGTGCCTAGGAGGCACAAGATCTCACCATCGATCTTCCATACCTGAATACCCGGAAGACAATCGTTGTTGATCGCAGAGTTACGATGTTTAACGAACTCTTATCACTGTTGCAACATTGAATAGGGTAACCTCCATCTAATAGCGGTGCGTCACAAACGCGGTGTTCAACATTTGTAAAAAATTGGCAGGAGGTTCTAGTGACTGCATCACCACTCGAAGGAGTGAAGATACTCAGCCTAGCGGAACAATACCCTGGCCCTTATGCTACCTTGTTACTTGCAGATCTAGGCGCGGATGTCACTCTTATCGAAAGGCCAAACGGAGGTGATCCGGCTCGAAAGCACAAAAGCCTTTTTTCCTCGTTGAGCCGCAACAAGCGAAGTGTCGTCCTCGATCTCAAGTCAGAAGCCGGTCAGGAATCCTTATTTGAGTTGAGTAAAACTGCAGACGTTCTCATCGAAGGCTATAGGCCGGACGTGATGAAAAAACTCGGATTGAGCTACGAGGAACTCAGTCCAGTAAATCGCCGTTTGATATATCTCTCATTGACTGGCTTCGGTCAGAATGGCCCTTACCGCAGGCGTCCAGCCCACGACCTCTCCTGCCAAGGCTTGGCCGGGGTTCTATTTCAGCAGGGTCGAACCGGACACCCGCAGACACAGTCTCAATTGCCCCTTGCCGATCTCGCCTCGGGTACCCTGGCAGCACTGGGTGTCGTTTCGGCTCTACTGGCGCGGGAGCGAACCGGACACGGCTGCTACATCGATCTGGCTATGACCGATAGTCTGGTGTCATGGATGACGCCGTATCTCTACGCGAGCCTAAACGGAAGACCAATGGCAGAGGTATACACGGACGAACCCGCCAATGGGACGTTCGCTTGCGCAGATAGCAAGCTCATTACGCTGAGCATCGTGCAGGAAGATCACTACTGGCAGGCTTTGTGCCGGGCGACTGGTCTGGCGCAACTGGCCTCCGCAAGCCATCAGGACCGGGTGCAATACGCTTCTGACTATCGCGCGCAACTTGCCGCCGCTATCGCCAAGGAAACGCGAGAGGCGTGGGCAGATATTTTCAGTAGTATCGAAATTCCTTGGGGCGAAGTGCTTCACCTGAATGAAGTCGCAACAGATCCGCAGTTGCGCGCGCGAGACCTATTTGTCCGGCTTAGCCCAGAGGACGGCGGCCAATGGCACGTGAAGCAGCCGCTGCAATTCGACTGTTACAAAACCGGAATTCGGCTTCCTGCGCCTGAGCTCGGCGAGCACACTCAGGAATTTTTGTCCCGCTGCGAATCCAGCGGGACCGGACCCGACCACCCGAATTGATCAGTCGCAGGACACTTCTCTCACTATTCCTCGGAGTGCCCGCGTCTTGAGCAGTTCCCTGATATTTCGGCCACAGGCATTTGATTCACGGTCGTCCATATCGCGGCGATCATGGGGCGCCGCGCCGGCGCTTGACGCGTGCGCCGCGTTTGCCGTCTGGGCTGGGGAGCGCGAGTGGGGTGGTTTCTGTGAGCACATCTCGGCGAACAACCGCAACTATGAATCGGCAAGGAAACGGCGACCAACGGAGGCACTCAAATGCAGAATACTTCTATAGGAGCGAAAGCCCGCCCGCAGGAGGACGATCACGTGCGTCCACTGAAGGGTATTCGCGTCTTGGCATTCACGCACTATGCGGCAGGACCAATCGCAGCGCAGTATCTTGGTTCGCTTGGGGCGGAAGTCGTCAAGATTGAGGCTCCGGCTGGCGATTATCAGCGTAAATGGATCAAGGAGCCGACGGCGGACCCAGACGCACCCAGTCCTTATTTCCTGGGCATGAATCGAAACCAGCGTTCACTGTCCATTGATCTGAAAACGCCTGAGGCGCAAGCGGTCATTCGCGAGATGATCTCCCAGGCGGATGTCATTCTGGAAAATTTCCGACCCGGAGTCTTGGAGCGGATGGGTATAGGCAGTTCCGCCGTTCTCGCGGAGCACCCTGGAATGATCTATTGCTCGATAGCTGCTTATGATCCCGCCGGCCCAAGCCGAAACAAGCCGGCGCTGGATCTGATTATCCAAGCCCTGTCGGGCATCGCCAGCCTGGGTGGGGCAGCCGATGGTCCGCCCGTTCCTGCCGGTGCCTACGTTGTTGATACCTACACGGCATCACAAGCAGTCATCGGCGTTCAGGCGGCATTGCGCCAGCGCGATCAGACAGGGCTTGGTCAGTGGGTGCGTGTGGATATGATGTCGTGCGCGCTTCACTTGCTGGCGTCGGAGTCTTGCTATGCGCTGAACGCACAGGAGCCGGCAAGTCGAGGGCGAAATGGCATTAGCCACAGTCACCAGCCAGCGCCTTACGGCATCTATTCCACCTTGGACGGGGCGATTGCTCTGGTGGCTTACCCCGCATCCCTCCCCGATCTTGCCGCCGCGTTGGACCTCAGCAAGCAGATCATACCGCTGCTGGAGGGGAAGGGGGCTTGGACAAACCGGGACCAGATCGCCGGTATCCTGTCAGGTCGTCTGCGTCAGCTGACCAGCGATGATGCGCTTACGCGCCTTGCACCCACCGGTATCCTGCTGGCCCCTGTACGCAGTATCGATCAGGCGCTGGCCGATCCTGATGTGGCCAGCGAACTGGTCCGCGACGTCGAACACAGCTACGGCGGCCGCTATCGCGTCGCGCTGGAGCCGCTGAAGCTTTCAGGCTCTGCACTCGTTTTCGATCGTCCTGCCCCCGATCTCGGCGAGCATTCAGTGGAGGTTCTGCGCGAGACTGGGATCAATCAAGACCGCATTGATGCGCTGATTGCTAGCGGCGCAGTTCGTGTCCCCGGCAGACCGGAGAATCGGACATAGCGATTCGAACCGAGATGCAAATAACACATTTACAATCGATACCGATCCTGGATGACAGCGACGACACGAGGATCCGCCACAGCGTGCACGCGAGAAATCCGCCTTTCCCGGATGCCTTCCGCCCACAGTTCGACCGGATAGTCGGCGTAGGCCAGAAAGGCTCAAGCACAGGCCTGAGGACAGGCTTATTTCCAACAATTACGGCTTCCATGATGCGCATGGAGATCCGCCCGTCAGCAAAAGGTTTTCCAAGAAAGGCGCGCAGTTTGGCACCTGCTGTGGTGTGAGAATCCCGATCATCAGTGTTGCCGCCATGACTTTTGCCGCCAAAGAGCGCACTCGAGCGTTTCCGGGCGCGGACCGCTACGAACAAGGTCTTCAGGTCCTCGCAACCTGTTTTGATATTTCCGATTGCCGCAAACTCTCCTGCCAGTGAATGGTCGTGGTGTCTCGCTCACGTTGCCTGCAATGTGCGTGCGGGGCAAGTCGGCCTGGGAAATCGGCTGCATCCTAGGTTCAAGCAACGCACGGCCGTGCTCGATCTCGATATCGGCCGCAGAGAAAGCTCGGCGAGCATCACCAAACAGGCCATTGCCCGTCTCGCCGGTTTCGTTTTTTCGGTTCACTGATAAGTCGGCTTCACCTGTGCAACTGCACAGGATGCCATAGCGCGAAGGTTCGTCTCCAATAGCGGGGAATTCCCCCGAGGAGGCATTCAATGACCCACCCTATCGCGCTCGCCGCTACGACAACTTTGCCGACGAAGGGCGTGCAATCCATCGTCCGCTCTATCGAGCCTTCAAGGGACGTCTGGAACGGGGCGCAGGAGCCGATAGCCGCTAGGAAATCAATTCCTTTGACCCGCTCACACCGCACTGACTGTTGCCGCGCGGTTTCAACGGTCTGGTCGCTGTTTGCGTGCGTCTTTCCTCGACAGTGCCAATGGCACACGGCTCGACGAAACGGCGCCATTGACGTCCGGTGCTTTCAGCGCCTGTGCCTCTCCAAGTGGCTTGATGTTTCGACGTCCTCGGGGCAGGCGGCACAGTCATGCCTACAGTTCTTGTGACTGGGGCTGATCAGGCTGATTGGCGGGATGAAAGATCGTACGATTACACCACTGGTCTGACGCCGCGCGAATGGGCCTGGGAGTTCTTACGCCGCAATCCAGCATTCCAGCGTGATCTGATCGCAGCGCGTCAGCAGGCCAATAGCTGGTCTCACCAACCCTTGCTCGACGTGGTTGCGTCGGCCGGCGACCTGTCACGCTGGGGTGTTTTGTTTCGCAGAGTCTTATGGGCGCAATTCGGTCGTATTCTGGTGTCCGCTCTGGTGCGTCCATGTGCTGCCGATCATTGCAGAACAACTGTCTGCATCATCGGCGACACGGCCGTTCGAGCTCTCGACATTGCCATGTCGTGCGACGGTCCTGCTGTCGCCCGACAAGGGCCAGCATGTTCTTCTTCGCAATGCGGAGCATACGCTCCAGCTCGCCGTCGCTGGCGCCGATATCTTGCACCCTGTTTGCCTCCGCACCGAGGCGATCTGGCCCGCGACGCTTTTGAAGCATCGCCTGAGGGCGCTCGAGTGCCTCAATGCTCTAAGTCTGGGGCAGCAGCTGCCTGCCCGCTTGTTTCCGCCAGAAAAACGCGGTCCCCGTTTGACATTCGTTCTTCGTGCGCTCGACGGCTCACTTGCTGGGGCGTCACATCGCGAGCTCGCCGAAGCTCTGATTGGTGAACGGCGCGTCCATGCCGACTGGAGGGATCCTCGCGATCATCTGCGCGACCGCATTCGCCGCGCCGTCTCTCGTGGCCGCGCGCTCATGAATGCAGGGTACAAAGATTTCCTTCTTTAAAAAGTGACAGTCCGCACTGTGCGTCAACCGGCGAACACTTCGGAGCTAATACCCGGTCACCACCAGTTCGCGCGGTCGACATGCCTGCGAAGCGCATTGCGGATGCGCTCTGGTTCAAGCGTCGGTCTGTCGAGAGGTACGTTCGGCATGTCCAATAGCCGACAATGTAGAGTACGCGACGCAGAAGAAGCTGACCCATCGGGTGCTTTTAAATAAATGCTTTTTTGCTTGGCACGGTACATGCATGGCTGCCGCAAACGCGCGGACTGAGTGGCCCCACCGCCCCGAAGTCGCCGACTTACGCCACCTCCCAAGGCGTACCCGGCCCGGCAGCGAGCTCAGTCTCCTGCCGGGCATGCCTTTTCAGACTACTGGCGTTCGGAACTTGAAACTAAGCGGCGCAATGTCCGGCTGAAGAGGATTGCGTCGAATCGAATATGAAGGACCGTCTATGCGCGACGAATTTCTTGAAGGGGCGTCGAGATCGATCTGGTACGCCCGCTTATGAATAAGTGATGCGCAGCACTCGCCCATTTGAGACTCGCGGTGTTCATCACTTTATAACATCCTTCCAGGTGTCGCCTTTGAAGCTCGTATGAACCTTGGCGGGCACGTCTCTTGCCTGGCGGACGGCAGTACAAGTCGAGCCAATCGTTTGCAGGAGCGCGAAGGAAGCGTTCCTGTGCGCAAGGGGTAGGTGCGTTCACGCTCAGCATACGACATCCGACAACTGTGTCGGCTTTGGCGGTTTGACGACACAGCCTTGTTTGGCCGGCGTCTAGGTAAAGAGAATATAGCCTGATCCCACCCTCCGGAAGGGTTTGATTTAGAATTACTGCTCGGCCTGCTCAGGAAGCATTCTTATCCGCAAACCTTTTTTGCGTCGGAAGCTCGGCAAGAATGTCAGAAGACCGACCATAAGGGGATGAGGGGCCAAGCCGTCGGTATGGAGAACCGGTGCAGCGCAGACAGTACGCCAAATCGGCACGCATTTTGCTCTGATAATTCTGCCACCGGCGGACACAATGGCAGATCTTTGATCGGCCCGCAGGGAGCGATTTGTGACGAAGCGCTTCTTGCGGCAGCCATGACACGCGGCCGGATAGAGTCAGTGGAGGTGAGACCCGCATGGTTCCGAGCATGTACGTGCGATTCCGGGGCGCGATGCGTCGAGCTGCGGAAGCGATGTCCTCGTGGTGGTAAGCGCAAGCAAAGATCGGCGTGGCTTCACCACCCTACCAGCGCACGCACAGCAGGATCCCCGATCGGTCGAACCGCGGCCTTTGTACATCATGAGCTCCTCAGAAGCTGAAGAGCGCTCAAGCCTCGATCTTCTTGCCGAATAGTTGGCGACAGAACCCGAGATCGACACCCGCGAAACACAAAGGAGAATTATCTGATGCGGCGACTGTTTTTGACATATGCAGCGCTTTGTGGGCTGACGGCGGGCGCGACCGCTGCCAACGTGCCGGTGATCGCCGATCCGGCATTGGTAGCCGGGGCAGCGGCCCCAGTCTTTTCTTTCGAGGGTGGGCTACGCTATTGGTACAGTACCGGCGAAGCATCGAAGGACCTTTACAATCGCAGCGGCACGCGGCTGGTCTCGCGGCTTACCTACGACCGTCTCGATGCGCATTCGGGCGAAGTCTTCTTCAATGCGACCCACAACCCGACTGGCATTTTCGTCAAGGGCCTCCTCAGCGCGGGCGGGATCACCGAGGGTTCTCTCGTCGACGAGGATTGGCCGAATAGGGCCCCTTATTCGAACACGATGTCCGATCAGCGCGGCGGCGACGTCACCTATTTCACCACCGATCTGGGATACTCTTTCTGGAACACGCCGGGCTACCGCATCGGTGCTTTTGTCGGCTACAATTTCTGGAACGAGCGCTACCACGCTTTCGGTTGCGTGCAGCAGGCGACCAACACGCGATTTTGCTCGCGAGCCATCCCGAACAATGTCGGCCTCATCAGCCAGGACAACGATTGGCATTCCCTGCGGCTCGGCCTGGCCGGGCAGACGCAACTTACCGAACGACTCAGCCTTTCTGGCGACGTTGCGTTCCTGTTCACGCGGCTCGACGGCGAAGATCGGCACCATCTGCGCCCAAAGATCAACCCGCTACCTGGAGACGGCGACGGGCATGGGGTCCAACTCGAGGCGGTGTTGAAATACAAGGTCACGGATTTGTTCAACATCGGCGTCGGCGCCCGCTACTGGAGGGTGGCAACCGAGGGCACCGCGCATTTCGAGGAGACACCGGGCCATGGTTCCCCGCAGGTCGAGGACTGGGAGGCAGAGCGCTACGGCGTGTTCGTGCAGGCGAGCATCAAGTTCAACTGAGAAAGCAATTGTCCGCCGCCAGGACCCGAAGAGCAAATTGGAAGTGCCGGCGATTGGTCCTCCGGCGGGCGACCGGTTACAGGTGATCCAGATTTGACGCCCTCCTTCCTGGAAATGGTCTGTTAACCAGCATTCCCTGAGACTAGAACAAAAAGTGACTCGACGAGTGGGTCAAAAAACGGCTATTGTTCTCTCTTTGTTCCGGTGCGAACCTGAGCAAGGAAAGCTGTTGAAAACAAGTGGGATGGATAGGCAAATCAGCCGCCCTAGCTCACCTTGGGTTCAAAAGTCCAATGCAACCTAACGAGGAGGTCAATCGATGAAAGTTCGGGTTAGGCAGATAGGGCCAGCGACACACCCTAGCGAGGTTGTGGTTTCTGTGGACACAACTTCTGGCGCCGAACATTTGGTTGTGAATCAGCGTTCACTTACGGATGATAAATTAGAGATTGGCTATCCTATCAATAGCCGTGATTCGGACCTGCTTGTTGAGCTTCCACGAGAGACTATTAATGGCTCATGGAGAGTATGGGTGCCGCAAGCTTTGGTAGAATAGACATGGAGGGGCGGGATGATACTCACAGATAGGGAAATACAAATCGCCTTGCAAAACGAGGCGATCATTATCGACCCGCCCCCCGACATTTCCTTCTATAGCTCAACCAGTCTCGATCTAACACTTGACCGGCGGCTGACTCTATTCAAAGACCAAAAGGCAGGCATCAGCCTCTGCATCGATCCTTCGCAGAAGGGATACAATCACGAAGAGGTAATGGCAGAAATCACTACGCCACTGGATATCGATGGCGAACAGGGATTCGATTTTCCGCCCCACCATATGATCCTAGCTTGGACACGCGAATATGTGGAACTGAAATTCCAGTCTAGGATTGCGGCAAGGGTAGAAGGGAAAAGCTCCCTCGCCCGACTTGGGATTGGCATTCATCTCACAGCGCCAACCATCCATGCGGGATTCGCTGGCAACATTCGTCTTGAGATGGTCAACCACAATAAGGTCCCAGTTAAGCTCAGGGCCGGAATGAAAATCTGCCAGCTCATTTTCGAGCAAACTCTTGGTACCCCAGTTCGCGGATATGAAGGCCGCTTTGCTGGTCAAACGACGACCAAGAAAGGCTAATACCCCTAATTCGATTGCTAGTGGCCCGCCCTGACGTGGCCGTTTGCATTTTGTCTGTGAAAACCGGGTATGGCAACTTTCCCTCTGCTTGAAGTCTGAACTCGCGCAACGCCTTATCGCTCGCAAGGTTATCCTCCGTCACATGCGCGCCCTCTTCGCCGACAAACCGGACGCTTGTCTCGTCGCGAGATACATCCAGCCAATACGTCAAAATTGCGTGTGCACGGGTTTCGGAACCGCCCGCCGGCACCCCTTGCGCAGCGATCTTGCGATGGCGGTCTTCAGAGATCGCTCGCGCGATTGCCGGATCTGCGAACCGCGCAAGCAGACGCTTCAGATGCCGCCCATGCAAAGGTATTTCATTTCGAGGTGATCCTCGAGGCCATGGCGGGAACCCTCCCGCCCGATACCGGACTGTTTTATCCCGCCGAAGGGTGCCGCTTCCGAGGACATGCGTCCGGTGTTGATGCCAATCATGCCATATTCCAAGGCCTCGGCCACACGCCAGACACGCTTCAGGTTTGACGCATAAAAATAGGCAGCGAGGCCATAAATCGTGTCATTGGCCTCACGCACGACCTGATCCGCATCTTCGAAACGAATGATCGGGGCCAAGGGCCCAAATGTCTCCTCTTGCGCCACTGTCATTTCGCTGGAGACCTCGGTGATGACCGTCGGTTGGAAAAAAGTCCCTTGCTTGCCGATGCGTTTGGCCCCACATCGAATTGTGCCGCCTTTGGAGACGGCATCGGCGATATGGGATTCGATCTTGGCCAGAGCATGCCTGTCGATCAAGGGTCCGATGTCCGCTCCGGGAGCGAAGCCGTCACCAACCGATAGGTTGCGGACTTTCTCCACGAATTTCTCGACGAACTCATCGTGAACGCTCGACTGGACGTAAATGCGGTTTGCCGACACGCAGGTCTGGCCCGCATTGCGGAACTTCGCCTGGATCGCACCGTCAACCGCAGCATCGATATCGGCATCGTCGAAGGCGATAAAAGGTGCATTGCCACCCAGCTCGAGGCTGACCTTCGTGATCTGGTCCGAGCACTGGCGCATCAGCAGCCGGCCAACCTCGGTCGAGCCGGTGAAGCTGATCTTGCGGACCTTGGGATTGGTGCAGAGTTCGCGACCGACCGCATCGCCTTCGGACGCATAGATCAGGTTGACGACGCCTTCGGGAAAGCCTGCCTGATGCGCAAGGGCGAACATTGCGCCAGCCACAAGCGGCGTCTGTTCAGCGGGCTTGAGGATGATCGTGCAGCCCGCCGCTAAGGCCGGCGAGATTTTGCGCGCCACCATGGAGGCTGGGAAATTCCACGGCGTGATCGTCCCGACGACGCCGATCGGTTGCTTGATCACCAGCATCCGACGGTCCGTTGATGGTGCGGAGATCGTTTCACCATAGATGCGATTGGCCTCTTCGGCGTACCATTGTAGATACGCCGCCGCGTGCGCTATCTCCGACCTGGCTTCCGCAAGCGGCTTGCCCATCTCCGCGGTGAGAATCGCGGCGAGATCGTTGGCGTGGTCGATGATCAACTGATGCCATCGCCACAGAACATCGCTGCGCTCACGTGCAGTCAACGCGGCCCATCCAGGCTGCGCCGCATAGGCCCTGTCGATCGCAGCGCGCGTCTCCTCCACGCCCATGTCAGGAAGCTCTGCCAGCACTTCGCCCGTCGACGGGTTGAGGACCTCGAACGTCCGCTCGCTGAGCCGCGTGCCAAGCGCCGGCAGGCGATCAATGGCTCCAAACAGGTCCGGGGATCTCAGGTGTCGGATCATCGGGAGGCACAGGGGCAATAGCGGATTTTTCCCCAACGCAGCGGGTATATTGTCAGCAGTGTGCTTGTGTATCCCGCGACGTCCGGGTTCCTTAGGGCCTCGGGCCAGACAGCTGGTAGGCCACCGTCCCCAAACTGGAATGGGAGGCCACTTTGAATTCTCAAGAAGACGGCTCGCGGTTCTTATTAGCCGAAAATCATCGACACGAACCGGCAGACCGCATGGGGGCCTGGCACTCAGCCTAAGGCCAACACCCGGCTTCGCATGAGGTAGGCACCCCTGACAAAAGCTGTCGATACGCGAAAATTCTGACCCGCCAACCTCATAAGAAAAACCCCGCCGAAAATCGACGGGGTTTGTCAGTGTTCTGGGGTAAAAGGCCTGTTTGCGCACCAACCGCACCTCTCCCCGTGAAAAAGCCTCACAAGGAGAGAAGGGAGATGAATCGGGTCCTGTACTCATCCTTTGCCCGCGAGCGGCGGGCCGATCACCATAATGGAGGGATCGGCGGAAAGCAGCTTCTTCGCCGCTGCCTTGACCTCTTCGAGCGTCACCTGATCGATGAGGGCGGCGCGGCGCTCGATGTGGTCGATGCCGAGATTGTCGAGCTGCAGCTCGACCAGCGTGGAGGCAATCGAGCTGGAGGAATCCAGATTGTTGATCGCATAGGCGCCGATCAGATGTTTCTTGCTCGCCTCGAGTTCGGCCTCCGTAGGCCCCTGCTGTGCCATCTGCTTCACCACCTGATGCACGATGCTCAGTGTCTCGACGACGCGGTCCGAGCGTGTCGCCGTCGTAACCAGCAGTTCATGAGAATGCTCGTAACCGGTCAGATAAGAGCCGACGCCATAGGCAAGGCCGCGCTTTTCCCGCACCTCCTCCCACAGGCGCGACGTGAAGGGCGAGCCGCCCAGGATATCGTTCATCAGCAGCGCGGCGAAGAAATCCGGCTCGCTGCGTCCGACGCCAGGAAAAGCCAATTGCAGCGAGGTCTGCGGAAGCTCGTAGTTCACCTCCACCTGCTGTCCGAGTTTTGCGGCGACATCGGCAACGGGGGAGAGCGTCTGCTTCTCGTGCAAATCGCCGAACAGCTGGTCGAGCTTTTCACTCAGCCTCGTCGCGTCAATGTCGCCGACCACGGCAACATGGAGCCCGTCGCGAGCGAAGATGGCCTTGTGGAAGGCGCCGAGATCGGCCGGCGTGATGCCGGCGAGGCTCACTTTGGTACCTTCGTCCGGCCTCGAATAGGGATGCGTGCCATAGATCGCGCGCAGCCATTTGCGCTGAGCGATCGCCTCGGGGTCGCGCTCATTGGCGATGATGCCGGAGAGGAGCTGGGCACGGATGCGGTCGACCGGCTCCTGGTCGAAGCGCGGCCTGTTGATCGCGAGCCTGAGCAGATCGAAAGCGGCGTCCTGTTGGTCCGAAAGCATGCGCATCGAGCCATGGACGCCGTCGCGTTGCGCGTCGAAGCTCATCTCGGCGCCGGCATCGTCGAGCTTCACTTGAAAGGCCTCGCTGTCGAGATCGCCGGCACCCTCGTCGAACAGGGCGGTCATCAGATGAATGAGCCCCTCCTTACCGACCGGGTCCTGCGTCGTGCCGCCGTCGAAAACGAAGCGGATGGTGATGATCGGCACCGTATGGTCCTCCACCAGCCAGGCGTTGATGCCCTTTTGCGATTTCACCTCTTGGATGTTCATCGCCGCATGGGCCCTGAGCGCCGGCAGGATGAGGAAGAGGATGGCGAGGAGGAGGATGGCCAGCGGGGTGGCGAGTCGCGCGACGCTGCCTTCTGCCGCTGAAAGCGGAAAAGGCAGGGCTTGTGCAAAGGCGGCACGGTGTTGGTTCATCGTCACATCAATTCTCCGTCTTGGGCAAGAGATAGCCGGCAGTCGAATGGTCGGACACGAGATAGCGGGCGGCAACCGCTTTGATCTGATCGGGGGTGACCTTGCGGATGCGGTCCGGCCATTCCTCGACATCTTTTACGGTGCCGCCGATGGCAAGCGTCGAGCCATACATGTTGGCGAGATAGTCCTGTTCGTCTTGGGCGAAGATCAACGTGCGGACATAGCGGTCTTTGGCGTTGTCCAGCTCCTCGCTGGTGACACCATCCTTGGCGATGCGGGCGACTTCGGCATCGGCCGCGGCTTTTAGGTCGGCAAGGCTTGCACCGCCGCGCGGCGAGCCGTGGACGGTGAACTGGGCGTCATCCAGCATTTCGCCCTGAAACGAGGCGCTGGCCTCGGTGGCTATTCCCTGTTTCAACACCAACTGCTGATAGAGCCGGCTGCGGTTGCCGCCGCCGAGGATCTCGGCCAGCAGGTCGAGCGCCTCGGCCTCGCCATGCTCGGCCGTCCGATAAGACGGCACCACCCAACGCGTCGAAAAGCTCGGCACCGACACGCGCGCGTCACTGAGCGTCACCGTGCGCTTAGTGCTCTGCTCCGGCTCGACCGGCCGGACTCGCGGCAGCAGCTCGGGTCCGCGCGGAAGCTTGCCATAGGTCTTCTCGGCCAGCGCCTTCACAGTCTCCGGTTCGACATCGCCCGCCACCACCAGCACGGCGTTGTTGGGGTTATAATATTTGTTGTAGAAGGCGATGGCGTCGGCGCGGTTAAGCTGCTCCATCTCCTGCATCCAGCCGATGATCGGGATGCGATAGGGGTGGTTCTGCCATAACGTCGCGTCGACCTCCTCTTCCAGCACTGCCTGCGGATTGTTGTCGATGCGCCAGCGGCGCTCCTCCAGGATCACGTCGCGCTCGGTCTTGATATCATCGTCACTGAGGCTGAGGTTGCGCATACGGTCGGCCTCGAAGCCCATCATCTGCTCCAACGCCGAGGGCGCCACTCTCTGGTAGAAGGCAGTAAAGTCGTAAAAGGTGAAGGCATTGTGCGAGCCGCCGATCTCGGCCACCGCGCGGTTCAGCTCGCCGGCGGCGTGATTGGCCGTGGCCTTGAACATCAAATGCTCGAAGAAATGCGCGATGCCGGATTTCCCAATTGGTTCATCGGCGCTGCCGGCCTTGTACCACACCATATGGGTAACGATCGGCGCACGGTGATCGGGAATGACGACCACCTCCATGCCGTTGTCGAGCAGGAAATCTGTCACCTTGCCGTCATCTTTATCGGCCAGAACCGGAGCGGTTGCCGAGAGAACCAACGCGGTCGCAATGAATGCCCTGCGCAGCCAGTGAGACCGAAGTTCGATCGATGGCTCCCGTTGTGGTGGCGGGTCGACAGGCAAGGTTTGAGGCCAAGTGATTTGTTCCTCATTTTGAAGGGGCTTCGTCCCCGTCTCCTCTTGCGCGAGAAGGTGGATCGTCGCGCAATGCCGAGCCGGATGAGCAACCGTCTTCGTGTTGCCAGGCCTGGCTCGAGCATCATCTTCGGATTGGTCTGGGAGGCCTGCGGCAGTATTTTTTGGTGAGATGATCATGAGTTCTCCTTGGTCAGTGACGCGTTTGCGGATGACCGCGCATGTACCGTGCCAAATCAGAAAACCGTTGGTGGCAGCGTCATAAATCGGGCTCTGCTGTGTTGCGTATCCGACATTGTCGGACATCGGACACCCCCGAACGCGAAGCGTTTGCGCCGATATCTTGCTCGTGCGGAACACAAGCGGGTGCCGCGGAGGGGGATTAGGAAGCTTCTCGAATTGGCCGCGGCACTAAGAGGGTTGGATGAAAACGATGATGGTCGCCGCAGAACGCTGTCGTCGACAGGCGGGCCAGGGTCGACGCTGAACGAGCAGAGAGTCAGGAGCCTGGCTGGTACGGAAGGGAGCTGGCCGCCAGGCTATTCGCAGTGGAGGTCGCGGAGAGGCGAGGGGAGCTTGGCGGGCCGACGTCGAGGAGGCGCGCAACGGCACCTGGCTAGATGTGACATCGCGGGGGTCTGGCCTCGGCAGCGTGGTTGATCAGTTGCCAGAGTTGTCCAAAGCTATCGAAGATCGCGAGGCAATCTGTGTACACCTCCCGACCAGATCGCGCGCTGCTAGACTAGACGCTGGGCCGTGCACCGAAGCCGACAAAGAGCGCGTAGCCGTTTTGAAAAACCAACAAAACAAGGCAGCGACGGGAGGTTCACTTGGCGGCGTGCCTTCTTCAATTTCCAGAGCGAACCATGAAACCACAATCGCCATCCTCAGGACGCTGAGACATTGCGGCCAATTGATCCTACATCGGCGGATGCGAGGACGAAGCGGACTTGCCCAACGCCCTTTGCTCATCCCGCCGGGCGACCGCAGGCTGCAGCTGGTCGAGATTTGGTAAAAGGCGATAGACGGGCGGACGGCGATTGGTGGGGCGGCATGAGCAGCGCGCTCAATGTTTTACGCTTCGCCTCCAAAATCTAAATTCGCTGACAGAATCAAAGGCGATCCGAACCTTTGGCCGAGAGCGGGTTCGTATGGCACCGTCACAGCCGCATTGTGCGGCTGTAAAAGAACCCAGCCATCGTGCAACGCCTGCCTCAGCAAGGCTGGCTGATTTTTCGGCTGCGTCCCGCAAGAGCCGGAAGCACGCGGCACGTCCCGGATGGGCTGACCCGCTCGACAAGAGTGGGCGAGAACATGGCTTGACAGGAAAATCGGTCAACAGGTTGCTACAAGCCGTCGCGAATTCCTGAAACCAGGCTGTCTGCAAAGACAAGGGCGGGGTTGCTCCCGCCCTTTGATATTCCGCGCAGATCATGCCGATGGCAGCAGCGCGCTCCAGAACGAATCTCGGTTGCCGAAATTAAGCCGCGACCTTCTTGCGGGTCCGCTTCGCCGGCGCCGGCGTTTCCGGCTCCTTCGGTTTGCGGCCGAGCCCCATTGTCTTGGCCAAGGCCGAGCGCGCCGCGGCGTAACTCGGCGCGACCATGGGATAATCCGCCGGCAGGCCCCACTTGGCGCGATATTCATCCGGCGTCAGCCCATAGTGGGTCGACAGATGGCGCTTTAGCGACTTGAATTTCTTCCCGTCCTCAAGGGAGACGATGTAGTCCGGCGTCACCGACTTCCTGATTGGGACAGCAGGCTTCAGGACCATCGGCTCTTCTGCGGAGATGCTTCCGGCCGTGCCTTTCAGAGCCGCATGCACTTGGCCGATCAGAGCAGGGAGGTCCCCCACTGGAACGGGATTGTTGGAGACATAGGCTGAGACGACATCGGCGGTGAGTTCGATGAGGGTGTCGATGTTTTTGTCGGCTTCTTCTGTCATGAAAATCTCCGGGCGGCATGAAACGTAGTCGGCGAAGCGTCGCTTCATAGTGGCGGTTGCCGCTGAAAGCAACAAGTGTCTCGAACAGGATTATTGCGATGCTTGTCCAGCATCGAGGTCTATAGCGCCGCATCCCACCGTCGTGCACGTTGACCCGCTCGGTGCTGGGTCGGAGTTTGCTTTGATTCTCGATCCCCTCCGTTTGAATTTTGCAAAATGAAAAAGCCGAAGGTGTTTCGCGCCGCTGAAGGCTTCGTATGTCGTCGGATACACGGCTTAAGCCATTCATGGTCTCCATGATGCTTTCTGCCTTGGCATTTGTCGTGGGGATTCGCCACGCCCCAGGGAACCAACCAGGCCGCCAGCGCGAGCAAATTGCGATGGCACCCGGCCACGGGTTGGGATCCACGGTCGGACGATCGACACAGCCTTGGTGGCGGCTTCCGCCACTCAATGGCAGGCCGATCGAAGTCTGGCCGTCAGGCCCGGTCCTCTCCCGCCGTTGATCTAGCGCAGGGCGTTCACGAACCGCATATCCCACAATGGCTTCCGTGCACAACGCTCGGAGATCATTTATGAAAATGCTATTCACTACGATGGCTGTCGCCTTGCCGGTCGTCACTGCTTTTGCTGCGGAACCGATTTCCGCCGACCTCAGAGAAACGGCACTGGGCACTTTCAAGGCTTTGCCATCCACGACGCCGGCAGTCGCCAACAACCCGATCACACCGGAAAAGATCGCCCTCGGCAAGGCACTGTTCTTCGATCCGCGCGTCTCGGCGTCAGGCGTTTTGTCGTGCAACTCGTGCCACAACTTGGCCACCGGGGGCGACGACAATCTTGAAACCTCGATCGGCCATGGTTGGCAGAAGGGACCCCGCAACGCGCCGACGGTACTGAACGCTGTCTTCAACATCGCGCAGTTCTGGGATGGTCGCGCCGAAGACCTGAAGGCTCAGGCCAAGGGACCGATCCAAGCCGGTATCGAAATGGCCAACACACCAGATCAAGTGATCGCGACGCTCAAGTCGATGCCGCAATATGTCGATTGGTTCAATGCAGCTTTCACAGGTGAGGCCGATCGCGGCACCTTCGACAACTTGGCCAAGGCAGTTGAAGCCTTTGAGGGCGACATTGGTCACGCCGGCCCCCTTCGACGCCTTCCTCAATGGCGATGACGCCGGCATGACTTCCGAACAGAAACAGGGCCTGGCGCTTTTCATTGAGAAAGGGTGCTCGTCCTGCCATGCCGGTGTCAACGTTGGTGGGCAGGACTTTTACCAATTCGGCCTTATGGAAAAGCCCAGCGCCGAGGTCCTGCCGGAAAAAGATAAGGGCCGCTTTGCCGTCACCAACACAGCTGACGATTCCCATGTTTTCCGCGCGGCACCGCTGCGCAACGTAGCACTCACCGCGCCATACTTTCATTCGGGGAAGGTTTGGGATCTAAAACAGGCCGTCGCCATCATGGGGACTACGCAGCTCGGCGAACAATTGAAGGAAGAAGAAGTCGACCTGCTCGTTGCCTTCCTTAACTCGCTGACCGGAAAGGTACCCGAGGTCGTCTTGCCCATCTTACCCGCCGAAACGGCGACAACGCCTCGACCTGCATCGCAGATCTTAGGGAAATAAATGGCCGGAGCTGGCTACGGAAAGTCGCAATCATTCTTGATTGCGACCATTACTGGGACGAGACGATCGCGACCTCTTTGAGAAGGCAATGCCTGGCATGATCCCAAAGCGCAGACAATGCTTCCGTTGCCAGCTCGTTGCGATGGCATCATCCTAGGCATCTGGCGCGAGTCAGACCAAAGGGGTTCGAAAAGTTGGAGGATTGGCGCAGATACTACAACGAGGAGCGCCCATATGGGGCGATAGGGCACAAGGCCCCGATCGCCGGTCTCAGTCTGTGCCAAAGTCAACGGCGTTTCACCGCCCAGTTCCGCTAATTCCCTGCACAGCCACCGGTTCGCTTTGCCAGAAGCTCTCTTGACTAATTGGCGGCGATGTACAGGGATTTCCCGAGAGCTTGGTTTCACACTGTGCAAAGGCCCGCTACGGCTGAGGGAGGGGAGGGGCGCTTGGACGAGCACGATCCGAAGGAAGAGCTGATCGAGACGATTTTCCGCAACGGCACAATCACCGTCGTGGGCATCCTGCTTGCCTTTTCGCTCGGCTTCGTCACGCATTGGGCGGCGAACCCCGTGCCATGGCGGCTCTACGATCTGTTCGCCGTTGTGCCGATCCTGGTCGGCATCGCGTTGCAGATGCGGGCGCTGTCCCTGCTGCTCGACATGAGTTCGCTGCGCCGACCCATTTACGAACGCGCCAACCGCATCTTCATGGCCGGCCTTATCCTGACCGCGTGCGGCGTCGGGCTGGCCATCCTGCTCGATGTCTTCGAGATGTCGGCGACGGGCACGCTGCCCGGCTCTTAACGGCCTGTCACTGCGCTTTGGCGCTGCCGCCCATCGCTGTCAGTCGATTATTGCATACGCCGCAGGTCCGCAATTTGGCAGTGTCGCACCATTTGGCGCCTTTACCGCTGCCTTGGTTTCGCCGGACGCCGGCACCACTGATCGTAGGCGCGCAGCGGCACATCGCAATAGACCGGCAGTGGCGAGGCGAGGCCGAAGGGGCAAACGCCTGGCCGGTCGAACGCATCAATGCGATTTGCGGTTGTCGATGCGCGCGCCAAGCCGCCAACGCCGACGGCGATGCCGATGCGACTAGACTTAGATTAGCGGATGTTAAATTTAGAGCGTTTCGGCTTGCCGGAAATTGGGGTCTCGGTGGCATAGCCCCGCATGGTTTTGGGGTGTTGGCAGGAAGACCGATGCGCGGGCGTGGATGGATCAAAGCGTTGCGTCAGGACGAGGCTCGGCAGGTGCGTGCGCGCATAGCCTGCACAACGGGAAGTAGGCTACTAGTCCTTTGAATGTCCGGAATGGATCAGCCCCGCCTGCTCAGCCTCTTCGCGCAAATTCTGCCTCGGCCTTGGGCCGATTTGCTGGATGACCAGCCCGGCCGCCAGCGAGCCGAGATCGCCGCACTGCTTCAGGCTGCGGCCTTGCGTGTAGCCATGCAGGAAACCGGCGGCGTAGAGGTCACCGGCGCCTGTCGTGTCGACCAGGTCCTTGATCGTTGTCGCCTCGATGATAACGGTCTCGTCGCCGCGCACGATGACCGAGCCCTTTTCCGAGCGGGTCACGGCCGCGATCCGGCAATCCTTGCGGATCTGCGCCAGCGCCTCGTCGAACGACGATGTCTGGTAGAGCGACTTGATCTCGTGGCTGTTGGCGAAGACGATATTGACGGTGCCCGAGCGCATCAGGTCGAGGAATTCGTCGCGGTAGCGGTCGACGCAGAACGAATCCGACAGCGTCATCGACACTTCGCGCCCGGCGGCATGCGCCAGCTTCGCGGTCTGCCGGATCGCCTCCTTGGCGCGCGGCGGATCCCACAGATAGCCCTCGAAATAGGTGACCTTGGCGCCGGCCGCCTTGTCGGCCTCGACGTCTTCCGGCCCGAGCTCGACGCAGGCGCCGAGATAGGTGTTCATCGAGCGCTCGCCGTCCGGCGTGACGAAGATCATCGAGCGCGCGGTCGGCGGCTCGCCCTTGAGCGGCCTCGTATCGAAGGCGACGCCCTGGGCCTGGATGTCGTGGGTGTAGATTTCGCCGAGCGCGTCGTTCGACACCTTGCCAAAGAAGGCGGCGCGGCCGCCGAAGCTCGCCAC
>NZ_JHQR01000190.1 GCF_014843825.1 Mesorhizobium silamurunense
CGAGGCGGCGGCAGGGCGAGCCGCAGGCGCGAGCGCTCGCCCAGCGAATGGGTGCCGTCGGCCACCGGCCCCGACCAACCGCAGACTCTCATGCCTGTTGTCTCCCGGGCACCGTCGGAACGGAACGACACGGTCCGGCCCGGCGTGTAGCGTCCGACGGAATCGCGGTTGAGGCAGGTCGTGGTCTTGTCGATGTAATAGGCGCGGTAGTCGTCGTTGACATTCGGGCTGAGGGCAAGCGCGAGTATGACGATCTCGGCCGCCGCAAGAGCGCCCGCCAGCGCGTAGCCGCCAGACAGGATTGCGGGCGTGGTCGATTTCGTCAGCTCAGACCAGCGCAAGATAGCCTCCAAGCCACTCCACGGTCATGAAGTAGCAGGTGGCGACAAAGAGGATCAGCACTGCGACGAATGTCGGTTTCGAGGCCGACAGCAGCATGGCCATCAGCATCGCCAGCGGCGCGAGGCCGACGACATAGCGGACCATCGAAGCCAGGTTCGAGGTCAAAGGCAGGATGAGGGCCATCGCGCAGAAGAGGGCCGCCCCAAATTGTCTGCGAGCCGCCAGAACAGCCGACAGCGCCAGTCCCACGATTGCCGTCAACGCGCTCCATTGCGGCGCGGTGGGCAGAAAGCCGGTCAGGGGGTGGTAGGACAGGCCTGCCCAGAGGAACAGCAACGGATTGCCCGCCACCCGCCCGAACGCGCGCTGGACGTGGACGAATGCAAAGCCGTCTCCGACGGTGGCGTAAAGGTAGAGTATGTAGCCGAACAGGCCGACGGGCGAGATGAGTATGGCGATGATGAGATCCGGCCGGCCGAGCAGCCACCGGGGAAAGCCGATGACCGATCCGCCCTTCGCGCGATGCTCCTCGAACATGCGAATAACTATCGCGAACACGGCGAGCACGCCCACGACCCTCGTTGCCGAGAGCAGCGCGCAGAACAGCCCAGCGGCGACATAGCTGGAGCGTTTGAGCGCCAGGAAAAGGCATGACGTCAAAAGCAGGAAGAGGGGCTCGGTGAGGAAGGTGGCAAAATAGAACGAGAACGGGCCGCTGAGCAGGAATGCGCAGTAGAGCGCATAGGCCCGCATGTTTTTGTCCATGAGCGGCCATGCCACCAGGCACGAGACGTAGCCGCATGCCAACGATGCCGCCGTCGCGATCGCGATGGTGGAGAAAGGGAGAATGGTGCGGACCGTCGCCACCAGCATCGGATAGAGCGGAAAGAACCCCCAACGTCCGACATTGCTGTGGCCCGGAATGGGAAAGCGCTCATAGCCCTGCTCGGAAATGTCCACATACCAGGTGCAATCCCACTTGCAGAACGCGCGGACACAGGCCGCGAGGCTCGGATCCGGTGACACCGACGCAAATGCGGCATAGCGGATGGCAAGACCGCTCAACAGGAACAGCAACGGCAATGCCGCAACCGCAATCACCGTGAGGCGAATGCCGCTGTTCGAACGCGCGACATCTCCAACTGCCAAATCCGCCTCCACCCCCTACGGATGGTGTCGCCAAACGGTTCCGCATCGGGCTAGCCTCCTGGAGAACCGGCTTGGCCGTCCGACACTGCATACGTAAAGCGCCGTCGGGATCTTTAGTTCCGCTCACGCAGCTTCAGCGCTGCACCGACCCTCTTCACAACAGGAGAAGGGCGCGCCTGCTTTTCGACGCGAAGCCCTGCCTCGGCTTCGCGTCGAAAGCTGTCATCATTTGATAAAGCACATCCCCCACCAACGAAATCTTAATGTAAATCAAGCGTAATCCCGGCCATTAAAATTGTGCGTATGGGTTGGGGTTGCGCATGCCTGAGTATACCTCCTTCATCCGGTCGATCCGGATTCGCTACATTTCGGGATTGCTCGTCATCGCGTTGGCCTCCGCCGCCGTCATGTTCGCGCTCAACCGCGTGAACTCATACCGCCACCAGGTCGACGCCCTCAGCGGCAATTTCGTCATCTTCTCGCGCGACCTTCGCAACGCCACCAATTTCGCCGAGACGACCGGAACGGCCTGGCGGGCCGAGACCCGGGATGCGCTGACCAGCGCCGCGCGCGGCCATTCCGAACGGCTGATGGGCGAGATCGAGATTCTGAACGCGCAGCTCGCGGCGATCAGGCCGCGCCTGTCGAACAACACCCTCAACGCGCTCGAATCCGCTTCGGTGAACGGCGATCTGTTCTGGTCGGCGCGCGACATGGTGCGCAACTTCAACCTGATGTCTGTCGCTCAGAAAGTCGACGAATGGAGCTATCGCGAGATCCGCAACCAGAACGATCTTTTCGCCCAGCCCATGCTGGTGCGCGTGCGCACGGCGCTCGACGACGAACGGCATCTCGCCGACGCCTCCAACGACCGGCTGCTCTTGTGGGCAAGCGGCCTGCTGCTCGCGGTGCTCGCCATCGCGGCGATTTGGATCTTCCGGCCGATGGAGGACGCGATCCGCCGCGCCTTCGCCGAAACGGCCGCATCGCTGTTCAAAGCAGAGGCTGCTGACCGCGCCAAGTCGGAATTCCTCGCCAATATGAGCCATGAGATCCGCACGCCGATGAACGGCGTGCTCGGCATGGCCGAGCTTCTCGCCAAGACCGAGCTGACGCCGCGCCAGAAGACCTTCACCGACGTCATCGTCAAATCCGGCAACGCACTGCTCACCATCATCAACGACATCCTCGACTTTTCGAAGATCAATGCCGGCCAGCTGACGCTCGACCCCGCTCCCTTCCGCCTGGCCGAAGCGGTCGAGGACGTGGCCACCCTGGTTTCGGCCCGCGTTGCCGAAAAGAACCTCGAGCTTATCGTGCGCGTCGACCCGCGCCTGCCGGCTTTCGTCGTCGGCGACGCCGGACGCTTCCGCCAGATCGTCACCAACCTGCTCGGCAACGCGGTGAAGTTCACCGAGAAGGGGCATGTGCTGATCGATGTCGGCGGCGACCTCGTCGACGGAACCGTCCAGCTCAAGGTCCGCGTCGAGGATACCGGAATCGGCATCCCCGCCGAGAAGCTGCAAAGCGTGTTCGAGAAATTCGCCCAGGTCGACGGCTCGTCCACCCGGCGCCACGAAGGCACCGGCCTCGGCCTCGCCATCTCCGCCCGCCTCGTCGACCTGATGGGCGGCAAGATCGGCGTCGAAAGCGAGATCGGCCGCGGCTCGGTCTTCTGGTTCGCCGTGCCGCTGCCCGTGCACAAACAGGAAGCGCGCGACGAGATCGTGCCGGTCGACGTCACCGGCGCCCGCGTGCTGGTCATCGACGACAACCCGGTCAATCGCGAGATCCTGCTGGAGCAGCTGCGGAGCTGGAGCTTCGACTGCGCCGCGGCCGAAAGCGGCGCCGTCGGCCTCGCCTTCCTCGACCGTGCCTGCCAGCTCGGCGCCTCGGTCGACTGCATCATCCTCGATTATCAGATGCCCGGCATGAATGGCGCCGATGTCGCCAGGGCGATTGCCGCCGACAGCCGCCTTACGTCCATTCCGGTCGTGCTGCTCACCTCCGTCGACCAAGTCGATTTCGGCAGAATGGTGATCGACTTCGGCATCGCCGCCCATCTCACCAAGCCGGCGCGTTCGGCAGTGCTGCTCGGCACCGTGATCTCCGCCATCCAGAAGGCGCGCATGCAAGGCGCCAAGGCGCATTTCGTGCGCGAGCCGGTCGTCGCCCAGCCGGCTCCGCCGGCCTTCACGGTGATCCGCGGTCCGGCCGTTCCGGTGCCCGTGGCGCCGGAATCGACCGCCGCGCCGAGCGGCCCGATCGATATCCTGATTGCCGAGGACAATGACGTGAACCAGCTGGTCTTCGGCCAGATCCTTAGCGGCCTCGGCCTCAGCTATCGAATCGCCGGCAACGGCCGCACCGCGGTCGAGATGTACCGCTCGCTGCGGCCGCGGCTGGTGCTGATGGACGTCTCCATGCCGGAGCTGAACGGCTATGAGGCGACGCGCGCCATCCGCGCGATCGAAGAGCAGAACGGCAGCCATATGCCGATCATCGGCGTCACCGCGCACGCGCTGAAGGGCGATCGCGAAAAATGCATCGAGGCCGGCATGGACGACTACCTGCCGAAGCCGGTTTCCCCCGACCGCCTCGGCGCCAAGATCGGCACCTGGCTCAGCGAGACGGTGACGGCGAAGAGGGCGTGAGGCGCAGTTGAAAGACGAACGGGGCCACGAACAAACGACCGACGCCGAGTTCCTTCGCGCCGGCCTCTCTATCCGGACAGCTACCGGTTTCGCATAACCACGCACGCCCCGCCGACGCTTTGCAGCTTGTTGCAGATACCGTTGGCCTCGGCACGCGAGTCGGCGCCGATCCTGACCGCATAGATGCCGCGCCGGCCAATCGGGGTGCGCACGCGGCTCACCACCGGATCATGGCTGGCCAGCAGGGCCGGGAATCGGCCACGCACGCGCAGCCACTGGCCGATTGCGGCGGAGCGGCGGAAATTGCCGGCCACCTGCACGCCCCACGGCTTGGCGTTGATCGAGGCCATGGCGACGGTTTGCGACATGATCACCGGCAGCCTGCGGCAGGCAACCGCGAAGCTCATCTTCGGATCGAGCGGCTGGATGGCGCCGGCATAAGCTGTGTCCGAGAACTTGTCGACCGGCTCGCCCATGATGTCAAAGACATAGCTCTCGGTCTCTATCGGCAGGAAGCCGCCGGAATCCAGCCATCGCGCGACGCGGTTCTCGCCGGCATTGTAGGCCGCCGCCGCTAGGCCGAGATTGCCGTAGCCCGCCTTCATCTCGGCAAGATATTTCGCTGACGCCGGGATGGCCTGCCCGATGTCGTAGGGATCGGCAAGCCCGCGCAGCTTGGCCGTGCCGGGCATGAACTGCGCGATGCCTTCGGCGCCGACCGGACTGACCGCATTGGGGTCGAAGCGGCTCTCCTTCCAGATCAGCCTGGCGAAGAAATCCTTGGGCAGGCTGTTCTTGTCGGCCTCGGTCTCGATCAGGTCGCAGACGCGGCCGATCAGGCGTTTGGCGGCCGATTGCGGCGGGTCGGCCAGCGCCTGACCAACGCAGCCTAGCCCGAAAAACAGGAGCAGCGTCGCGATCCGAGCAGTTCCAGGAAAAGTGTGAAACGGTTTTCGGTCCGGAATTGCGTCAAAACAAATAGATGGAGCGGTTCGGCGTTTCCGGGAAACGGTGAACCGCTCTATCAAACGCCGCATCGGCTCATTCCGCGGCGGCTTTGCCGTGCCCGTACCGCTGCTCGATATAGTCGGCGACCATCTTTTCGAAATCCTGCGCGATCGATGGGCCGCGCAGCGTCGCCGCCTTCTTGCCGTCGATGAAGACCGGCGCCGTCGGCGTCTCGCCGGTGCCAGGCAAAGATATGCCGATGTCGGCATGCTTGGATTCGCCGGGACCGTTGACGATGCAGCCCATCACCGCGACCTTGAGGTTCTCGACGCCGGGATATTTCTCGCGCCACACCGGCATGTTCTTGCGGATATCGGCCTGAATGCTCTGGGCCAGTTCCTGGAACACCGTGGAGGTCGTGCGGCCGCAGCCGGGGCAGGCGGCGACGATCGGCACGAACTGCCGGAACCCCATCGTCTGCAACAGTTCCTGCGATACCTGCACCTCGCGCGTGCGGTCGCCATTCGGCTCCGGCGTCAGCGAGATGCGGATCGTGTCGCCGATGCCTTGCTGCAGAAGGATGCCCATCGCCGCGGAAGAGGCGACAATGCCCTTGGTGCCCATGCCGGCCTCTGTCAGGCCGAGATGCAGCGCATGATCGGAGCGCGTCGCCAATTCGGTATAGACGGCGATCAGGTCCTGCACGCCGCTGACCTTCGCCGACAGTATGATCTTGTCGCGGCCAAGCCCGATCTCTTCAGCCATCTCGGCCGACAGGATCGCCGACTGCACGATCGCCTCGCGCGTGACTTCCTGCGCGGTGAGCGGCGAGCCCTGGGCCTGGTTCTCGTCCATCAACCGGGTCAGGAGCTCCTGGTCGAGCGAGCCCCAGTTGACGCCGATCCGCACCGGCTTGTCGTATCTGATCGCCATCTCGACGATCGCCGCGAACTGGCGGTCCTTCTTCTCCTTGAAGCCGACATTGCCGGGATTGATGCGGTATTTCGCCAACGCTTCGGCGCAGGCCGGATGATCGGCAAGCAGCTTGTGGCCGATATAGTGAAAATCGCCGACCAGCGGCACGTTGACGCCGAGCCTCAACAGCCTTTCCCGGATGAGCGGCACAGCGGCGGCGCTCTCGTCGCGGTCGACGGTGATGCGCACGATCTCCGAGCCGGCACGATGCAGCGCGGCAATTTGCGCGACCGTCTGGTCGACATCGGCAGTGTCGGTATTGGTCATCGACTGCACGACGACCGGCGCGCCGCCGCCGACCGTCACGCCGTCGATATCGACGCCGACCGACGCACGGCGCGGGAAAGGAGAAGAAAAATATCCGGTCATGGCCGGCAGCCTTTAGCTTGGAGCAGAAAGATGCTCAAGGGTCCGGGCATGAGGTGGAGGAGCAAAGAAAGCTTGTCAATGGCAAGGAGCGGACGATCGGCCCAATCGGCTGCCTGAGCCGTTGCCGAGACCATGATAGCCAACTCCGGCTGCGAAGGCGCCCAAACCACGCCGCCGCTACCGAAACTGGTCAAAATTAAAACTAAACACCCAAACCCCGGTGGCATCGAAGCTACCGAGTGGATGATTGCGCCGTAAATGGCGCGTGATGTTGCCTAGAGGAGCTTCAGTGCGCCGTTGGTTTCGCCTTCAGCTTTTCAATCTCGTCCTTGATTGCCAACTTGCGCCGCTTGAGAGTGGCGATCTCGAGGTCGTCTACCGAAGGATGATTCATCGCGTCGATAATCTCACGCTCGATGTCGCCGTGCTTTCGCTGCAGCTCATCAAGATGGGATGCAAGAGACATGATTGGTTCTCCCTTTCATGGTTTCCTCGATTGCAGCCGTCGCAGGCACGTCCACCGCAGGTCGCTACTGTGACGGCACGGTGACAGTTTGCCACCAACCAATCTCGATGTCGAATGCCGTGTGGTAGCATTCCACGACAATGTGAAATGTGATATCAGCGGCGCGCCGGTCACAAAACCCCACCGGCCCCGCCCAGACAGGCCCATCCTTGGGCGATGCATACGCAGACGGTAGAGAATGTCCGAACAGGAACAGGCTGAAATACGCCTAGAATATTCCCGGCTCAAACAGGAACACGCCGATTTCGACGCCGCCATCAATGCGATGATCGCCATGGGTTGCGACCCGCTGCAGATCCAACGCATGAAGAAGAAGAAGCTCCTGCTGAAGGACCGGCTGATGGCGCTGGAAGACCGCATCATCCCCGACATCATCGCCTGACCGCCAGCTTTCCTTCGCTACGAGATTGAGAGCCTGGCGGCGCGCTCGCGCAGCAGCGCGACCAGTTCGCCTGTCCGCGCTTCCGACGTGTCGATCGGAACCACCAGGCACATCGTCGCCTCGACCTTGCCGGGTGCCGAAAAGACCGGCGCCGCCAGGCATTTGGTGTAGGCGTCGACAAGGCCTGAGGTCACGCAATAGCCGGTGACGCGGGCTTTTGCGATGTCGTCGATGAAGTCGTCGAGTTCGATCTTGCGGCCGTCCGGCAGCACGAGGTCGTCCTCAGAGATCATCGCCTCGATCCGGCTCCGGTCGAGGCCGGCAAGCAGCAGCCGGCCGGACGCGGTCCAGGGCAGCGGTATCTGCAGCCCGGTGGCCGAGCTGATACGGAACGGCCTCATACCCGGGCTCGAATGGACGATCGTGTAGCGGCCGCTCTGCAGCATGCAGAGCTCCGAGGTTTCCCCCGTCTCGCGCGACAGCGTGTCGACCTCCTGCCGTCCGCGCCTGAGCAGGTCGTTGCCGCGCATGTAGGCCATTCCGTAGAGGTAGAGCTTCTTGCCGAAATAGACGCGGTTGCCGTCGCCGGCCATCTCCAGGAGCCCGGCATCGACCAGCTCGCGAACCAGCGTATAGGTCGTCGAGCGCGGGGCATTGAGCCCCTTGGCCAACTCGCCGATGCCGATCGCGCGCTGGGTGGCATGCAGGAATTCCAGAATGTGAAGCACGCGGTTGAGGCCCTTCTCGCGTGATTTCGCGGGCCTCTCCTCGTCCACGCCCCCGGTCGGCCACTCCGCCAGCGTCTTGCCATCTTGCATTGTCGATTCCCGGTGTTAGTATCTGTCTTGTACAGGATACATTCGTCTCTTGTAAGAGACAATTGCTTTGTCGATTACCGACGCGTGTATTTGCAAGGGGAACACAACACGAAAGGAGGTCGCCGTGAACGACACATCCGGAAGACGTGATTTTCTGAAATTGGGAATGGCGGGACTTGCCACGGCCGGCGCGCTCACCGCGGTCAGCGCCGAGAAAGCCGCCGCGCAGGCCGCATCCGACAGCGTGCTGCGCACCGCGCTCGATCGCGGCAAGCTGATCGTCGGCACCGGCAGCACCAATGCGCCCTGGCATTTCGAGAATGATGCCGGCGAGTTGGTCGGCATGGACATCACCATGGGCCGCATCCTCGCCAAGGGCCTGTTCGACGATCCGACCAAGGTCGAGTTCGTCATGCAGGATCCGGCGCAGCGCATCCCGAACGTCACCACCAGCAAGGTCGACATCACCATCCAGTTCATGACCATGACCGCGCAGCGCTCGCAGCTGATCCACTTCTCGCGGCCGTATTACGTCGAAGGCGTCGCGCTGCTGACGCTGCCCGGCTCCGAGAACAAGACCTTCGACAAGCTGCTTGCAGCGGGTTCGGCCACGCGCGTCTCGATCCTGCAGAATGTCGATGCCGAAAGCTCGGTGCATTATGCTTTGCCGCAGGCGCAGGTGATGCAGATCGACACCCAGGCGAACGTGCTGCAGGCCCTGGAATCCAAGCGCGTCGACGCCGCCGCGGTCGACCTATCCACCGTGCGCTGGCTCGCCTCGCGCAACCCGGACAAATATTTCGATGCCGGCAAGAGCTGGTATTCGATGCTTTACGGCGCGGCGCTCCGGCAAGGCGATCTCGATTGGCTGACCTATGTCAACCAGACCTTCACCATCGCCATGTTCGGCCACGAGACGGCGCTCTACGACGCCGCCTTCAAGGAATATTTCGGCCAGGAGCCGCCGCCGCGCCACCCGGGCTTCCCGGTCATCTGACCAGGCCCATCCGACAAAGCCGGCGGAGGGGCACGTCCTTCCGCCCGTTTTCCCTCGACACGGGCCTGGTGGGTGGCGGATGCTTGATCCGTCACCGCAGGCCATTGAGACGGACGCATGGGCTATACGCTCAATTTCAACCTGATCTGGCGGCATTTCGACAAGCTTTCGGGCGGGCTGCTGCTCAGCCTCGAGCTCGCCTTGATCTCGATCGCCATCGGCATCGTCATTGGCCTGGTGCTGGCGGTCTGGTACGTCTCGGCCGGGCGCGTCGTGCGCGGCGTCATCGCGGCTTACGTCGAATTCATCCGCAACGTGCCGCTGATCCTGCTCGTCTATCTGGTCTTCTACGGCCTGCCGACCGTCATCGACGTCGCCTATAGCGCGCAGACCTCCTTCGTGGCGACGCTTGCGCTTTATAGCGGCGCCTATCTGGTCGAGGTGTTCCGCTCGGGTCTCGAGGCCGTGCCACGCGGTCAGATCGACGCCGGCAAGGCGATCGGACTGACGCCCTGGCAACGGCTTATCCATGTGCGCCTGCCGACAATGATGCGCATCACCCTGCCGGCGCTGTCGAACACCTTCATCTCGCTGTTCAAGGACACGTCGGTCGCCTCGGTCATCTCGGTGCCCGAGCTGACCTATGGCGCGCAGTGGATCAACTTCAACACCTTCCGCATCGTCGAGGTCTATCTCGTCGTGACGGCGATGTATCTGGTGACGGGCTACGTCCTGCTCTTCGCGCTCCGCCTGGTCGAACGCTGGTACAGGACGGCGCGCTGATGCTCAGCCAGATCGCCTATGCCCTGCCGTTCCTCGCCGAAGGCTTCGCGCTGACGCTCTGGGTGTCTTTGCTGGTCGTGGTGCTGTCGCTGATTGCCGGCGTCATCCTGGGCGTCGGTCTCGTCTACGGACCGGCGCCGCTGCGCTGGGCGGTTCGCATCTTCAGCGACACCATTCGCGGCATCCCCATCCTGGTGCTGATCTTCTTCGTCTATTACGGACTGCCGGCGGTCGGCGTTCACCTGCAGTCCTTCTGGGCTGCGGTGCTGGCGCTCACTCTGTTCAAGACCGCGCAGGTCGTCGAATATCTGCGCGGGGCGGTCGCTTCCATTCCAAAGGGTCAGTCGGAGGCGGCGATGGCGATCGGCCTGACCTTCCGCCAGCGGCTTGCCTACGTGATCTTCCCGCAGGCCTTCCGCCGCTTCCTGCCGCCCTGGATCAACGGCGTCACCGACGCGGTGAAAGGCAGCGCGCTAGTCTCGCTGCTCGGCATCACCGACCTCATGCAGGCCATCAACCAGGTTATCGGCCGCACCTATGAGGCGATGCCGCTCTATATCCTCGGCGCTCTCCTCTATTTCGCCGTCAACTATGCGCTCTCGCTCGCCAGCCGTCGGCTGGAGCAGCGTTTCGCCTTCATCCGGGAATAGCACGATGGCCACCAGTTCCAACGACAGCCCGGCGCTTCTCGATATTGCCGAAGTCTCGAAGTCCTTCGGCTCCGTCGAGGTGCTGCGCTCGGTTAGCCTCAAGGTGGCGAAGGGCGAGGTGGTCACGGTCATCGGCCCGTCCGGCAGCGGCAAGACCACGCTGCTGCGCTGCGTCAACTTCCTCGAAAGCTACGACAGCGGCTCGATCCGCATCGACGGCAAGGAGGTCGGTTTTCGCGACGGCGGCGCGCGCCAACGGCGCAGCGAGCGCGACTTGGCCAGCATGCGTGCCGAGACCGGGATGGTCTTCCAGAGCTTCAACCTGTTCCCGCATCTGACGGCGGCCGGCAACATCATGCTCGGCCTCACCAAGGTGCGCGGCAAGAGCAATTCGGAGGCGCGCTCGATCGCCGAGCATTGGCTGGGCCGCGTCGGCCTCGCCCACAAGGCCGACAGCCTGCCGGCGGAGCTTTCCGGCGGCCAGCAGCAGCGCGTCGGCATTGCGCGCGCGGTCGCCATGGAACCAAAGATTCTGCTGCTCGATGAGATCACCTCGGCGCTCGATCCGGAACTCGTCGGCGAGGTGCTGGCGGTGGTGCGCAGCCTGGCCGAGGACGGCATGACGATGGTCATGGTGACGCATGAAATGGCCTTCGCCCGCGATGCGTCGAGCCGCATCGTCTTCATGGCCGATGGCGGCGTCTCGGCAGTCGGTCCGCCGAAGGAGGTCCTCGCCGTGGAGACCACCAACGAGCGCCTCCGCACCTTTCTGGCGCGCTTCCGCGCCTCGCATTTCTGACATCGGATGGCCTTCGCCATTCATTGTGGACAACGGATGGCTGAAGCCATCCTAGGGAGCATTCTTCCATGACGCCTTATGCCCGGCTCGCCGAACTCGGCCTGACGCTGCCCGAGCCGCCGACGCCCATCGCCAACTTCGTCACCTATGCCGAGAGCGGCCGCCTGATCTTCCTCTCCGGCCAGGGGCCGCTGCGCGCCGACGGCACGCTTTGCACCGGCAAGGTCGGCGAGGACGTGACCGTCGAACAGGCCTATGAGCATGCCCGCCTCACCGGCCTCAACCTGCTTGCCGTCATGCATGCGGCGGCGGGAGACCTCGGCCGCATCGTGCGCGTGGTGAAACTGCTCGGCTTCGTCAACGCGACGCCGACCTTCAGCGACCATCCCCAGGTGGTCAATGGCTGCTCCGACCTCTTCGCCGATGTCTTCGACAAGATCGGCGGCCATGCGCGCTCGGCGATAGGCGTCGGCTCGCTGCCCGGGAACATCACCGTCGAAATCGAAGCGGTTGTCGAGATCGCCGCCTGACTTCATGGAGTGTCCACTGCAATGAAAACCTATTCCGATACCGGCTCCAACACCACGATCCGCGAGCGGCTGGGGCTGAGGCCGATCATCAACGTCTCCGGCACGATGACATCGCTTGGCGCTTCGATCATCGTTCCCGAGGCGATCAGCGCCATGACCGAGATCGCCTCGCAATGGGTGGAGATGGACGATTTGCAGCGCGCCGCCAGCGCGGTCGTCGCGCGCCTTACCGGCGGCGAGGCCGGCTTCATCACCGCTTGCTGCGCCAGCGGCATCACGATGGCGATCGCCGGGGCGATGACCGGCACGAACCTTTTGGCAATCGAGCGCCTGCCGGACGACACCGAAGGGCTGAAGTCGGAGGTTGTCATCCAGCTCGGCCATATCGTCAACTACGGCGCGCCGATCGACCAGTCGATCCGCGTCGCCGGCGCCAAGGTCATTCCGGCCGGCACCGTCAGTGTCACGCAGGACTATCACGTGCGCGAGGCGATCAACGAGCGCACGGCGGCGGCGCTCTACGTAGTTGCCCATCACACGGTGCAATACGGCATGCTTTCGCTGGAGGAGTTCTGCGAGATCTGCCACGCCAAGAGCATTCCGGTGATTGTCGACGCCGCCTCCGAATACGACCTGCGCAGCTTCCTCGCGCGTGGCGCCGATGTCGTCGTCTATAGCGGCCACAAATTCCTCAGCGGCCCGACCAGCGGCATCGTCACCGGCCGCAAGGATCTGGTGCGCGCCGCCTATCTGCAGAACCGCGGCGTCGCGCGGGCCATGAAGGTCGGCAAGGAAAGCATTGCCGGCACCATGGCGGCGCTCGACGCCTGGGAGAAGCGCGACCATGCCGGCATCCGCCGGCGCGAGGAGGCGGCGCTCAATCTCTGGAAGGACGCGCTGCAGGGCATTCCGGGTATCGGCGCGCAGATCATACCCGATCCGACCGCCAATCCGCTCGATCGCCTGCAGGTGTTCGTGCGGCCGGAAAGCCGCTTCACCGCCGCCGGCCTAGCCTCGGCGCTCGCCGCCGGTTCGCCGCCGGTCATCGTGCGCAACCACGAGGTCGAGCGCGGCCACTTCTTCCTCGATCCGTGCAACCTCCATCCTGGCGAGGCGGAGATCGTCGCCGAGCAGCTACGGGCGGTGCTGATGGCGAAGGACCGGCCGGCCAATGCGATGAAAGCGGCGCGCAAAGATTCGGCCGGCGCGCTGCGCTGGCCGGATTGACACAGCTGCTCACCGCCATGTGGCCACTCCGGAAGAGGAGCTTTGAAGCACCAGTCAAGTGTCTGGCCGCATCGGCCTCGTCAGCACGGCCATCTGCTTCGACAGGAAGTCGATAAACAATCGGGCGCGGACCGGCGCCTGCCGGCCGAATGCATGGACGACGTGAACAGGTATGGCGGGCATGCTCACTTGCCCCAGAACGCGAACCAGCCGGCCGGAGCTGAGATCGTCCTGCACCGCAAATTGCATGAGGTGTGCGATTCCCGCGCCGGCAAGCGCCGCTTGACGAATGGCGCCGGCGTCGTCGGTATCGAGACGGCCGTTCGGCACAACACGGCTCCCGTCGGTAAGAGTAATGGGATAGGGCCGGCCCAACATCTGATGACGAACAAAGTCGTGGTTTCGCAGGTCTTCGGTTGAGCTCGGGCAACCCCTCCGGTCGATGTAGGTCGGGGACGCGACCAGCACGACCGGCAGATCGGCAATCTTTTGCGCGAGCAAGCCGACGTCCGACAATTCCCCCATCCGCACCGCGACGTCATAGCCTTCTCGGATCAAGTCGGCATGACGATCGGTTACGCTGAGTTCCAGCTTCACTTCGTTGTGCTGCGCAAGGAACATCTGCGCCCAAGAAGCAATCATGGTGCGACCAAGTTCGACGGGCGCGGTGACGCGCAAAAGGCCCCGCGCTTTGTCGGCCACGCGGACGGTGTCTTCTGCATCGTCGAGCGCCTTCAATAGAGGCGCGACACGCTCGTAATAGGCGGTCCCCTCGCTCGTCAGCCCGAGCTGACGCGTCGAACGACGGATCAGCCGCACCCCCAGCCGTCGCTCGAGCCTCGCCACGCTCTTCGAAACCGCTGACGGGCTCGACCCAAGCATGCGGCTCGCGGCTTGGAACGACCCTGTTTCGACGGTCCTTACGAAGGCGACCAAGCCTGCAGTTTTCTCAAGGATAGTTGTCATTCCAGAATTCCAGGCAAAAAAGAACGCACCAACGCAAGCCTAATCGGCCATAATCATGTCCATATACTACCTGTCATCGGCACAAGGAGAGATTTGATGAGCAAACTGGTGGGCAAGGTCGCGATCGTTACGGGCGCCTCCAAAGGTATTGGCGCGGCCATTGCCAAGGCGCTTGCCGCGGCCGGCGCTGCCGTAGTCGTCAACTTCACCTCGTCGAGCATGGATGCCGATCAGGTGGTGGGCCAGATCAAGGAGCAAGGCGGCCAAGCCATGTCCGTCCAGGGCAACGTGTCGATAGTCGCCGATGTGCGCCGCCTTTTCGAGACAGCAAAGTTAGTGTTCGGATCGGTCGACATTCTGGTGAACAATGCGGGAGTATTCGAATTTGAGCCGCTGGAGGCGGTTACCGAGGCTCAATTCCACCGTCAGTTTGACATCAACGTGCTCGGACCGATCCTCACCATTCAGGAGGCGGCCAAACACTTCGGTGCCGTCGGCGGCAGCATCATCAACATCAGCTCGATTGCCAGCTCGAACCCACAGCCGAATTCGCTTATTTACGCCGCGACGAAGGGGGCGGTGGACACGATCACGGTTTCGTTGTCCAGGGAGCTCGGCCGCCGCAACATTCGCGTCAATGCCATTGCTCCCGGCGTGATTGACACCGAAGGATTGAGGCGTGTCGGTATCATGGGCAGCGAACTTGAGAAGCAGATCGTCGAGCGGACTCCCCTCGGTCGCTTCGGCCAGCCGGAGGACATTGCTCGCGTGGCGGTCTTCCTCGCCTCTGACGAAGCGTCATGGCTTACCGGCGAACGTATTGCCGCTTCGGGCGGCTGGCAGTAACCGCAACCGCGTTGTCACACAGGACCTTATCCTTGCGGCTGCCGGCGAATTCCGCTAAGGCGCGCCTTTGCCGCCGGGAGCGATACCTTGACCGATCAGCGTGCCGACGTCGCCATCATCATGGGCAGCCAGTCCGACTGGGCGACGATGCGCCAGGCGGCCGAAACACTGGATGCGCTGGGCATTCCGCACAAAAGGCTGATCGTCTCGGCGCACCGCACGCCCGACCGCCTCTACGAATTCGCCAAGGGCGCCAAGGCCGCCGGCTACAAGGTGATCATCGCCGGCGCTGGCGGCGCGGCGCACCTGCCCGGCATGACGGCGGCGATGACGCCGCTTCCGGTCTTCGGCGTGCCGGTGGAATCCAAGGCGCTGTCAGGGCAGGATTCGCTGCTTTCCATCGTGCAGATGCCGGCTGGCATTCCGGTGGGCACGCTGGCGATCGGCAAGGCCGGTGCCGCCAACGCTGCCCTTCTCGCCGCCGCGGTGCTCGCGCTCAACGATGAAAAGCTCGCCGCCCGGCTCGACGCCTGGCGCGCCGCCCAGA
>NZ_JHQR01000193.1 GCF_014843825.1 Mesorhizobium silamurunense
TCGCCACGATCGAGCGCGCCGGGTGCGGTGGCATCTGGGAGCGTGCGGTGGCGCTGATCAAGCGGGCGCGGCAGTGGCCGGCGCTCGAAACCGCGGCGCTCGACGATGCCCGCGACGCCTTCAGCCAGGCGCTGCACTTGCAGCGCAGCGCGCGCACCTTACATAGAGAGCTGAAACAGGCGCAGGCGGCGCTCGACGCAGACCCTTCGGATGAAAACTTCCGGCATCTCGTCGAGATTCAAGCGCAATTCAACGATGTGCAGGCAACGGAAGCGCTGATCGAAGGGTTCGGCGTTTCATCAGGCAGGGTTGGGCGCGTTTAGGTTCAGGTCTGCCCCGAAATGAAGTGGAAATGCTCAAGGCGCGTCGAATCGACGCCCCTAAGTCGGGTAATTGATTCGCTTTTTTCATGCGAATCATGCCAGAGGCGCTTGACCTTCTGGCAGATTGGCGGAATCAGGACGATTCGAAACGTTAACCGTGCCCCGGCGTCGGCGGGAAATTTTGAGCGATGTGAGGTGCTGGTGACTGGACAGGCAAAAGGCCTGCCACAGATACCAGGGTTAATCTGGACTTAACGAGAGATGCGGTTACTGGCCCGGTAAGAAGCGTTCTGGTGCGAACGCATCCGGTATGACCAGTCGGGCAGCTTACGCGGCTTCGATATTCGGCCGCTTGGAGACGACAAAGAATGGCGACAAAGGAAAAGGAAGAGGTCGAGACCGAACGTGAAGGCGCCACCGATGGCCCTCTGCTCGACCTTTCCGACGATGCTGTCAAGAAGATGATCAAGGCCGCCAAGAAGCGCGGCTATGTGACCATGGACGAGCTGAACTCGGTGCTGCCTTCGGAGGAAGTGACCTCCGAGCAGATCGAGGACACGATGGCCATGCTCTCCGACATGGGCATCAACGTCGTCGAGGACGACGAGCAGGGCGAGGAGGCGGAAGGCGGCGACGCGGGTGCCGATTCCGAGGAAGACGCCAACGAGCTTGCCGAGCAGACCGGCACCGCCGTCGCCACCACGACCACCAAGAAAGAGCCGACCGACCGCACGGACGATCCGGTGCGCATGTATCTGCGCGAGATGGGCTCGGTCGAGCTTCTGTCGCGCGAGGGCGAGATCGCGATCGCCAAGCGCATCGAGGCCGGCCGCGAGACGATGATCGCGGGCCTGTGCGAAAGCCCGCTCACCTTCCAGGCGATCATCATCTGGCGCGACGAGCTCAACGAATCGAAAATCCTTCTGCGCGAGATCATCGACCTCGAAGCGACCTATGCCGGGCCCGAGGCCAAGCAGGCGCCGGTCGTCGAACGCGTCGAGGAAGCGCCCAAGCCCGAGGAAAAGCCGCGCGGCCGCGCGGCGGCGCGTGACGAAGAGGACGACATCACCAATGTCGGCGGCGACACGCGCGGGCTGGAAGAAGAGGAAGACGACGAGGACGAGGCAAGCCTGTCGCTCGCCGCGATGGAAGCGGAACTGCGCCCGCAGGTGATGGAGACGCTCGACGTCATCGCCGACACCTACAAGAAGCTTCGCAAGCTGCAGGACCAGCAGGTCGAGAACCGGCTGGCGGCTGCCGGCACGCTTTCGCCCAGCCAGGATCGCCGGCTGAAGGAGCTCAAGGAGCAGCTCATCAAGGCGGTGAAGTCGCTGTCGCTCAACACCGCGCGCATCGAGGCGCTGGTCGAGCAGCTCTACGACATCAACAAGCGCCTGGTGCAGAACGAGGGCAAGCTGCTTCGGCTCGCCGAAAGCTACGGCGTGCGCCGCGAGGAGTTCCTCAAGGAGTATCAGGGCTCGGAGCTCGATCCGAACTGGACGCGCTCGATCGCCAACCTGACCTCGCGCGGCTGGAAGGAATTCACCAAGAACGAGAAGGATACGATCAAGGAGCTGCGCGCCGAGATCCAGAGCCTCGCCACCGAGACGGCGATCTCGATCTTGGAATTCCGCAAGATCGTCAACCAGGTGCAGAAGGGCGAGCGCGAGGCCGCGATCGCCAAGAAGGAAATGGTGGAGGCGAACCTTCGCCTCGTCATCTCCATCGCCAAGAAATACACCAACCGCGGCCTGCAGTTCCTGGACCTGATCCAGGAAGGCAATATCGGCCTGATGAAGGCGGTCGACAAATTCGAGTACCGCCGCGGCTACAAGTTCTCGACCTACGCGACCTGGTGGATCCGGCAGGCGATCACCCGCTCGATCGCCGACCAGGCGCGCACCATCCGCATTCCGGTGCACATGATCGAGACGATCAACAAGATCGTGCGCACCTCGCGCCAGATGCTGCACGAGATCGGCCGCGAGCCGACGCCGGAGGAACTGGCCGAGAAGCTCGCCATGCCGCTGGAAAAAGTGCGCAAGGTGCTGAAGATCGCCAAGGAGCCGATCTCGCTCGAAACCCCTGTCGGCGACGAAGAGGATTCGCATCTCGGCGACTTCATCGAGGACAAGATGGCGATCCTGCCGATCGACGCGGCGATCCAGGCCAACCTGCGCGAGACGACGACCAGGGTGCTGGCTTCGCTCACCCCGCGCGAGGAGCGCGTGCTCAGAATGCGCTTCGGCATCGGCATGAACACCGACCATACGCTGGAAGAGGTCGGCCAGCAGTTCTCGGTCACGCGCGAGCGCATCCGCCAGATCGAGGCCAAGGCACTGCGCAAGCTCAAGCATCCGAGCCGCTCGCGCAAGCTGAGAAGCTTCCTCGACAGCTGATACGAATATCGGACAAAGCACATCGAAAGGGCGCCTTGGGCGCCCTTTTTGCGTGTGCGCCAGGCATGGCGCGGAGCGCCGTGACTGGCGCGATTTGGCCGGAGTGGTGTCCGGTCGATGACTTGGAGGTGAGAGTCCTCTACGGGCCCTGGTGATGGGAACCGTTAGCCGAACAGCAAGGGCGTCGTCGCGAGGCGGGGTCTGAAGGAAGCTGTAAGCAAAGTGCCGGCCTGACGAACAGGAAGAGCATATGAGGCGTCCGCATCCGGGCGAGGGATCACGCAAGCCCGAAGTCCGATATCACCCGGAGGATGCGGGCGTAGATGCGACAGGTATATGGCACGAAGGTCACGCGTCTTACCCTGGGAGGTCTGCCGACCTGCCCCTGGTTTCAGGTGTGCTACCGGCGTCGCGAGGCGCCGGGACGGGGCGGCAGAAGTCAGCAGAAGCCGTATTAGCCGGACCAACCGGTGAAGGGCCGAACATGGAGTGCCGGACGGAGGCCGGTCTTTCGATGGTGAAGACAGATGCAGAAGACGGGACCGAGATGTCCCGTGCCCATGCTGAGAGCAGCGGCCGGAAGCCGCGAGGGCAGGCATTGGGTGCATCAAGCACCACGGCAGGATCGTCACCCTCTCGACCGGAGGCAGACGAGCGACTGATGGAGATGATCCTCAGCCGCGAGAACATGATGGCGGCCTTGAGCCGGATGGTGGCGAACAAGGGTGCGCCGGGCATCGATAAGATGACGGTGGAACAACTGAAGCCCTACCTCACGGCGCATTGGCCGCGCATCAGGGAAGACTTGCTGGCGGATCGCTACAGACCGGCGCCGGTGCGCGGGGTGGAAATCCCCAAGCCCGGCGGCAAAGGGATGCGGCAATTGGGCATCCCGACGGTGCTGGACCGGCTCATCCAGCAGGCGATGCATCAGGTGCTGATGCCGATCTTCGATCCGGACTTCTCCGCCTCCTCCTACGGCTTCCGGCCTGGGCGGAGCGCCCACGACGCGGTCCTTGCCGCCCGGTCCCATGTGGCCAACGGCCGCCGCTTCGTGGTCGACCTCGATCTGGAGAAGTTCTTTGACCGGGTGAACCACGACGTCCTGATGGCGCGCGTGGCCCGCAAGGTCGCGGACAAGCGGGTGCTGCGGTTGATCCGCCGCTACCTGCAAGCCGGGTTGATGACGGGCGGGATCACGACGGCCCGCAGCGAGGGCACGCCGCAAGGCGGACCGCTCTCGCCGCTGCTGTCGAACATCCTGCTCGACGCCCTCGACAAGGAACTGGAGCGGCGCGGCCATGCCTTCTGCCGCTACGCCGACGACTGCAACGTCTATGTACGGTCGCAGCGTGCCAGCGAGCGGATCATGGCCTCGCTCACCCGCTTCCTGTCCGAGCGGCTGAAGCTTATGGTCAACGGGGCCAAGAGCGCCGTGGACCGACCGTGGAAGCGCACCTTCCTCGGCTTCACCATGACCGCCCACAAGGCACCGCGCCTGTTGATCGCAGGGGCGAGCGTGGCGCGGCTGCGGGACAAGCTGAGGGGAGCCTTCCGGGCAGGGCGCGGTCGCGCCCTTGCCGCCACCGTCAAGGACCTCGCTCCGATCCTGCGCGGCTGGATCGCCTACTTCCGGCTGACGGAAG
This sequence comes from Mesorhizobium silamurunense, assembly GCF_014843825.1. Classification (GTDB taxonomy): domain Bacteria; phylum Pseudomonadota; class Alphaproteobacteria; order Rhizobiales; family Rhizobiaceae; genus Mesorhizobium; species Mesorhizobium silamurunense. Next base: position 4,369 of record NZ_JHQR01000193.1, read on the forward strand.
GGAAAGGGGTCCTCGAGGAACTGGACGGCTGGCTGCGGCGCAGGTTGCGCGGCATCCTGTGGCGGCAATGGAAACGACCGGCTACCCGTGCCGCGCGGCTGATGCAGCGCGGCCTGACGGAGCAACGCGCGCGTGACTCGGCCGCTAACGGCCGCGGTCCCTGGTGGAACGCCGGAGCCAGTCACATGAACGATGTCTTCCGCAAGGCCTTCTTCGACCGGCTCGGGCTGATCTCGCTCCAGCAGGAGCTCCGACGCCTAAATCACGCTTCATGAACCGCCGTGTACGGAACCGTACGCACGGTGGTGTGGGAGGAGGGACGCCCAAAGCTCCCTCCTACCCGATTCCAGCCACTGCATTGGCGCCTTGCCGGGGCTGCCCGACAGGAGGATAATTTTGAGGTCGGATGCATTTGTGGGCGACAAGCCGGATGCCCGCCCCGGCGCCCGGCCGCAACGGCCAGGCGCCCGCTCCGTGGCGCCGGAGGGAGGTGTGCCATGACAACCTACATCGTGCTTATCAACTGGACCGAGTTGGGTGCCAGGAATGTGCGGGAGTCGCCGAAACGGCTCGACGCCGCCAAGAAGCTGCTTGGGGAGATGGGCGGATCGTTCAAGGCGTTCTATCTGACCATGGGCGAATGCGACATGGTCGCCATTGTCGAAGCGCCGGACGATGCGGTGCTTGCCCGTTTCGCGTTGATGCTGTCGTCGGGCGGCAATGTCAGGACGCGGACGATGAAGGCGTTCCCGGAATTCGCCTATCGCGAGATCATCAGTTCACTGGGATAGGAAACCATCAGAGCGCGGGCGCGGTGTTGCGGAGCGCGGCGGCGTATCCGATAGTCTGCCATGTCCGTGCCCCTGCTGACGGTCTGGTACAATACGCGCTGCCCGGTCTGCGACGCTGGCATCAACCACCAAAAGCGGCGGCTGATCGAGGCGGTCAAGGCAGGCCGGATCGAATTCCGCGACATCAATTTCGAGCCGGCGGCGCTGGCCGCATTCGGCGCCTCGCTGGAGGACATCCGCCGCCGGCTGCATGCGACCGATGCCGAGGGCAGGCTGCTGGTCGGCGCGGATGTGGCGATCGCTGTCTGGCGCATGACTCCGGGCGAAAGCTGGCTGGCAGCGCTCTTCGGCAACCCGGTGGCGCTGCCGCTGACGCGCTTTGCCTATGACCGCTTCGCCGATCTGCTCTACGCCTGGAACCGCCGCAAGGGCCGCTGGTAGCCCGTTTCCCCGACGCGTCGCTTCGCATTTCGACCGCCCGGTAACGTCCCTTGCTTCGGTCGCGATACATCGTAAGATATATCTTGACTCTCTCTGAGGATCGCGATCTAACTAAGATATATCGTACGACATAACTCAAGGAGCAATCCATGCACAGACACAACCATTTCGGTGAGCGCGTATTCATGCATATGGCCGGCCGTTTCGGCGGCCGCGGCGGCTTCGGGCCGTTCGGGCACGGCATGCGCGGC
>NZ_JHQR01000197.1 GCF_014843825.1 Mesorhizobium silamurunense
GCCGCAAGCGTTCGGCTGGCTGGCTCCTCGGCGAGGATACGCCGCGCGCCATCGGCTTCGGCGCGCTGCTGCTGGAATGGGGCCAGACGGCCCAGTCGCTGAATGACGCGCTCGACGGCGACAAATTCGCGCCGCCGCTGCTCAGCGCCGCCGAACTGAAAGCGGCAGCCTCTGGCAGGCTCGCCGATGCGCCGGATGCCGTGCGGGCCGATGTTCCAGACTGGTGCGCGCCGCTCCTCGATCAGGCCTATGGCGATGCCTGGGTCGAGGAAGGGGCGGCGCTTGCGATGCGTCCGCCGCTGGACCTCAGGGTCAATGCCTTGCTGGCCGACCGCGGCAAGGTGCTGGCTGAACTCCAGGGCACGGGTGCAGCACCTGCGGCCATCGCGCCGCACGGCGTCCGCATCCCGCCGATCGACGGCGACGGCAGGCATCCGAACGTCCAGGCCGAGCCCGCCTTTCAGAAAGGCTGGTTCGAGGTGCAGGACGAAGGTTCGCAGCTTGCGGCAGCGCTTGCCGGAGCTTTACCCGGCATGCAGGTGCTCGACTATTGCGCCGGCGCCGGCGGCAAGACGCTGGCGCTCTCGGCCGAGATGGACAATCGCGGCCAGCTGTTCGCCCATGACGCGGAGAAGGTGCGGCTGGCGCCGATCTTCGAGCGCATCCGCCGCGCGCACAGCCGCAACATCCAGATCGTCAGCAAGCCCGCCGAGCTCGCGCCGCTTTCCGGGCACATGGACATCGTGCTCATCGACGCGCCCTGCACCGGCAGCGGCACCTGGCGGCGGCGGCCCGACGCCAAATGGCGGCTGACCGACAGACAGCTCGATGCCCGCAAGGGCGAGCAGCAGGCGATCCTCGACACGGCGCAGGCTTTCGTGAAGCCGGGCGGACTGCTCGTCTACATCACATGCTCGGTGTTCGATGCCGAGAACGGCGAGCAGGTCGCGGCTTTCCGCGAGCGCCACGGCGACTTTGCGCCGGTCGACCATCGCACGCTTTGGGACAGCCATTTCCCCGGCCATGAAGGCGAAGCTCGCATCGGCGACGCCGGCGGCATCTCGCTGTCGCCGGCGCTCAGCGGCACCGACGGATTCTATTTCCACGCCTTGCGTAAGGCGGCCTGAGGGGCAGACGGCGTTTTGCTGCGCTGCAACATAAGAGATTGCCTGTCTTGCCTGCCTCTGCAATAAGCTTCGCCAGCAAAAGTGAAGGCGAAGGCCATGGCAGCCAAGATCGTACCCGCTCCCGACTATGAGGATCGCGTCAGGACCTCCTTTGCCCGCCAAAAGGCGATGGCCACCATTGGCGCGGAGCTGACGCTGGTCACGCCCGGCATCATCGAGATCGAGATGCCTTACGCGCCGTCGCTCACCCAGCAGCACGGCTTCCTGCATGCCGGCGTCATCTCGACCGCGTTGGACTCGGCCTGCGGCTATGCCGCGTTCTCGTTGATGCCGCAGAATTCCAGCGTGCTGACCATCGAATTCAAGGTCAACCTCCTGGCACCGGGCAGGGGCGAGCGCTTCCTGTTCCGCGGTTCGGTGACAAAGCCCGGCCGCACCATCATCGTTGCCGACGGCCAGGCCTATGCCTTTGCCGCCGACGGCGAGGCCAAGCTTATCGCGACGATGACCGGCACGATGATGACGGTTGTCGGCCGCGACGGGATAGAAGGGTGACTCATGGCGAGCGCTGCGCGGATAGGGGAAAAATCCGTTCTCTTCGTCATGGCGGCGGAGGCCGAATACGGCCCGCACCTCAAAGAACTGTTCACGCCGCTGATGACCGGGGTCGGTCCGGTCGAGGCCGCCGTGCGGCTTGGTGCCGAGCTTGCGACACTTAAAGCTCAGGACGCGCTGCCGGATCTCGTCGTCTCGCTGGGGTCCGCGGGCAGCCGCACGCTCGAGCAGACCGAAATCTACCAGGCCGTGTCGGTGAGCTACCGCGACATTGATGCCTCGCCGCTCGGTTTCGAGAAAGGCGCCACGCCGTTCCTCGACCTGCCGATGACGGTGCCGCTGCCCTTCGTCATTCCCGGCATCAAGAGTGCTGCGCTCTCGACCGGCGGCGCGATCGTCACCGGCGCCGCCTATGACGCGATCGACGCCGACATGGTCGACATGGAAACCTTCGCCTGCCTGCGCGCCTGCCAGTTGTTCGGTGTGCCGCTGATTGGCCTGCGCGGCATTTCCGACGGCGCCGCCGATCTGAGGCACGTCGGCGACTGGACGGAGTATCTGCACGTCATCGACGAGAAGCTGGCCGGAGCAATAGGGTTGCTGGAGCAGGCGATTGCGTCCGGCGCGATCCGCCTTACCTAAAGGCCGTGAATGGACCGAAAGCCGCAGCGCGCCACCATTGCGCCGAATCGGTTCTTTCTTTAAAGGCTCGCCATGACGACACATCCCGACACCGTTCTCATCATCGACTTCGGCAGCCAGGTCACGCAGCTGATTGCGCGGCGCGTCCGCGAAGCCGGGGTCTACTGCGAAATCGTTCCGTTCCAGTCCGCCGCCGAGGGCTTTCGCCGCATCCGGCCGAAGGCCGTCATCCTGTCGGGCAGCCCGCACTCGACCGTCGACATCGGTTCGCCGCGCGCGCCCGACGAGGTCTTTTCCGCCGGCATTCCGGTGCTCGGCATCTGCTATGGCGAGCAGACGATGTGCGCCCAGCTTGGTGGCAAGGTCGAGGCCGGCCATCATCGTGAGTTCGGCCGGGCCTTCCTGGAGATCGAGAGCGATTGCGCGCTGTTCGACGGCGTCTGGGCCAAAGGCACGCGCCATCAGGTCTGGATGAGCCATGGCGACCGGGTCACCGCCATTCCCGCCGGCTTCAAGATCGTCGGCACCTCCACCGGCGCGCCCTTCGCCGCCATTGCCGACGAGGCGCGCAAGTTCTACGCGGTGCAATTCCACCCCGAGGTCGTCCATACCCCGGATGGCGCGAAGCTGCTTGGCAACTTCGTCCACCACATCGCCGGTCTCGCCAGGGGCTGGACCATGGCCGCCTATCGCGAGCAGGCGGTCGAGGCGATCCGCAAGCAGGTCGGCAAGGGCAAGGTGATCTGCGCGCTGTCGGGCGGCGTCGATTCCTCGGTCGCAGCACTCCTCATCCACGAGGCTGTCGGCGATCAACTGACCTGCATCCTCGTCGACCACGGCCTGATGCGCAAGGACGAGGCGAAAAGCGTGGTGGAGATGTTCCGCCAGCACTACAACTTGCCGCTGATCCTGGTCGACGCGTCCGACCGTTTCATCTCGGCGCTCGAAGGCGAGAGCGATCCGGAGAAGAAGCGCAAGACCATCGGCCGGCTGTTCATCGAGGTGTTCGAGGAAGAGGCAAAAAAACTCGGCGGCGCCGATTTCCTGGCGCAGGGCACGCTCTATCCCGACGTCATCGAAAGCGTCTCCTTCTCCGGCGGCCCTTCGGTGACGATCAAGTCGCACCACAATGTCGGCGGCCTGCCCGATCGCATGAATATGAAGCTGGTCGAGCCGCTGCGCGAACTGTTCAAGGACGAGGTGAGGGCGCTGGGCAAGGAGCTCGGCCTGCCCGAAAGCTTTATCGGCCGCCATCCGTTCCCCGGTCCCGGCCTTGCCATCCGCTGCCCGGGCGGCATCACGCGCGAAAAGCTGGAGATTCTACGCGCGGCCGACGCCATCTATCTCGACGAGATCCGCAAGGCCGGCCTCTACGACGCCATCTGGCAGGCCTTCGCCGTGCTCTTGCCGGTGCAGACCGTCGGCGTGATGGGCGACGGCCGCACCTATGAGTTCGTCTGCGCGCTGCGCGCCGTGACTTCCGTCGACGGCATGACGGCCGACTTCTACCACTACGACATGGCCTTCCTCGGCGCCGCCGCCACCCGCATCATCAACGAAGTGAAAGGCATCAACCGCGTCGTCTACGACGTGACGTCCAAGCCGCCTGGAACCATCGAGTGGGAGTGACGGAGGGGCAAACGGCGGCAATAGCGTATCTGCGGCGGCAGTTTCGGCGTCGGGCAAATTGTTTTGCGTCAGTATCTCACTTCCGCTGAACTAGCATTCTCCATCTCCGATCTGGCAAGTCCGATCTGCGACTATGCACCTGATGAAGTAAAGTCCTTTCAAAAAGGGGAGAGGCCTTTAGCGTAGAGCGGCGTGCATAAAGGCGAGTCTTCTTTGCGCTGCATGTCATTCCGGCCGACTTGACCGCCAACCTTTTTTGACTCGCCGCCCCGGTCGCGCAGTGTGCACACAAAGCCCGCAGCTAGGCCCTTCAGGTACCGACGTCGGCGACAACCGTTCCCGAGACGGGATCGGTCACGCCGAGGTCGCCGCCGAGGTCCTCCAGCATGTCGCGCATCGTATCCAGGAGCCCGATCATTTGCGGCCGTGCCGCCGCGAGGCTGTCCATGTCGTTCCACTCGCCGACGATGCAGAAGGTGCGGTCGCCGGTCTTGATGAGCGCGCCCTTGCGAAAACCCTTGACGTCGAGGGTCGCCTTCTTGTGCGCGTCGATGAACGCCTGTTCCTTGCCGGGCTTGGTGCGGAACCGAACGACGTTGTAAGCAGTCATGTCTTCCTCCAATCGAAAATTGTCGCCTAAAGAACCTTAAGGACGTGCCTCGAGCACCATGTTGAACGGCGTCTCGGTGGCGCGGCGGAACCGCTTGAAGCCGCCGCCGGACACCACCTTGCGCAGCCTTGCCTCGCCGGCCTGTGCGCCGAGCCCCAGCCCGACCTCCTGGGAAAGCGAGGCAGGCGTGCAGATGAAGGTGGAGGCGGCGTAGTAGATGCGGCCGACCGGGTTGAGGTTGGCCGAAAGCTGGTCGTTGGCGAAGGGCTCGACGATCATCCATGTGCCGTCCGGCTTCAGCGCTTTGTGCACATGTTTGGCCGCGCCTTCCGGATCGCCCATGTCGTGCAGGCAGTCGAAGAAGGCGACAAGGTCATAGGTGCCAGGGAAATCCTTCGCCGGCGCCACCTCGAAGCGCGTGTTGCCGGCAACGCCGGCCTCCTTCGCCGCGGAGCGGGCGCGCTCGATCGACGGGGCGTGATAATCGAAGCCGGTGAAGCGCGAGTTCGGGAAGGCCTTGGCCATCAGCACGGTCGATGCGCCATGGCCGCATCCGACATCGGCGACATCTATGCCGCGCTCCAGCTTCTGGACGACGCCGTCGAGTGCCGGCAGCCACCAGCCGATCAGATTGGCGTTGTAGCCCGGCCGGAAGAAGCGTTCGGTGCCGCGGAACAGGCAAGCGCTGTGATCGTGCCAGCCGAGCCCCTTGCCGGAGCGGAAGGCCTGCCTGACCTTCTCCTCGTCCAGCCACAGCGTCGAAACGACCTCGAACGCGCCGGCCATGAAAGCCGGGCTGTCCTCGTTGACGAAGACCTGCTCTTGCTCGGGGTTGAGGTAGAAGCTGTCGCCGGCCTCGTCATACTCGACATAGCCGGCTGCCGCCTGCGCCGAGAGCCATTCGCGGACCAGCCGTTCCTGCGTGCCGGTCCTTTTGGCGAGCTGGCCGGCGGTCATCTTGCCGCCCTCGCTCATGGCCGAGAACAGGCCAAGCCTGTCTCCCAGCAGTACCGCCGCTCCGGTGGTGATGGCGCCGAGATCGCCGACCATCTTTCCCAGCAGTGCCTCCAGTTTTTCCTGATTGGGCTGATTGTCCTTGTTGCGCTCCAGCATCGGCTATCTCCTCCAGCTCGATCCCAAACACCAGGGCGACAAGCCTGCTCCCGCCACCAGGATGGCCTCGCCGTAACAGTCCATTGTTCGCCCCGTAGCGACCGCCTGTTACAGCTTCACAGCAACGTGACCGCTGCCTGAAAATTCTCAGCGAGAGCAGGGACCTCAAATCGCCGGTGCATCAGAGCAAACCTGCTAGCTCAGGAACCGCGGTCGGCGTGTGGCGTCCGGACCAGTAAGCTGAACAGTGCTTCTCTCACGCCGATTTCAAAACGTGGGTGTCGTCGAAGTCCGCGAGCTTCGGATAAGCGATAGTGGGGGCATGCGCGAGGCTGAGGACGCGTTCACGGTAACGATCGAGGCAGACCCGGCGTTCGCCGTCGCTGGCGCGCACTGGTGCGTGCGCAAGGAAAGGCTCGATCACCGTGAAGCCGACAAAGTAGAGCATCCCGTGGTTGATTGGGAACAGGATTGCGTCGATTGAGCCGTTCAGTCCTCGGCTCGAATAGATCGGCGGCGGTCCGCCGATTGTGACGGAACACATCGCGCGCTTTCCCGCGAAGACGCCGCGATCATACCATTTGCCGCCACCATAGATCCTGCCGCCCGACGCGAACACTCGGTCAACCCAGCCCTTGAGGATCGCCGGCAGCCCGAACCACCAGAGCGGAAACTGCAGGATCAAGACGTCGCACCAGAAAAGCTTGTCCATCTCCGCCTGGATGTCTGGAGCAAATCCGTCGTGGGCGGCCGCATTCGCCTCCTCAGCCTGCTGGCGGTAGTAGGTCGCGTCGCGCACGGTCGTGAAGTTGCGGCGATCTGATACTGGATTGAAGCCCATGGCGTAGAGATCGGATACGACGACCTCGTGTCCGGCCGCAGACAACACCCCCTGCGCCGTGCGGGTCAGGGCGCCATTGAAGCTGTTGGGCTCGGGGTGGGCGTGAACGATGAAGATGCGCACCGTGCTGTTCCCACTCGATCGAAATGTTCATTTTCCAGATACCGAAAGGGTTCGCTCGGCGACATAGTCGAGCGAGAAAGCACCCGCCCCGCGCGTCAGCACAAGCAGCAGCAGCGACGCCCACAGCAGGTGCTCTGCCCAGTTTTCCGGATAAACGAAGATCTGGATGACAGACACGACGCCGAGCAGCATCAGCGCTGCAAGGCGCGAAAACAGCCCGAGGAAAATCAACACCGAGCCCGTGAGTTCTGCGGCCGTCGCGAGCGGCGCCGCGATCGACGGATCGATGAACGGCAGATTGTATTCATTGGCAAACAGTTGCAGCGTCACCGGCCAGGATGCCAGTTTCGATTGCGCGGATTGCCAGAAGACATGTCCGACCGCGACACGGGCCGCGAGCTGGATCAGCGAAAATGGAATGCGTTCGGGCAGCGTGATGATGCGCCGGCAGACGCCGACCAAGCCGCTCGGGCTGGTCGAGGGATGATCTGAAATTGCGGTCATGACTGTCTACATCAGTTTGAGAGGTTATGCACGGTGATGCGCACGTTTGTGACAAGCCCGTCAGCGAACAGTCGCACGAGCGCGGACACGAGGTCGAAGTTCGGTTCGAGCGCGAGCGCGCGGCTTGCACCATGTTCGAGGCCGAGGCCGTGCTTGAGAGAATGCCGGAAGGCGAAGTCGGCTCGGTCGAGGAGAACCAGGTGGACGCTGTTCCCGGTCCGCCACAACGCCACGCGTTCGGGACGTCTCGCCCAAGTGCAATGCCGATCGACTGCTGTGCCCTGCTGGTGCGCCGTCCACAGCGACAGAATCGACCAGTGTGAAACGATCAGCCTGAGCGATGGCTGCAGCAGGATATCGGGTGAAGGCCCCAGGTCGATTTTGTCATAGTCCGCAAGGCTGCGGGGTGGCAGCGAAGCCGTATCGAGTGCCTCGGCGATGGCCCATTCGAGCCGCGCCGTTTCGGCGACGATCGGCATGTCGGACAGCGTGTCGATCGTCTTCAGGAAGCGCGGGAAGCCGGCGCCGTAGCGCGACAGCCGCGACTCCACCGGCGGATGGCGTCGGATGAATTCGCTCGCCACGAAACGGAAGAAGCGTTCGTCGACCAGGCGCACGGTGACGGGAAAGACCGCCATCAGCACCGCGGTGAGCGAACTGCGCGTGTTGTTCTGGTAGATGCGCAGGCGGGCCAATGGATCGGCCTTGCCGGCGGTCAGCATTTTCGCGGAGACCATTGGTTCGATGGCAAGCACCGAGCGCGCCATGGTGGTCTGCAGGTTTTCAAGCGGCAACATCGTATCCTCCTTCCATTGGCGTCAACGCTACCGGTATGGCTGCTCCGGCCTTTGCGGCAGCGAATGCTGCCAGCACCGGCATGCTGGTCCCCACACTTTCGAAGGGGGTCAGGGACATCGGTCGGGGTTTGGCTGCCTCAGCGTGTCTCGCAGCCTGCTCGCGGTTGAACATGATCGAAGCGGTGAGCATGTCGGCCCACATGGCTTCGCCAAGCAGCACATCCAGAACCGGGACATCGGTGTCCCATTCGATCAACGTCGGGCGCGGTCCGAGCCGACCTATGGCATGCTGGTAAAGGCTCCAGACGACCGGCGGCACACGCGAGCCATGATCGTCGATGAGCACGGTGTCGGCCCCGACCTGGTTCGTCGCATGGCCGGCGAGATGGATCTCGCCGATGGCATCGGCCGGCAGCGCATCGATGAAGGCTCTGGCATCATATTGCAAATTGTGCGCCGAGACCTGGACATTGTTGACGTCCAGCAACAGGCCGCAGCCCGTTCGCGCCACAAGCTCGGCCAGGAATTCAGCCTCGTTCATCGAGGAGTCGGCAAAGGCGACGTAAGCGGACAGATTTTCGATCAGCACCTGCCGCTTCAGCGTATCCTGGACGGTCGCGACATTGCGCGCCACGATCGACAGCGCCTCTTCGTCATAGCGCAGCGGCAGCAGATCGTTGAGGTAGGCGCCGTCGGCGACGCTCCAGGCAAGATGCTCCGAAACGAGATCGGGCTGGAAGCGCTCGCACACCCTGCGCAGCCGCTCCAGATGATCGGGGTCCACTCCTCGCGCGCTGCCCAGCGACAGGCCGACGCCGTGCACCGACAGCGGATAGGTCTGGCGCAGTCGTTCCAGCGCTTCGACGCCGGCGCCGTCTCCCATGTAATTCTCGGCATGAACCTCGAGCCAGCCTGCGGAAGGCCTGCGGGTCAGCATTTCACCGATGTGAGAGGAGCGAAGACCGATGCCCGCTGATGCGGGGATCGGGAGGGGCTGCAACGCACGGGACATCGGTCTGCTCCCTTCAAGGGGTTGGCGTGAAGTCTGGATGGTTCAGGCTTTCGGCTTGTCGCTGCCGCCGGTGATCTTGGCGCAGCTGCCGGCGGGCACGTAGAGCCAGGAATCCGGCTGGTTGTCGGCGGTGGCGGTGCCGGCGCAGGAATGCGTCGCGGTCTGGCAGTCGTTCTGGCCGGCCTTGACGACGCCGTAGCATTTCTCGAAGGCGAAGCCGGGCTTGGCGGCGGGGCCGCTGTAGGCCGCCGTAGCGGCGAGCGAAGTGGCGGCCGCGAGGGCCGATCCGATGAGGGTTTTGGTGTTGATCACGGTCGTATCTCCTGGTTGCGTTTCGAGTGAAAGACTGGCCTTGCGACCTGTCTGCAGGCAGTGTCCCCGATCCGGATGCCGAGCTGAAATGCTGTCTCGGCATGGATTTGATACGCGGTCACTATGCTGAAGCGGCTGCACGCAAAAAGCCCTCCGGCGGGGCACCGGAGGGCTTGGCACCTGCATTCGGGAGTATGCGAAGCAGGCGCGGCCAGGCGGGAGGGAGACGCCTAGACGTATCGGATTTTGCCGTCGGCGGCCGAGCATTCGCCTGCGGCGGAATGCTCTGCGAAAAGCCAGTCGCCGGCGCGTTCGCGTCCCCGGTCACCCATGTCGGTCAGTTCACCCCAGTCGGTCCAGGGCCTTGTGAACAGTGCCGCGCCGGCGCGGTGTTGGCGGTCGAAGATGGCGTGGGTTGGGGCGCACTTCATCGCACAAGGAGTGGCGGCGAGGCGGCGATCCGCGCACGGCGTCGTGAACAGTGTCGGCTTGCCGGTGACCACCAGCCGATGACCGGTGTCCAGCTGCAGCGCCGGCAAAGCCGAAAGGTCGCCGTCGCCCCAATAGCTGTCGCCGTCGATCTCGACCGGCGGGAAGAGGAACGGGATCGTGGCGGCCGCAAGGATCGCGTCGATCGACAACTGATCGCCGGCGAAGATCTTCACCGCATCGGTGCGGGCATTGGAGGCCAGGATGCTCAACTGCAGCGGGCGGTTCTTGTCGCGGATTACCGCAATATCGATCGACTGTTCCAGGATCGATCGCAGCGGGCTTGCTGCATCGGCGGCAAACATCGATGCGTGGCTGACGCGTCGCCAGAAGTTGGCGAGCGCCGTCCGCGAGCCGCGCCGGCCGCCCAGGGCCAGGCCATAGGCCAAGACCGCGGCCTCCATCGCGCCGAAGCCGGACGCAGTGATGTTGCAGATGGAAAGGCTGGGTTCGTCAAGCAAGCGGTCGAGGACGCCCCAGACGAAGGCGCCGTGCGCGTCGCTCGCTAGGAAAATGTCCACAATCCGCCGGTCATCCACTGCAGGTCTTGCAATGAGGGCTTGGTCGGTCTCGGTTCCGGTCTGGATATGCATGTTTCAGTCTCCGTCCCCAAAACGCCGGGCTGGGCGTTTGATGGAAAGACTGCCGCAACTCCTTCCGTCGGCGAAATGCCAAGGTGGCATGAACTCCATAGGCAGATTGCATTGGCTGCGACCGCCCACGCGCAGCAAGCTTTTGTCAGGCAGGCGAAAATCCCGGGATCTTGCTTTGAACCCGCACCAAGGCGGTCGCCTCAGCACAAAAGGAGCGCGTCATGAGAATACGAATTGCGTGCCTGGGGGCGATTGCCCTCGGTCTTCTTGCCGGGGCGGCTTGCGCCGACGCCTTCAGCGACCTGGCCGCCTTGCCCACCTTCTATACGGACGCCGGGATGAAAACGATGAAGCCGATGGCCGGGTTCAAGAAGGCCTGGTTTGCCATGTCAAAGCACGACCGCGTCACGATGATCAAGGCTTGCAACGACCCGGCAATGAGCAAGCCCCACGCGCAATTCTGCGCCAACGTGCTCGCCCTGGGCGGCGCTAATTAGCGGTGGTGCCCCAAGCATCCGCCGGAGGAAGAGCCGGCATGAACTCTATACGCAGATGGCATTGGCAAGTTGGCGGCCGGTTGCAGCAAAGTCCATCTCGGCAAGGAGGAACCACAGAGTTTTAGATTGCTGCCGATCATTACCGCAGTCGTCGATGGGACGATTGCTCAACCCCAGAGAAGGATCTTACCATGAATATCAAGGCCATCTGCCTCGGCGCTTTTGCACTTTCCGTCCTGAGCGGCGTTTAGTTCGCCGGCGCGCTCGACGAGCCGTCCAACATGCAGCCCTTCTTCACCGACGCCAGCATGAAGACGATGAAATCGGATGCCGACTTCAAAGCAGCCTGGGGCGCCATGTCGAAGGACAAGCAGGATGCCATGAAGAAGGAATGCAACGACGCGGCGATGAGCAAGCCCCATGCCGAATTCTGCGTGAAAGTTCATGAGCTCGGCGGCAACAGCTGAACATCACCCGGCTTTCCAGATCAGAACCGAGCGCGATGGCAAGCAACTTGCTCGCCATCGTCTCCTATGTCCCTGCAAAGCCTTCACTGGCGCCGACCTGCGCCAGCCAATGACGGTATGCTATGAACTTCATAGCATCGATGCATTGGAACGATGATGTCTTTTGCGCAAAGGTTCGTTTTAGCAAAACGCAACGTGGAGCAATCGGCATGGACGTTCATCACATCCGCTATTTCCTGGCCGTGTGCGAGACGCGAAACTTCACGCGCGCCGGCGAAAAGTGCAACGTCACCCAGCCGGCACTGTCGCGCGCCATCCAGCAGCTGGAGGACGAGGTCGGCGGCCTGCTGTTTCGCCGCGAGCGAAACCTGACTCACCTGACCGACCTGGGCGCGCTGCTGCGCCCCCGGTTTCAGCAGATCCTCGACGAATTGACCGGAGTGCGGCAGGAGGCTTCGAGATTCTTGTGCCTGGAAAATGCCAACCTCAAGGTTGGCGTCATGTGCACCATCGGTCCGCGCCGCTTCACCGGCCTGCTGGCTGATTTCAACAGGCGCCAGCAAGGCATCCAACTGCAGCTGGTGGAAGGTGTGCCCGCCTCGCTCTCGCAACTGCTCGAATCCGGTGAAATCGATGTCGCCATCATGGCGTCCAGCGACAGTTTTCCGGAACGGTTCGATGTCACGCCGCTCTATCGCGAGCGCTTCGTCCTGGCCTTTCCAAACGGCCATCGGCTGGCCCGCAACGACAATGTCGCGATCTCCGAGCTCGACGGCGAGAACTATCTGAGGCGGTTGAACTGCGAGTATCGCGATCATCTCGCCGGCCTGTGCAACGACCGTGGCGTCAAGCTCAGGATCTCCTATGCGAGCGAGCGCGAGGACTGGATCCAGAACATGGTTTCAGGTGGTCTCGGAATCTGCTTCATCCCGGAGTTCAGTGCGGTGATCCCGGGCTTGCAGGTCCGGCCAGTCATCGATCCCGAGGTCTGGCGGGAAGTCTCTCTGGTGGTCGTGGCCGGGCGCAGGTTCTCGCCGGCGGCATCTGCCTTCGTCAACAGCGTCAAGGCGCATGGCTGGCCGGAAAGCGCCATCCCTCAGGCGCTTCGCAAGACGGCGGCCTGAAGAAAAACTGCAGAAATGATGGTTGCGCGCCGCAAGTCCTGTTGTGCGCCTTTTCGTGCCACTCGCGACTGCCGACGATAGTTTTCAGGTATCGATTTAAGAGCCAGTCAGCATTTCTCTTTCTTCTAGGCTGCCGTCACTGTCCCTTCATGCCCCGCCTCTGCGATTGGGCACTGACAAAGGAGAAATGACATGGCTTCCAAGACTATTGCATTGCGGGCGCCGCTGAATCTGGCGCTGACACTCGGACTGCTTACCGCGACCGCTGCGTTTTCCGTGGCCCCGGTTTTTGCCGGCGATTGCCCCGCCGGCCAGGTGGCCACGGCCGACATCCAGGAGCATCCCGCCAAGCCGGTCGGCGTAACCGACACGGTTCTCTCGGCAATCGACCTGAGCAGCAAGGGCGAAGCCTGGAAAGGCAACATGCTGCGCTTGCGCAAGCTCGTCGTTCAGCCCGGCGGCGTCGTGCCGTGGCATGAGCACAATGTCCGCCCGGCCAACATCCTGATCGTCGAAGGCTCGATCACCGAATATCGCAGCACCTGCAAGGTCGGCATCGAACATCCGGCCGGCGACGTAACCGCCGAGTTCGGCCAGCTCGCCCATTGGTGGAAGAACAACGGCAAGGTTCCGGCTGTGCTCTATTCGGCCGACGTCCTGCCGCCTGCGATGCACGACGATCACATGATGTGATCCTCCACTCGACAGCGATCTTTTCATGACTGGCATCTGAAAGCGCGTCCTCGGGTGATCGCCCGGGGACGTGCGCAACGGGAGCTTCCTGCCATGACAACAAGCGAACACACCGAACCGACGCGGCTTCGCATGGTTGCCGCGGACAGCTGGCGCTTCGGCCTGATAGCGCTGATCGCGTTTCTCACGCTTGTCGATCTGTTCGCCACCCAGGCCATCCTGCCTTCACTGGTTATGAAATTCGGCGTCAGTCGAGCAACCATGGGCTTGGCGGTCAATGCCAGCACGTTCGGCATGGCGGCGGCAGGGATCGCGGTCGCTCTCTTCGGGCGCGGCATCGATCGGCGCAATGGCATCTGGATCAGCCTAGCGGTGCTGGCGATACCGACGACGCTTTTGTCGCTCACCGACAGCATCGTGATCTTTGCCTTGTTGCGCGTCGCCCAAGGCTTGTGCATGGCGACCGCGTTCACGCTGACAATGGCCTATCTCGCCGAACACTTTTCCGCGCGGCAGACGACCAGCGCACTCGCGGCCTATGTGACCGGCAACGTCGCCAGCAATTTCTTCGGACGGCTGATGTCGGCCGCCGTCGCTGACACGTTTGGCATCTCCACCAACTTCCTGACCTTCGCAGCTCTCAATCTGATTGGCGCTGCCCTCGTCTGGCTCACCCTGCAGAAGACATCTGCAATGATGCGCGCCGACGCCAAGAGCGAGCGTGCCCGCGCCGCCTGGAAGGGCCCGTTGATGAACGTCGAGCTGCGTGCCTGCTTCACCATCGGCTTCCTGATCCTCTTCGTCTTCATAGGCACCTTCACCTACGTCAACTTCCAACTCGTCGCTGCGCCGCTATCGCTGTCGCCGATGGCGCTGGGGCTGGTGTATTTCGTCTTCCTGCCTTCCATGCTGACCACACCGCTCGCCGGGAGGGTTGCCGCGAGGCTCGGACCAAGGATCGGGATCGGCGCAACACTTGCATTGGCCATCCTGGGTTTGCTTCTGCTTCTGACAAGCAGCCTGCCGGTGG
Organism: Mesorhizobium silamurunense; assembly: GCF_014843825.1. GTDB lineage: Bacteria > Pseudomonadota > Alphaproteobacteria > Rhizobiales > Rhizobiaceae > Mesorhizobium > Mesorhizobium silamurunense. The sequence goes on from NZ_JHQR01000197.1 coordinate 14,159, forward strand.
TCCTTTCAGGAATGGCGCTGGTCGCCATCGGCACCTTCCTGGCGCAGGCAATCGCCACCGGGCATGTGAGCCGCACTGCGTCGCGCGACCGCGCCGCTGCGAGCGGCATCTATCTCGCCTCCTACTATGCGGGCGGGCTCATCGGCAGCTTCGTTATCGGACAGGTCTACGACCGGATTGGCTGGACCGCATGCGTGGCTGTGCTCGCCGCAGTCATCGCATGCGCCATCGCGGTGGCGCGCGTGCTGCAAACACCAAAGACCTGAGACTTCAAAGACCAAAACTAGGCAATCCAACCAAGGAGACTGACATGAAAAGCTACGTGAAGACCATGATAGCCGGCGCCGCCATGATGATGGCCGTCGTCGCCCAAGCGGCCGCTTCAGACGGTGTCGTCACCGTGAAGAGCGACTATTCCGTCGCCGAAACCGTCGCCCGCATCAAGAAGGATGTCCTCAAGAAAGGCATCAAGTTCTTCGGCGTCATCGACCAGGCAAGGCTTGGCAAGAATGCCGGCAACGACGTCAAGCCGTCGCGGCTGGTGATGTTCGGCAATCCGGCGCTCGGCACGACCTTCATCACCTCCAATCCCGAGGCCGGTCTCGACTGGCCCGTCCGCGTCCTGGTCTACCAGACCGCTGATGGGGCGGTTTACGCCGCCTACAGCGATTTCGACTGGATCGCCAAGCGGCATGGCATCACCGACCGGGAGGCGCAGTTCAAGATGGCGACCGAAGTCATCCAGTCCGTGACCTCGACGATCAGAAAGAACTGAGTGCGGATGACGTGAAGGAGATCCGCCGCCGGGCATGCGAAGCAGCCTGCTTCTCGCGACAAGGCTACTCGGCGGCGGACAACGCCTTCGCCCGTTCGCCGAACCATCGTTTCTGCGTGGCCTCGCGCACCAGTGCGCCAACCGCCGGCGAATGCCTGCGGCCGCGCACGGTGACGAGATTGACCTCGCGCCAGAATTCCGGCTCGGTGATCGGCAAGGGCACCACGCCCGGGTGCTTGGCGGTATGTTCGGGCATGAAGCCGAAGCCAAGTCCGGCGGCGATCATCGCGAGTGTCCAATCGTCACGATCGCTCCAGTAGACGGGGCTGACAGTGACGCCCTGGTCGGCGAGAATGGCATCCGCGTAGCCTGCAAACTCGCAATTGTTGCGGTGGATGTAGCTCTCATTGCTCATATCCTTCACCCGCACGCTCCGCTGGTTGGCTAGGCGATGGTTCAGATGGACGGCCATCACCATCTGTTCCTGGAAGAGCGGAAGCGAGTGCACTTCCTCGTCGGGCACGTCCGACGGCAAGGCATAGATGGCGGCCTCGAGGTCGCCTTCGAGCAGCCGTCGCCGCAAGCTCTTGGCGTCTGAATCGCAAAGGTGAAGCTCTACGCCGGGGTGATGCCCACGCACGGCCGCTATCAGCTCGATGATCTCGTCCGGAGCGATTGTGCTCATGATGCCGACCCTGAGCGGTGTCTTCTTCAGATGCACATACTGCTCGGCAATCTGCTTTGCCTGGCGGGAGTTCTCGAACACACCCTCGAGATAGGTCTCGACCATGCGGCCGAGCTCGGTGAGATGGGTGAAGCGGCGCTCGCGGTGGAAAAGCGCCCCGCCGAATTCGTCCTCGAGCAGTTTTATGGCGCGCGAGAGTGCCGGCTGCGTGACGTTGCACTGCTCGGCCGCCCTGGTGAAATTCAGTTCCTTGGCAACGGCCAAGAAGTATCTGACCTGGCTAATCTCCACTGCACGCTTCCCCCGGGGGCGCCCAAGCGGCGCGACCCGCGTTGCCGGGCGATCTTACTAGCTGCCCTAGCGTCAAACAACCCGATCCCAGAGATCCACTTCCTCGCCGCACCGGTCAGACCGTCGGCTATCGAATCCATGTCTCAACGGCATTTCCGCTGCTTCGGGCTGCTCGCCATACTTGATCAGGATTTCAGACCAGGGCGCGCAAGCCCGTTGCCCGCAGCCGTTTGCTGGTCAAATCGGCCGCGGCTTCAACAGAAGGAAACGACGATGCTCAAGGGAAAGACGGCGCTGATAACAGGCTCGACCAGCGGCATCGGCCAAGGCATAGCCGAAGCCTTCGCGGCAAAGGGCTGCAACATCGTTCTCAATGGCTTCGGCGATGCCGATGAGATCGAACGCCTGCGGGCGAAGCTGGCCGCCGACCACGGTGTGACCGTTCGTTACCACAATGCGGACATGAGCAAGGGCGGCGCGATCACCGCCATGATGGACAAGGCCATCGCCGAGTTCGGAGCCATCGACATCCTGGTCAACAATGCGGGCATCCAGCACGTGGCGCCGATCGACGACTTCCCGATCGAGAAATGGGAGGCCGTCGTGGCGATCGATCTGATGTCGTCATTTTACACGATCCGGCGCGCCTTGCAGGCGATGAAACAGCGCAAATGGGGCCGCATCATCAATGTCGCCTCGGCGCACGCCCTCGTCGCCTCGCCATACAAATCCGCCTATGTCGCCGCCAAGCACGGCGTCGCCGGCCTGACCAAGACGGTTGCTCTGGAAGTGGCCGAGCAGGGCATCACGGTCAATGCGGTTTGCCCCGGCTATGTGCTCACCCCGCTGGTGGAAAAGCAGATACCGGACACCGCCAGGGCGCGCGGGATCACCGAACAGCAAGTGATCAAGGACGTGCTCCTGGCCGCACAGCCGACCAAGCAGTTCGTAACGGTTGAGCAGGTTGCGTCGCTCTGCCTGTTCCTGGCCTCGGACGATGCGGCCTCGATCACCGGCGCCATCATGCCGATCGAAGGCGGCTGGACTGCCCACTGAAAACGGCAACGAGGAGCGCAAAAGCCATGAACAAGATCACCCGAAATCCCTCGACGTCGGAGCCCGTGCCGGAGGCCGGCCATGTGGCCGACGGTTCGGTCAAGCGACAGACGGTGTTGGTGCTGCAGGGCGGCGGCGCTCTCGGAGCCTATCAGGCCGGCGTCTACCAGGCGCTCGTCGAGGGCGGGATCGAAACGGACTGGGTGATCGGCACTTCGATCGGCGCCATCAATGCGGCGCTGATCGCCGGAAACGAGCCGCAGGACCGCCTGCCGAAGCTGCGCGAGTTCTGGGACGGCGTCAGCCGCAGCAGCCCGCTCGACGAGTTCTTCCGGATGATGGTTCCGAGCAACATCTTTGCCAATATGGGCACGGTGATGCGCGGCATACCGGGCTTCTTCGAACCGAACCCAAGCGCCATGTTCGGGGTCAATCGCGAGGTGGGTGTGGAGAATGCCTCCTACTACACCACCGATCCTCTCAAGCGGACGCTGGACAATCTGATCGACTTCGATTGTCTCAACCGTCGCCGCACGCGGCTGACGGTCGGCGCGGTCAACGTCAACACCAGCGAGCTCAAGTATTTCGACAGCAGCCAGATGCCGTTGTCGGTGGCGCACATCATGGCGTCGGGCGCCCTGCCGCCGGCCTTCCCGGCAGTCTGCATCGACGGCGAGCCCTATTGGGATGGCGGCATCTATTCGAACACGCCCATCGAGGTGGTGCTCGACGAGCGTCCGCGGCGCGACGCGCTGATCTTTGCCGTCAACATGTGGCAGCCGCGCGCGACGGAGCCGAAATCGATCTGGCAGGTGATGGGACGACAGAAGGATCTTCAATACGCCAGCCGCGGCCGAAGCCACGTTGCCCGTCAGGAGCAACTGCATCGTCTGCGCCACGTCGTGCGCGAAATGGGAAAGCTGGTCCCCGAGGAGCGGCGCGACGATTCGATGTTCAAGGAACTCGCATCCTATGGCTGCCCCTCTGTCATGCACCTCGTTCGGCTGCTTTCGCCGCGCCTGGACGGCGAAGACCACACTAAGGACATCGACTTCACGCGCACCGGAATCCGAACACGCTGGCAGGCCGGATACGAACATGGCCAGCGCGTCCTCTCGGAAAAGCCGTGGCAGTGCGAGGTCGACATGTTGCAGGGCATCGTGATCCACGAATCGCAAGAGTGACGGACCAGCGCCTCGGAAACGATGGAGAATACCGATGCAGATCATCACTCCCGGCATGCGGCTGATCCCCGAGGCGGTGCTTGCCAACAACGCTGCCCTATTCCGCACGATTCCGGAGACGCCTTCCCATGCGGACGCATCGCTGCATCGCGTGGTCATTGTCGGCGGCGGCGCGGGCGGACTGGAGTTGGCGACGCGCCTTGGCCGCAAGTTCGGCAAGCGGCGGCTTTCTGTCACGCTGGTCGACCGCAACCGCACCCATATCTGGAAGCCACTGCTGCATGAGGTGGCATCCGGCGCCTTGAACGCGTCGCATGACGCTGTCGAATACATCGCCCATGCCAGCCGGCACGGCTACCGATACCGCATCGGCGAGGTCGTCGGCATCGACCGTGCCAAACGCCAGGTCTTTGTCGCGCCCAGCTTCGACGATGACGGCCGGCAGGTCATCCCGCCGCGTGTGCTGGGCTACGACACGCTGGTCATGGCCGTCGGCAGCGTCAGCAACGATTTCGGCACGCCGGGCGCCGCGCGTCACGCCATTTCGCTGGATACCGCGGAGCAGGCCGCCCGTTTCAACAAGCGCATGATCGACGCGTGCCTGCGCGCCAACGCGCAATACGAGCAGCTTTCGCCCGGTCAACTTCATTGCGTCATCGTCGGCGCCGGGGCCACCGGCGTGGAACTTGCCGCGGAACTGCACAAGTCGATGCGGGAGGTTGCATCGAACAATCTCGACAACATCGATTTCGAGAGATTGATCTGCATCACCATCGTCGAAGCCGGGCCGCGGATACTTCCGGCCCTGCCGGAGCACATCGCACGAGCTTCGGCACGTCTGCTGGTCAAGCTCGGCGTGCAGATACGATGCGGCATCCGGGTGAGCGAGGTGACGGAGGACGGCGTCAGGCTCGGCGAAAAACTGTTCGTGCCGGCCGAACTCGTGGTCTGGGCGGCCGGGATCAAGGCGCCGGACTTCCTGAAAGGGCTAGACGGCCTCGACACCGATCGCATCAACCGCCTGATGGTGGACGAGACCTTGCGGGCTGTCGGAGACGAGAACGTGTTCGCGATTGGAGACTGCGCGAGCTGCGTCCTGCCGGGGCATGACGACGCCCTGCCGCCGCGGGCCCAGACAGCCCACCAGCAGGCCGATCATCTGGTGAAAGTCATTTCAGCGCGTCTCGCGGGACAGGCCGCGCCGGCATTCCGCTACCGCGACTACGGTTCGCTGGTCTCGCTGGCCGACTACGGCGCGTTCGGCAGCCTGATCGGCGGACTGAAGATCGAAGGCCTGCTTGCAAGGCTCGTCTATCGCTCGCTCCACAAAATGCATCTCACGGCGGTGCATGGGCTTGCGAAGACCGCCCTGGCTGCGATCGGCGAGACGATAGCCAGGCGCGCCAGGCCTCGGATCAAGCTTCACTAGCACGGCGGAGGCGGCGCGATGGAAAGGTATGATGTGGTCATCCTTGGCGGCGGCAATGCCGGAATGGGGGTCACGGTGGCGACGCGCGCTGCAGGTCTCTCCGTCGCCATGATCGAAGCCCGCGACCTCGGCGGCACATGCCCCAATCGCGGCTGCACGCCAAAGAAAGTGCTCGTCGCCGCGGCCCATGTGCTGGATGTGATCGAACGGGCCGATCGGCACGCGATCACTGTCGATGCGCCGAGGCTTGACTGGCGAGCCCTGATCGAACGGGAGAAGGACATCATCAGGGACATCCCGTCCCGGCTGTCGGAACTGATGGCCAGGCGTGGCGTCGATGTCATCCACGGCGAGGCTGCATTCGTCGGCAGCAACGCCATCCGAGTCGATGGCCGCGAACTCGAGGCCAGGAACATTGTCGTCGCCACCGGCTCGATACCGCGCTCGCTGCCAATTCCGGGCGCCGAGCATCTGACGATCTCAGACGATGTCCTGAACGACCCGGTGCTGCCCCGTGCGGTCGTCTTCATTGGCGGTGGCGTCATTGCTTTCGAACTGGGCCAAGTCTTCGCGCGCGCCGGCGTCGATGTGACCATCCTGGAGGCATTGCCGCATCTGCTGGCGGCATTCGATGCCGATGCCGTTGCGCAGATTCGTGGCGAAAGCGAACGAATAGGCATACACGTCCGCACCCTGGCCTGGGTCAAAAAGATCGACAAGGTCGACGGGCGATTGCGCGTCACCTTCGCCGCGGATGGCGCAGAGTGCACCGTGGACGCGGACCGGGTTGTAAATTGCGCCGGACGCGTGGCCAATGTCGAGCGGCTCGACCTCGGGGCCGGTGTCATCGTGCATCGCGAAGGCCGCATCGAAATCGACGATCATCTGCGCTCGCGCTCGAATCCAGACGTCTATGTCTGCGGCGACGCGGTGTGGAATTCTCCGCAGCTTTCGCCGGTAGCGACCTATGAGGGCGGAATCGTTGGCCGCAACATCGTCGATGGACCAAGACACCGGCCGGACTACAGCCAGATAGCTGCATCCGTTTACACCGTGCCGTCCTTGGCAAGTGTGGGACTGAGCGAGGCCAAGGCGAAAGCGCAAGGGCTTGGCGTGAAGGTCTATGTTAACGACATGCGAAGCTGGCTCTCCGCGAGGACTTATGCCGAGACCATGGCGTGGTCGAAGATCATCGTCGAGGAATCCACCGACAAGATCGTTGGCGCCCATATTGTCGGCCATGCCGGCGAAGAGCTGATCCATCTCTTTGCGTTTGCTATGAAGCACGCCATCACGGCATCGCAGCTTGCCGACATGGTCTACGGTTTCCCAACCTTCTCTTCGGATATCAGGAACATGTTGTAACGAATTGAGGTCACGCGGCGAACAGAATACGAACCTCGCCTGCCTTGATGCTCGCAAGGCATCAAAACCATGCAGGAAAAGCATGGCCGTGGCCGAGGGGCATCGATGATAGGCTGCGTCAGATCGATGAAAGTGCAGAAATGGCCGCCGACGACCAGGCAATGACATTTGAACAGTCCGTCCAGGCTGCCATTGAACTTGATGCGTCCCTGAACGAGCGGCTGGCGGTGATTGCCGCTGCGGTGCGCCGCCTGAACGCGGATTTCGCCGACGCGGTGGACCGCCTGGTGGGACGATTGGAAGAACAGGGAGCCGGAGCTATGGCGCCGGCTCCTGGCGATGTCATGCCGGGGTTCCTGCTGCCTGACGACGAGGGCAGACTGGTTGGCCTGGCTGAGATCCTTCTACAAGGCCCCGCTGTCATCACCTTTCAGCGCGGGCATTGGTGCCCCTATTGCCGTTTGAACGCGATTGGCATCGTCGAAGCCCAGCCCGAGATTGCGGCCCTTGGCGGCCAGGTCGTGGCGATCATGCCCGAGCGACGCAGATTCGCGAAGGCGATGAAGGCTGCTGTCGGGGCCATATTCCCCTTCCTGACCGATATGGACAATGGCTACGCCCTGTCCCTCAACCTCGCGATCTGGGTCGGGGCGGAGATGGAGCGGCTGATGGGGCTAGGCCTCGATCTCCCCAACTATCAGGGCAACAGCAGCTGGTTCCTGCCAATCCCTGCAACCTTCATCGTTGGAAGGGACGGGATCATCACCGATCGCTTCGTCGATCCCGACTACCGTCGGCGGATGGACATCGACGATCTGATCGCGGCGCTCAGGCGGGCTCGCTGACCCCAAAAGATGACCAGTCGGTCGACCGCAACAGGTTGAGCAGCGTCGTGGCCACGGGTGAGCGATGTCGGCCGGCAACCGCGTAGACGGCGACGACCCGGGAGATATCGACATCCCGCAGCTTGAGTCTGCGGATATTCGGCGACCGCGGTGCTGTCACGGAGACGAAGCCAACACCGGCGTTGGCCTCCAGCAGTGCCAGCAAATCGTGGTCGGTCTCGACTTCGTGCGCCGTGCGAGGCGTCAGGCCTTTCTCTGAAAGGCAACGCGAAAGATCCTCGCTCGTTTCCCAATCGACCCGGCTGAGCACAGGTTCCGCGGCCAGCTGGCTTAATGCGACATCGGCTTCGTTGCGGCGGGCAAGCGGATGATCGGAATTGACGACAAGTTCGATGCCTTCCTGGAAGAGTGGCCAATTATCGAGCCGATCCCAGGCCTGCCCCAGCGGGCCGGCAACGGCAAGCTCGACCTCGCCGTTCTTGAGGGCGTCGACGACAGCGGTCGGCGAGCCGCGGTTGATCTTGAGATGCACACCAGGATAGGCCCGGAAAAGCTCCGTAAACGGCGATACCAGCAGTGCAATGTTGACGCTGTTGGAAATGGTGACGTTGAGAGGCGCCACGTCGCTGCTTTGCACGGCCTTGGCCAGTGACTTGGCGGAAGTCGCGGCATCATAGCATTGCTGGAGCAAGGGCAGCATGCGCCGGCCGAGTTCGGTCAGGTGGGAGTGCTGGCGCTCGCGCCGAAGGAGTTCACCCCCCAACTCCTCCTCAAGCGTCTTGATCGCTCGTGTCAGCGCAGGCTGCGTGACGTTGCACTCTTCGGCTGCCCTGGTGAAGTTCAAGGTGCTGGACAGGGCCAGGAAATAGCGGACCTGCTGCATCTCCATGAATCTCGCCCCCTCAGCGAAATGATCTATCAGCGACTGCGCATGTTTGCAGGCTAGCGCATTGCAGCCGTTTCGGCAAAGCGTGGCAACGTCAATGGGGCCGAACGCTATGCAGCATGGCTAGTCAATGTCTGCTTTGGGGCCAGATCAAGTCGATGATCGCGATGGGTTGAAAGTAGCGCTCCCGGCTTGGTGTCATGCGTCAGCGCACGAACGATTTCGATTTCGACATCATGCGTCGTCAGCGCCTTCGTGAACTCCGCGAGCATCAGATCGGTGCGACATGAGAATCCTCCTGTTGGGGGTATTAGCGAGGAACGTCGGGTTGCCTCTCGATCCTTCCCTCAGGTGAAATGCGCGATCACTTGGCCTTGAGGGAACAGAGGCGGTTCGAGCTAGGTGGCTTGTCGTCGTGATGAGTGGACCATCGCGCCCGTGCCGACGCGATGGTCCTCCGTTTCAGATCGATCTGTCGTCGGTTCGCTTAACCGGGCGGCTCTTGCGCCGATGGACGTCAGGCCCCGGCGCGATCTTCGCGCGACCCTCGATATAAGCTTGGCGGCGCTGCTCCAGCCATGCCTCGACCTGTTCAAGGTCCCACACGACGCATCGCGGCGTGAGATTGAAGCGGCGAGGGAATTCGCCGCGCTTCTCCATCTCGTAAATGGTGCTTTCGGCGAGCGGCACGATAAGCCGCAACTCGTGCCGCCTTATCGTTCGCGGCAGGCCTGTCAGGACGGTTGCGGGACCCGAATATCCAACTGGATCTTTGTCACCGTCATCGTGATAGGGCATCATCGGGACGCGTATGCGGCTTGGCTTGTTGGTCATGTCTATCCTCCTGTGGTTAGAGGATGTTTGATGAACCATTTGCCTGTTCGCGAGGGTGTGAAGATGCCGATGAACGGGGGCTGACGGTACTTTTGGAAGCATTCGCGCTCTCTCTGTCAGATATGACGTGCACCTCGGCGGCCGATAGTAGTCGATAGATGGGTCGCAAGAGTTGTGAGAAATTCAAATCAAAAGCGCAGCTATTTGACGGCCAGCAGGTCGGTAGTATCTGAGCTCCAAAATATTTTCTTAAGTAAAATCAATACGTTAGCAGAGCCGTGAACAATCGAGTGGGAGTGAGGGGGTTGGATAGGCTGGAGGGCTTGGAGGGGATTAGGGCAGCAGAAAATAGAGAGTTACGGGATAGCTCGTTGATCATTCGCCGTGCATCGTTATACAGCTGCTTTGTTCCTCCAAGTCATTGAATTAACGGCGGTCGGGCAACCGCACTGAGTGGCAAGCAGACCCATTTGACGGTTCTCCCGACGGTTCGATCAGAAGTCGCTTATCGCGTCGAGAAAATGCCGTCAGGAACGATGATCGATCTGACGGTATTTTTCTGGAGCCATCTGTTCCCTTCTTAGGGGCGTGCCGCGGAATCTTTGAAAAACTGCGCGTCATCGTAGCTTGGCTACGATGCCGTTATTCCTTCACACCCTCGACGATGCCCAGCATCTTTGAGGGCGGATACCAGGTCTTGCGGTATTTCCAGCCGGACCTTTCCAGCAGCGCACCATATTCCTCCTCCGTGCGTTCCCGGCCGCTGCCCCAGACCAGCATGTGAATGTCAAACAGTTTGGAGAAATGTGAGGTCTCCGGACCGGGGACGACCTGCTCGACGATCAACACCCTGGCCTGCTTCGGCGCCGTCCGCTGCATGGTAGAGAGAATCTGCAGACACTCCGCGTCGTCCCAGTCATGTAGAATGCGCTTCAACATGTAGGCATCGGCGGAAGGGACCGCTTGGAACATGTCGCCGGCGACGTAGGTGCAGCGATCTCCGACGTCCATCTTCGCTGCCCACAACAGCTCTCGATTGGCGATCACGCCAGGCAGCTCCAACACCGTACCTTTCAGGTGCCGGTATTTATCCAGCAGGTTGCACAGGGCATAGCCATGGCCGCCGGCCACGTCGCAGAGATGCGAGAAACGGGAGAAGTCGTATGTTGCGAGCGCTTGCAGCACCAGCATGTTGTCCATGCCGGAGAAGCTGCTCATCGCCGCGTTGAATACGGCGCCGTAATTCGGATTTCGTGCTGCATATTCGAAGGCGGGCGCGCCAAACTCACGAGCAAAGCCGTCCTGGCTCCCTTCTGCGATCAGGGCGCTCAGGTGCTTCCAGGCGGCGTAGTGCTCGGGGCCTTCTTCCAGCAGGGTCATCGCGCGCAGGCTGTGCGGATGGTCCTCGCGCAGCAACTGGCCGCTCGCGGTCAGTGAGAAAGTTTTGGCCCTATCCTCGCTCAACAGTCCCAAGGAGCCGAGCGCCCGCATGAGCCGGTACAACAGGCCGGCATCCAATTCGAGCTCGCCGGCGACGCGGACGGCTTTCTTGGGACCGCTCGCAAGGGCGTCGAAGACACCCAACTTGATCCCCGCATAGAGGATTTGACTCCGCCATCGCCCAAAGATGAGTTCGATCACCTGTCCGCTGGCGTCCCCGGCCGGATCCTGCTGAGGCGGCGAAACCTCGACCAGCTCTCGCAAGGTTTGCTGTTGCATGGTAGCCTCCTTCGCTAAGATTTGAGATCACCCCGGAACGGGTCACCGCGCAGGCACTCAAGATCGTGCTGGCGACTATAGGGATTGCGCCTCGGCGCGTAACGAAAGCCTGACGATGGCTCGCCGAAATTTCGACGAAAGTGCTGTAGGGCGGGCGGACGCGGCGGCATCGGAGATGGAAGCCGACCTGCCCAGAAACCTTCACTTCGCCGGCTGGACCCTCAATCTTTCGCGCCTTTCGCTGGAGGGCGAGGGCAGGGAGATTTTTCTCAGGCCCAAATCATTTGAAGTGTTGCGCTACCTGGCGGCGAACCCTGGCCGCGTCATCACCAAAGACGAATTGATGGAGAGGGTCTGGTCCGGGACGGCCGTCACGGACGATTCGCTCGTGCAATGCATAAAGGACATTCGCGAGGCGATCTGTGATCAAGATCGGAGAATCGTCAAGAACCTTCCGCGCCGCGGCTATCTGTTCGCGGCGGTGGTCACGGACGGCGCGACCTCACCAATTTCAGCGGACTCCGTGTCCCCGATCCGCTTCGCCAAAAGCGGCGAAGTCCACATCGCCTATCGGGTTTGGGGAGAAGGTCCTCGCCATCTCGTGTTCTGCCCCGGCTTCGTCACCCACATCGAGAACGCATGGACCGAGCCGGGCATGGCCAGGTTTCTGCGCCGCATGGGACAGTTCGCGCGGGTCATCATGTTCGACAAACGCGGGACCGGCATGTCGGACCGTGTCGACAAGGTTCCTGGTCTCGATGAGCGCGTCGATGATTTGCGTGCTGTCCTGGATGCTGTGGACGTCGAGCGGGCGGCCATCATCGGACCGTCCGAAGGCGGCTCGCTTGCCGCCTACTTCGCCGCCACACAGCCGCACCGCTGCGAAGCGCTCGTGCTCTATGGTGCGTTCGCGCGCTTCGACTCGTGGATCCGAAGCGAAGAGGCCTTGCAGGGACTGTTGCAATACATCGATTCGAGCTGGGGCAGCGGCGCGAGCCTGCCGATGTTCGCTCCCTCGATGGTCGGAAATGCGGCATTCCAAGAATGGTGGAGACGATTCGAGCGGCTCGGCGCGACTCCTGCCGCCGCCATGGCGCTGATGCGTCTGAACAGCCAGATCGATATCACCGATATCCTTCCGCGCATCCGCATTCCGACCCTGGTCATTCACCGAACGGCAGACGTGTGCGTTGATATTGAAGGGGGGCGGCAGCTCGCCGCCAGCATACCGAACGCACGTTTGATCGAACTCCCCGGCGTTGATCATTTTCCCTGGGTGGGCGACAACGCTGATGAGATTCTTTGGCGCATTGAAGAATTTCTAGCCGGCCGAGAGCCTGCAGGCGCGGTCCGCCACCACAGCCCTTAAACTCTTGAGCGCCGCACTGGCTTATTTTCCGGCTTTGCTCGTATCGCCACGAGCGCTGCTGATCATCAAGAATCGCCCGATTGATGCCGATAGTCGCTGAAACCCACCGATTTTCGATTCAGCGAATTTCCTCTTTGAATTCAAGATCGGAAATTTCTGGCGTATCGCGTGCCCGGACGGGACGGAATCTCGCTTGCTCGGGGCAGTGCGGCCTCAACGCGCCGGTCGGTTCCGTTTTCCGGTGAAAAGCACGCGGGCGGGTAGGGTCTGACCTATCCGATAGCGCGTCGGCGTTTCTGAAAGTGTAGGCTCCGTCCAATGCCAGCAGGCTCACAGAATCTATCTGGACAGGTGTTGTGAGCGGATGGGCAATCTCGATGATGGTTTCGGCAGGGCACTTTGTCTGCGAAGTCTTTCGGGAGGACCCTCTTTATGGCCGGCTTTACCCATCTTTTCATCCCAGGGCCCACCAACAT
>NZ_JHQR01000021.1 GCF_014843825.1 Mesorhizobium silamurunense
TTGACACAACTCGCCTCATATGAGGGGGGAGCACAATCAGGCCATCGGCCGATCACGCGGCGGACGCACCACCAAGATCCATGCCCTGACCGACCGCCTTTTGCGGCCCGTCGCCTTTATGCTGACCGGCGGCCAGGTCGCGGACTGCAAGGCGGGCGGAGTGCTTCTCGGACAGATGCCAGAAACCGGTCTCGTCAATGCCGACAAGGGCTACGATAGCAACGCCATCCGCCGCCAGATCAGTGGACGGGGAGCCTTCGCCAACATCCCGCCCAAGGCCAGTCGCATCTAGAAAACTGCTTCTCACCCTTCCTCTACCGCGACCGGAACGCAATCGAACGCATGTTCTGCCGCTCAAGGATTTCTGCCGGATCGCAACGAGATACGACTGTCTCGAAACCAATTTCCTCGCCGCAGTCTGCATCGCCGCTACCGTCAGCTTCTGGTTATGAATCCGGACCCTAATGGGAGCCCGGCCAAGGACGAGACCCCTTGTTGAATGGCCGAATTTCTTCCAGTGATTGCGTCATCATGGAACCTGCAGCCGGCCACGCTGCGAACTCCGCCGCACTCTGATCCATTTCGTCTTTTCCGCGAACGGCTTCGTCACGTCCACACCGGGCAGCCCGCCTCTGTTTTTTAACAGGAATTATGACCATACGGCCATGATTATTAAATTCACGATGAAGAAGCCTTAATGATAATTCACATATGATTACTATATGTTGTGGTATTGCTGGGCAAATCTCGTCAGTCACCACTTCGGACATCGCAACGAGCCAAGTCTTATCAAAGCCTTACTTGTGAAAGACGCCCTGACGCCCCGCCCCTGCGTCTGCCAGGTCGTTCGGCTCGCCGCTGTACCCGTCGCCACAGTGCAAGAGGAAGTAGATCGTGGACCAGACTTCACAGGCAACCACATTCGCCGGCAAAGTGGCTCTGGTGACAGGCGCGGCGCGGGGCATTGGATTTGCGATTGCCACGCGATTTATCAACGCCGGTGCAGATGTGGTGCTGGCGGACCTCTCCGAGAGCGACCTGAACGCCAGCATTTCGACCCTGTCTTCGGACTATCCTGGCCGGGCCTTGGCGGTGCGTGCGAATGTGTCCAAAGACACTGATATCACGCGAATGGTCGAGGCCGCAGCGGCCCGATTCGGGCGGGTCGACATCTTGGTCAACAACGCTGGAATCTCTCCGAAACACGGCGGACGGAAGGCAAGGGTTGAGGAGATGCTCGCCGCGGAGTGGCGTCAGGTTCTGGAAGTTAACCTGACAGGCGCCTTCCTTTGCTGCCGGGCCTGCCTTCCCCACATGCGGGCGGCGAAATGGGGCCGGATCATCAACATCGCATCGGTAGCCGGCCGAACGAAAACCGAGATTGCAGGAGCCCACTATGCCGCGTCCAAGGCCGGCATGATGGCCTTTGCCCGCACCCTTGCCGTTGAAGTTGGCTCAGCGAACATCACGGTGAATTCCATTGCGCCGGGCCGCATCGAAACACCAATGGCTGCCGCAGCTGGTGCCGAGCTTAACCAGGCTTACGTCGCCCGCATTCCTGTCGGCCGACTTGGCACCGGCGAAGACATCGCCGCTGCGGTCGCCTACCTGGCATCTGAAGACGCTGCCTTCCTCACTGGTGTGACGCTAGATGTTAACGGCGGTTCGTTCATGATCTGATCCGCCTGGCAGCTGAATACTACAAAACGTGAAAGTTTGGAGTTCTAGGTATGAGCGTACCTACCGGGCGGACGGCGCGACTGGCGGATTCTGATCGAACGCGCCTATATCGCTGGCGAATGGATTTCGGGCGGACGTCGCTTTGACGTGACCTGCTCGTTGCGTTGGTCCCGATAACCGCCAGGATACGGTGGAGCTGGCGATCGACGCCGCGCACCGCGCGCAACGGGAATGAGCCCGACGCAGAGGCAAGGAGAGGGCTGCGTTCTGTGCTCCCTCCAAGGCCGCCCTCACCGCCGAGATGGGCAAGCGTTTCGCCGAAGCGCGCAGCGAGATCCGTATGGCGTCCTACGTCGAGTGGTTCGCCGAGGAAGCAAAGCGGTCCTATGCGACGTCATCCCCGGACATCAGCACGGCACGTGCACTATCGTAATGCGCCAGCCGGTCGGCATGGTAGTGCGATCACACCTAGAATTCCTGGATATAGCTCGACATATGTGGAACGGCCCGCGTTGCAAGGGCTTTTTTAGTCGATTTCATCACGCGGGAACGGTGCAGTCATATGTCCGGCCTCTCAGCGCGGCCCCATGACCGCTGGCCTCGATGAAGTCCGCGAAGCGGGTGGCTGATCAAACTGACGTGCTCGAAGCACATTGTCGCGCAAGCCTCTCCCGCGTCGGGATTTCGTCCCGTGGAATCATCGTCTGCTCAATGCACCTCGCCTCTTCCTGGCTCTTCTCCGGTAGCTCGTGTCGGTACTCTGCCTTCAGGCGTTTGCCGCACCAACCGCCATCACACCAGGTTTCCGATAGGTCCCGCCCTTCGTTAGCAGGGCCCAGATGATCCTCGCGATCTTGTTGGCAAGCGCAATGGCGACGACCTTGAAGGGCCGACGCGCTAGCAACGCGGTCAACCAGGGCAGTGCCTTGTCGTTGTTTCTGGCATGGCGCAGGACAGAGGTAGCGCCATTTACAAGGAGAGATCGAAGCTCCGTGTTGCCCATCTTCGAGATGGCGCCCAACAGCTCCTTGCCGCCGCTCGAATGCGACCTCGGCGTGAGCCCAAGCCAAGCCGCAAGGTGACGGCCCGACCTGAACCCGTCCGGATCGGGAACCAGCGCCTTGACGGTCGCCGCTGTGATCGCGCCGACGCCCGGGATCGTGGTCAGACGGCGCATGTCTTCGTCATGCTTTGCCTCGGTGACGATCTCGCGCTCAAGTCGTTCGACCTGTTCGCTCAGAGTGTCTAGCTGGTCGACAAGGGCCGTCAGGGCGAAGCGCGCCACCGCAGGCAGGCGAGCATCCGTCGGGTCACGCACGATCGCGGCTAATGCCGCCACCTTCGCCGGGCCGGCAGCCGCGATGATGCCCAATTCGGACATATGAGCGCGCAAGGCGTTGATCACTTGTGTTCTTTGGCGCAGAAGCAGAGCTCGCGTCCTCAGCACCATCGCCGCCGCCTGTTGGTCGGCCGACTTGATCGGCACAAAGCGCATGGTCTTGCGGGTTACCGCCTCGCTGATCGCCTCGGCGTCGGCAGCATCGGTCTTGCCGCGCTTCACAAAGGGCTTGACGTAGGCCGGCGGGATCAACCGGACGTCATGGCCGAATGCCGCGATCTCACGCGCCCAGTAATGTGCCCCGCCGCAGGCCTCGAGGCCGACAAGACAGGTTGGCTGCTTCTCGAAGAAGCGCAGCACTTCGGCCCGGCGCAACCGCCTGTTGAATAGCGGCGCGCCTTCGGCGTCTGCGCCGTGAACTTGAAAAACCTGCTTGGCCAAATCTAGCCCGATGGTGTTAATCTGCGTCACGGAACGGTCCCTCCTTGGTGGTGTTGAAACAACGGCCACTTTAGCACTTTGATGCTGTCGGAGCGGGCCGTTCCACCTCATCAATCTGGGAGAGAGACGCGCTCTCACGTTGAATGTCGCGCCGCACCTGGAATGCGATGCCCGCGAGGAAGGTGGCAGCACTAGCCGCCCGCTGCGCCATCCTCTCCAAGCCGGCCGCCCAGACACCGCGCTCGGGGCCGGCGCTGCTCGCCCAGGGCGCCGGACTGTCGGGCGACCGTTCTCGGTAATCACCGCGACGGCCGCGGTCATGGTGGGCAAGACATTACAATTCGCAAGATCACGTTCACCGGCTCTACGCAGATTGGCCGCACTGATGCGGTAGGCTTCCGACCAGATCAAGAAGCTTGGCCTCGAACTCGGCGGCAACGAACGCCCCTTCATCGTCTTCAAACGACGCGGCCCTGCATGCTGCGTCAAAGGCGCAATGCTGTCGAAGTTCCGCAACGCCGGGCAGACCTGCGTGTGCGCTGGCTCTAAGTGCAGTCCGTTATCCATGATGCTTTCGCGGCGGCGTTGGCGAAGCGCTGGCGACGGCTTCGAGAGCGGCGTGGCGATCGGACCAACATCGAGGAGAAGGCCGTCGCCAAGGTGAAGGAGCACATGACCGACGCATTTGCAACGGGTGTTCAGGTCGTCGCCGGCGGCGAACGGCACGGAAGAGGTGGGCCGTTCTTCGCGCCGCCGGTTCTACGCAGGAGATGAAGATCGCGCGCGAAGACAATTCGAGCTGGTCGCGCCTCCCTTCGACTTAATACGGAAGAAGAGGCATCAGGCGCGCAAACGCTACTGAGTTCGGTCTCGCGTCCTCCATACACCCGCGATTCATTCAAGTTCTGGCCATCCATCGAAACGTACGCGTAGCCGATCTGCATGTGTCCGAATTGATTACAGAATTGATTCCCTGAGAACTGACTTCTAGACATACCGACCAAACGTATTTTCGGCCAGATTCTGCCATCCGCGCATGACGGTCCGCCGCCATACCGCGAACGATCGTTATGCAGACATGCGGCTGATTTGCTGCGTGGAGACAACCACGACGTCGCCGGTAAGCCATCTGGCTTCACGACAGTTGACGCCTACACAGGGCTCCGAATCCAGGTTAACAAGTGAGCCTTCCCAGTACGGCTTCCTGCCGGAGAGCGTGGCGACCAACGCCGTCAGCTATACCATTTCCTGAGACACGATCATCTACTATTGCAACAGAGACGTCAAAAAGAATTTACAGAACCTTTGCGACCACAAATTGCCGACGATGATAAATTCAGCACAAGACCTGAGACCGGGGTCGGCTGACAAAGCTGATGCCGATTTGTCTCGGCTGTCGTCCAGCAGGCAACGTCGGAGTCAACAAACCAATGGCAAGAAGAGCTCTTATCCTGATTGAAGGCCATAAGGGTAATGGTCTAGCATACGTCCAAGCAGCCCGGCGTCTCGGCCTTCATCCAATTACTCTGTCCGCTGATCCAGCTCAGTACGACTACGTTGCGACGGAAAGTGTTCAGGCAATCCGTGTCGAAACAGACAATCTTGACGCAATGATCCACGAATGTTTCCAGCTACGCACCGGGTATGACATTGCCGGCATTACTGGCTTCTCGGGCGACGACGAGTTAGTCTATGTGGCAGTTGCCAAGCTCTGCCGACATTTCGATCTACCGGGGCCGAACCCCGCATCGATTGAACGGTGCTGCGACAAGTTCGTTCAACGTCAGATCTTAACGGAGGCCGGCGTTCCAATGCCTGCTTATCGCTTGGCAGCAAATGCGACGGAGATAGAAACTTTTGCCGCTGAAATTGGCTTGCCGGTAATTCTCAAGCCTGCCGAAGGGAGCGGAAGCAAGGGTGTCCGATTGTGCCGCAGCGTCGATGAGTTGGTCGAACACACGACCTATCTGCTGAAGGGCAAGTACATATGGCGGTCGTCGCCAAGGATACTAATCGAAGAATTCGCACAAGGCCCCCTTTATAATGCTCAGATAATGGGCAGTGAGATTATTGGAATTTCCGAGAGTGAGTTCGGTCCCCCGCCGCACTTCGTCTCTCGGGAGTTGACCTTTCCGATCCTGCTACCTGATCAGGAGCGTGAACGTATTTCCGATGTTTCGCTAACTTGCTTGCAAGCTCTAGGCCTCGGGTGGGGGCCAACAAACATTGAATTCCGATGGACGAAGCGCGGCCCAGCCATGATTGAGGTCAATCCGCGTCTTGGCGGTGCTCCCGACCCACAACTGGTCCAGCTCGCTTGCGGCGTCGATCTTATCGCGGAGCACGTCAAGCTTGTCATCGGCGACGAATGGAATTTGGTCAAGAGCCATTCGCACACTGCGACTGCCCGAAAGCTGATCGCTGATCGCGATGGCATCCTTGAACGGATCGATGGCGACGGTCGGGCGGCTGCTATTCCAGGTGTCGCCGAGGTTAGATTCTACGTTAAGCCCGAGACGCCGATCATCACAAAAGGCGATTCTCGAGACTGCATCGGATATGTCATCGCCGCTTCACCGAGTCGTGCTCGGACCAAAGCGACACTCCAGCGTGCCGTCGACTTAATCGATTGGCCGATCACGCCCTTTGCGACTCCAGGCGAACGGGAACAATTTGCGGCCTCTGATTTCCCGGACCGATGACGGGAGGTGGTTTGCAAAGGCAGGGTGGCCAGCGTGTTCGTCTGCACCCGCACGAGGAAGCTCGGACCAAGGTCCTGCGCGGTGCGATAGAGCTCGTAGATGTCGCTCTCCCGGTCACCCACATGCACGCAGCGCTCGGGCGCGCCAACGAGCGCGATGGACTGGCATAGGTTCATAGGTTCTCCAGCCAGCGGTAGCTCTCCTTCGTCTCGATCGGCACGCGCGTGGGATTGATGTGCCGCTTGAGCGCGAGCGTTCCCTCGAATTTCGTTCGGGTCCAGAACCTCACTGCCGTCAGACCGAGGGGTGTGTCGGTGAGGGTGACGGCCAAGCTCGAATGCATCAGCACCCCGGCACAAGATCAGCGCGTTGGGCTGCCCGGCCTTGTAGCGCCCGGCCTTGTAGCGCCCGGCTTTGGTGAAGCCGATCTTGGCCGGCTGCGCGTAGCCGTAGCCGACGATGTGGGTAATCGAAGCTTCACCGGATGGGGTACGCTGATCCCGCTCTTTCCGGCCGAGCATCGCGAATCCTCCGGCGAATCAACGATTGCTAAAATTGAATCAGCAGCAGAGGACTTCTTCAACAGCCCCAATCAGCACAAAACGCAGCCGTCACATGACAATCGATTCATCACGTCCTTGTCTTATGACTATCGGCGCTTCTTGTGAGAGAAAGAAGCGCCGGAAAGGAGCTGCCACCCTCGTCCGGCGATGGGGGATGGATCGTGGACGTGCAGGCCATTTGACGGGCCGAGCTAGAGTGTGATCGCCCCTATCTTTTCCAATCGTCCTGAACGGATACCCAAGGTTAGCGGACGGCGGCCAAAAACCGTGCAAAGAACCTGGCCCAGCTTCTGCTCAAGCGGCAAAACGATTCTCGCCTCAGGCAGATCAAAGCTCAGATGGACGATATCGATCAGGCCATCATGCGGTTGATCCAGGCCGATGATAACCTTAAAGCTCGCTTCGCCATCCTTGTCTCCATTCCCGGCATTTCCACTGTCACGGCCTTTACGCTAATCATCGAAATGCCAGAACTCGGAGACCTCGACGAAAAGGCCGCAGCCTCCTTATGCGGTCTTGCCCCGATGAGCCGATAATCCGGACGATGGACCGGACGCGCTTTCATTGCTGGCGGAAGGGCCATCGTCCGACAAGCGCTCTGTATGCCAGCAAATTGTTGCAGCCCGCTTCAATCCCGATCTCAAGGCCAAGTACAATGCACTCATCGAGAACGGCAAACCACCGAGGCTGTCGTCTAATTGAAGAAGCCTCCGAGATCGTTCTGCTGATCCATTGGATTGGCGGTGCCCATACCGACCGGCGCCTGCCGAAGCTGCGGCGCGGACAGCGCAACAGCACTTCCGGCGACATCATAACTGCCATCAGACAACTGGTGCTAATTGCAAGCGATGATCCGACTGCAGGCATTCTCAACCGGAACCGCTTGGCGACTGGGCATGGCAATCGCTGGACGCCGGAGCGGGTCACCGCAAACAGCACAAGGTTCCGGTCTGCCGGCCCGCACCGGAAGGGAACGAACCGTGTCTCAATCTGAATAGGCGGCGCGCCTCCTCGGCGTCGCACCTGCCGGCGGGAAGCCGTTCAGCTGCTGCGACTTCCAACTTCAGGTCCACCAGAGAACGAGATCCGGCCGCGCAAACCCGAAAAAGCTGTTCAGCACCAGGCGACGCTTTCCGTTTCCTGATTGACCGGTGACCCCGTGAACGAAACCGCCATCGATCAGGCCGATATCCCCGGCCCTGAGCTGGAAGTCGCGAAAAGGAACGCCCTCGAGATAAGCTGCCGAATAGGGATATCCCGTGGTCTCCACACCTTGAGACTTTCGGTCAGTGACTGTCGGCTTATGGCTCCAGAGCCGCAGATTGCCACCTTCCTCGGCCATGCTGGGATAGAAGTTGAGCGCTGCGACGATGTTGTTCGCCACCGCAGAAAGCTCATAACCGTCCCCAGCACAAAGGACTTGAGCGACGTCGTCATGGGGGTCCAAGGAAAACGTGCCGCTGCCAGACCAACTGAGAGCGCGACTAACATTAGCCTGACCGTGTTCCGAACGGGCCAGCCGCAATTCAATGCCCTCGTTATGGAGCTCGCGCTTCAACGCGTCGAATATTGCTCGGACCGGATCAACCAAATTCTCAAAAAGGGCGTCGACGTACTGTCGCGCAGTTTCCGCCTCCGCGAAATAGGTGGCGGAGTCCTTCCTGTAGTGGGAAGCGCCAACATATTGTCCGGGGACGCCATCTTTGCGTTCCTTGAGACCGGGACTGCCAACAAAGTTCGCGGTGATCTCCTCCGCTATTTCGGTACTGAAAGCTTGCTTGATGTGCAGACCGGTAATCTCACCTTTCAGGACCGAGATAATGTCCGCAGTGCTGATCGAGCCGGTTCGTTCTATGATCGTAGGAGGCGAGATGGCTGGCGCTTGAGATATTTGGTTAGTCGTCATTGGCTTGCTCCTGTAGCGCGTGACCAAGAATTGCGATGCCGTGATCGAGCTCGTCATCGGTAATAGTTATCGGCGGGAGGACTTTGATGACATCGCGATTTGGCCCTGAAGATTCGATCAGCAGGCCATTTTGGAATGCCGCATCGTGCACACGACCGACAACAGTCTGGGAACGGCACTTGAGACCGGCCATCAAACCGCGGCCGCGCTTTTGCTCGATGCAAGTGGGAAATTTCGCAACCAGACGATCAAGGTGTCTTTGCAGGTTGTCAGCCGTCCGCTCGACGCCTGCAGTAAACTGCCTTTCGGACCACATTTTGCACATAGCTCCTGCCGTCACGAAAGCGAGATTATTGCCTCTGAAGGTCCCGCTATGTTCGCCCGGATTCCATATGTCTACGTCGGCGCGAATCAGAACAATGGATAACGGGCTACCCGAACCGCTTAAGGATTTCGATAGGCAAACGATGTCGGGTTCGATTTTCGCGAACTCGAATGAAAAGAACTCGCCCGTTCTCCCCGCTCCCGCCTGAATGTCGTCGACGATCAAAACAATACCGTGCTTACGGCAAATGCGCTGAATTTCTGAGAGCCAAGCTGCGGATGCGGTGTTCATGCCACCTTCAGCCTGGATGGTCTCCAGAATGATTGCGGCCGGCTTTTCTATCCCGCTACCTGGGTCGCCCAACACGCAGTCGATGTAACCCGCGGAATCGAAAGTTTGGTTCGGATAGTTGTCGTAAGGGACACGGATCACATCGTGACGAGCAACGCCCCCCAGCTCCCTGGTTGACGCCGAACCCGATACCGCAAGAGAGCCGAGCGACATGCCGTGGAAGGCATTTGTGAAGGCCATGACGCTTGAGCGACCGGTATATTTTCGCGCCAGTGCCAGCGCCGCTTCGTTAGCGTTTGTGCCGGTCGGCCCAGGAAACTGTATCTTGTAAGAAAGGCCTCTGGGTTTCAGGATCGAGTCGACAAACGCTTCAATGAAGTCACGCTTCGCCGCCGTATACATATCAAGCGACAGAAGAATGTTCTCGCCGACAAGATATTCAATTGCTGGTGCAATAATGCGCGGATTGTTGTGTCCGTAGTTGAGCGCGCCGGACCCCACAAGGAAATCGATAAAAGGCTTACCCGTCTCGTCCCAGATTGTCGCCCCAAGGGCCTTTGTAAAGACCGCGGGAAATGAACGGCAATAACGACGAACGTTGGACTCATGGGCCGTGAAAGCGTCGGTATTCATTTAGGGTCCTCTGACGTAGAGTCGCGTCGAGCGAGAGGGCGATTAAATGCCATATGCGTTTACACGAGCTCATTTCTAGGGTTGACGGGTGAGCGGCGAAACTACGGCATCTGGTAGTTGACGCATCTGCTTATCGCGCACGACGCGCCCGCCAAAATCAAAACCCTAACGCAGCGGCGGTTCGCATATGAGAGGCACTTACATACAACACAGCATGTTGGGTATTGCAGGTCCTCTCAGTAGCAATACGAATGGTTTTAATGCCTTGGAGCTGCTGCCCATGACCTTGACCAGGTCGTCAACCGAGCCTGTCGAAACGCATTGCACATAGGCTTTCTTGATGACGGCGGTCAGCGCCTTCTCGGCCATGCGGAGCGGTTCCAAGAAGCTCCGGAAGTATCGCCTCCAGAACTGGGGGATGCGCAGTTCGACGGTGCCGGGCCGGTAGCCATTGCGTCGAGCCATGCGCTGTGGGTAAAAAACGGGGCTGCTGAATGCGGTCCGACCAGGCAGCCGAGGAAAGTCAGAAGGCGGTGAGACAGACGGCCGAAGAATAAAGGGCGCACGCGCGATAGCATCCGCCGGGAGCGAGCACCTTCGGCTGCGTCGCTGACCGAAACATTTCGGGACCTTCGAAGCAGCGGTGTCTCGATCGTCAGCGGTTTGTCAATTTGAGTGTGCCAGCCCGCACGCGGCGTGGGATTGGTTGCGACGCGCTCTCTCCGGAGAGGAGCAGAAGCGTTCCACGCTTGCCGCACAGTATGGACGGCTGGCAGTCCCGCAACCGAAACCCGGCTATGTGCTCGCCTGCCGTTGTAGCTGGTGTGGGTTTCCGAGATGGTGGACCAATGGCCTATTCCCGTTCCTTAGGCTCCCCGGGCTGCACCCAACGCGATTCAATGCCGGATATCCGCCAGAAAAAACTCGAAGCTCCGATTATGCCTGCAGGCTTTCAGGATCTGTCCTCGTCTGTTTCCCATCACGTTATCTCGCTGACCTATTTGTAATCTGCGTTCCCAGGGCTCTGAACCGCCATGTTACGATGGAATATCCATCCTGTGGATGCGTCCGATCAAAACAATCGATTTTACTAACAGAAACGGACATGAAAAAACGCCGCTGTGGAAGGCGACGCCCATAGCAGTCCCCTCGTGCGGAAGACGGAGGCGAAATCCTCCTGGATCGGAAGGCGACGGCACACGACACTCGATGTGATCCACATGCCTTCTTAACATCACTTGAGGCGTAGATTCCAGCTAACACGGCCATACAGCGCTGATTGCACCGCGACTAGTAGCAGTAAGTCGTTCGCACGCGCCGCTGAATATTCCTGTCCAGAGGCTTCATCCACGGAAATATCAGAAATGAGTTCACATCGGCGTACAGCATTCATTACAGGTATCACCGGCCAGGACGGCGCGTTGCTTGCCGAACTGCTGCTTTCGAAGGGCTACATGGTGCATGGCCTGAAGCGGCGAGCCTCGCTGATTGGGAATACCCAGCGCATAGACCACCTCTATCAAGATCCTCACGAGGATCATCCCGACATGGTCCTGCATTACGGGGACATGACGGATGCGACAAACCTGATCCGTCTCCTGCAGGACACCCAGCCTGACGAAATCTACAATCTGGCTGCGCAAAGCCATGTGCAAGTCTCGTTCGAGACCCCCGAATATACCGCCAATGCCGACGCTCTCGGCACGTTGCGGCTGCTAGAAGCGATCCGCATTCTTCGCCTCGAGAAAAAAACGCGGTTTTACCAGGCGTCCACGTCCGAACTCTTCGGTTCGGTGCAGGGAATCCCGCAGGAGGAGACTACCCCGTTTTATCCGCGCTCGCCCTATGCGGTGGCGAAGCTCTACGCCTACTGGATCACCGTGAACTATCGCGAGGCATACGGGCTCTATGCAAGCAACGGCATACTGTTCAATCACGAAGGGCCGACGCGCGGCGAAACCTTTATCACGCGCAAGGTGACGCGTGCAGTAGCTGCGATCCTGGCAGGCAAACAGGACTGCCTCTATCTCGGTAACCTCGAGGCAAAGCGTGACTGGGGCTCGGCGCGCGACTATGTCGAGGGCATGTGGCGAATTTTGCAGCACCACGAGCCTGACGATTTTGTGCTCGCGACGGGCGAGACGCATTCGGTGCGCAGCTTTGTCGAGGCTGCCTTCAGGCGGGTCGGGAAGGAAATTGTCTGGGAAGGCGAAGGCGTTGACGAGGTGGGCCGCGAGCGCAGGAGTAACCAGGCTCTTATCCGAATAGACAAGCGTTATTTCCGTCCGACCGAGGTTGACCTGCTGATCGGTGACGCCACCAAGGCGGCTACGAAGCTTGGCTGGGAGCCAAAGACCACCTTCGATGAGCTCGTTTCGGAAATGGTCGAGGCCGATTGCCGCGCTTACGGAATAACGCTCGCTTGACGTGAAAAGACAATGATTTCGCTGGAGGGCAAAACGCATCTGGTCGCCGGCTATCGCGGCATGATTGATTGGGCCCGCACTGGTGCGCCGGCTGTCCGGCTTGCCCGAGGTAAGAATCCTCACGGCGGACAGTCGTCTGCCTTTATCAGTGAGTGGCTCGCCCCACATTGCGCGTCCTAGGATTGCTCGGGCGGGCCGGGCCGATCCTCAGAGGATGAGCCGTGGCAGATGACAGGGAAGCATTTGTCGGAAAAGCCGAGGAACGCTATCGCAATTGCGGATGTCGGCCGGGAGGGAGAGATTCGCTCTTCGGTGAAGTCGACGCGTCAACTGCGAACATACGCCGCGTTCTCCGGCGGATCGCCGCCAAGTTTGATGGTCGCACCAATCCGAGGAAGCCGAGCGACCAGGTGAAAACGAACCGTCGCGATGCCGTTTTTTGCCTGGCTGCTGCGCGCCGGCGAGTTGACGGGGGTGTCGGGTCCCGACGAAGGCCACAAGGCGATGCGAGATCTCGTTGGCACCCGGGCGGCCGGGGTCGAGACGCTCCGCGTCGCCGGCAGCAGGTGAGCGTCCTTAATGCTCTGTACGGCCGGGTCTTCCCGCGCAAGAAGGCCGGACGATGCGCTATTTGCGTGAGCCACAGGAGCAGAGGTTCGATTACCCAACGCATCAGATCGTGCGCCAGGAGATGGTCGAGGCAGCCCCTGCAGCCGCAACGACGCCTGCCGCGCCTGCGAGGACGTTGTCGTGCAGGCTCCCGCTTCGGCGCGGCTCATCGAAGGCTTGCCGACCGAGGCAGCGGTTCGCCCAGGTTCTGGTATTCAAATATACTGATCACCTGCCGCTCTATTGCCAGGCACAAATCTGGGCCCGGCAGGGCATCAATCGATCGTTCAACCCTCACCGACTGGGTCGGCCGCGACGCCTAGCATCTACGTCCGGTGCACGAGCGGCTGCTCGGCAGGTTGAAGTCCTCGTCAAAACTATTCGCCGATCGGACCACCGCGCCGGTGCGCGATCCCGGCTGCGGCAAGACGAAGACGGGCCAGCTCTGGGCTATGTGCGCGATGACAGGCCTCTGGAAGGGAACGACCGACCGGGTTTCGCCTATGTCTATGCCCGAACCGAGAGGCCGAGGAAATCGCACGCGTCCACCAGAGGGAGTTCGCGCCCACCGCACATGAGGCGCAACTCGCTGTTTCTATTCTTGCTCGCAATTGGGCGATTACTAAAGAACAAGTCGTTACGACACTACCATCCCAGGTAGGCGCGCGAGCCCAGTTACCGTTTTAAACTGCGGAGCCACTGCCAGAATTCCGACCAAACCTGGCTTGTGAACGCAGATCTGGTCGATCGCCAGCGAGCGTTTCAGGAGCGTGGGCGCGTTGCCGTGGGGCGACCTCGTGATTTGAGGAAAGATCATGCTTGAAGAGAATAGCTCCCACTTGCTGTTGCCATCGAAAACCTCCAATCGAACTTGCGGTCATATTCGCGACCCTGTCCGGGAAAATGGTTTCGAGTTTGTCGATTTTCTCTCGCGGCTCGAAGTGGCACCTCCCGTCATCACAGATGCCTACAATTGGGCGCGCAATGACTACGGCGGGTTGGCAGAACGCGCCTCGGCCCACCTGCTAAGCAAATGGCCAGAGGAAACCTAATGGATAAGAGGATGCCTTCCGTGACCAATGTCGAAACTCAGGCCCGCGACGCGCAGCTTTGGAAGAATGCATCGCTCAATGCGCTCAATCGGTTGGTACGCTGCCTGTTCGCCGAGCGTCTTCTTGAACCAGATGGATTATTGTGGGCGCAAGACGGCCACCAAGCCTGGCTCCCTCTTTGGCAGTCGCGCCGGGTCCTTTATTTCACCAACCTGCGTCGTGCACCTGCCGGAACATTGCAAAATCGCGGCCCTATAGACGTGCTGGACGGAATCGGCGGCCGGTACCGGATCGATGATCCCTCCGGTCTCATAAGGCAGGTCGCGCCCGCCTTGACGATTTCGCCTGCATCGGACGGCTTGAAGAATCTTTTGCGCGACGTCGATAACAGTGTACGCAACGACGTCCTGGCTCGTTGGCACCGGGAGCACTGGAGCGCCGCGCTTCGAGGAAAAGTAGCTGAAGCAGGCGCGCAAGGATTCCTCGCCTATCTTGCTAAGAGCATGCCGCCGCACCTTGCAGCCATGACTCTCGATCAGTGGGGCGCGTTGGAAGGTCACCCCTTTTATCCGACATGGAAGACCAAGCCCGGCCTGTCACCTAAGGACGTGAGTGCATTGTCACCTGAATTCGGTGCTCGTGTGCGCGTGCGGGTCACTGGGCTGCGCAAAGAATGGGTTTATGTGGAGAAAATGCCGCATGTCGGCAGCTATTCGGAATGGTTTTCACGAAAGTTTCCCGACCTCTGGTGCGACTGGGCCGAAGGTGTCAATAGCCGTGGAAAGTCGCCTGAGGACTGGCTTCCTCTGCCTGTCCATAGCTGGCATCTTGAGAATTTCGTGCGCCGTGAATTCGCGTCGGAGATTGCTTCCGGTGTTTTCGACCCGGATGGCCCAGAGGTCCTGACGCTGCCATCCATGTCCTTTCGCTCGATGCTACCGGACACACAGGAACTGAGGCCCTTTATCAAGCTGCCGGTAGCGATCTGGATGACCAGCGGACAGCGTAGTCTGCAGGCCAGGTCGATTCACATGGGGCCGCGTCTCAGCACCCTGATCTCCAATATCCTCTCAAAAGAGAAGGATCTCCGCGAGGGACTAGAGATCTTCACCGAAGAGCTGGGCGCAATCTTGCATCACCCCGAAACGGGCGACGAGCATCCGGGCCGCTTTCTTTCGGTTGTCTATCGCAACGCCGACGCTCTGGCACGCAATGACGGGCTTTTGCCCATTACTGTGGCTGCGCTGTTGACGGCAAGCCCGATCGATGGCCGTCCGCTCATTTGCGAGTTGATCGCCAGAAACGGCGATGAAAGCGACGCGACCGTATCCGCATTTTTCCACGCCTATGCACGCACCGTTATCCGGCCGACGCTCGGCATGTATCTGCTATACGGCATTGGCTTTGAGGCGCATCAGCAAAACAGCACCATCCTGTTCGATGAAACCGGCCGCCCACGAAAGCTGTTGATGCGTGATTTCGGCGACGGCCGCACTTTTGCGCCCCTGTTCATGGAACGCGGGCACCGCCTGAAGCGTTTCAGTGGCAAGGAAATCTTATCCAGCATATTCGATGATGATATCAGTCTTGTGCGCTCATACGTTATCGATGCCTGTTTCATCTGCCATCTTCATGAGATCGCTCTGTGTCTCAACGAACAGTATACACTGACGGGCACGAGCCTTTGGCGCATCCTGCGGGAAGAAGCCGAGGCAGCTTTTGACGCGCTCAGGCCGCGCATGTTGTCGGACGCGTTCTGGCTGCAGGAACGCAAGGCTTTTCTTGAGAATCCCTGGCCGACACGCTCGGTGCTCCGGATACATCTGGAGCGCTATCGCGAGTACCGGCTCGAGCATCAGCTTCCCAATCCACTGGTGGAAGCGGAATGACAAACGCCTCTGCCGCGCTTCCCGGCTTCGGACCTCGCCTCCATGAGATCCATGTGGCCCATTCCGGCACGTTGGGCGCTTCGGACAGCGTCATTGGTCTTGTTCAGCCGCCAAACGAGCGGTGGCCAACTCTGCTCCTGCTCTTCGAAACAGGAGCAGATGCTGGCCGACGCCCGGTGTACCACGCCGGCCTCTTCTCTTGCCGGTATTGAGGCCAAGCACTAAAGCCCGTGCACAGGGTCGGCAGGAGCTGAGGTGTGATTCTCAATGAACAAGGAGAGATGACGTAATGGCGGCGTTCAAGGCACTACCGAGCCCCCCGATTATCCAGTTCGCGACTTAGCAGAACCGGCCGCTCAGCCCGAGCCTGTGGGAGCGTTATAAATCACGCTCCCTCCATTCCTACAAGTGTCGTGAAAATCCGAATGACATGGCTTCTCGCGTAAGCGTGCTTGGACCCCTCGAGCGAACTTTGAGCGCATTGCCGGCACGGCAGGACCGCGCATTCGCAATCTGTCGAGCGTCAGCCGTTGCGGAAGGTGTAGCCGTAACCGTTGATCGCCGGCGCGCCCCCGAGATGCGCGTAAAGGACCCTCGCCCCCTCCGGAAAGAAGCCTTTCTGGACGAGGTCGATCATCCCTTGCATCGATTTGCCCTCGTAGACGGGATCGGTGATCATTCCCTCGAGCCGCGCACACAGGCGGATGGCCTCCTTGGTTCCCTCGGACGGAATGCCGTAATGCGGGTGCGCGTAGTCCTCGAGCAACACCACGTCATCCTCGACGAGTTCCGTTCCGAGATCGACGAGCTTCGCTGTATGTTGGGCAATGTTTAGCACCTGCGCCTTGGTTTTGGCGGGGGTGGCAGAGGCATCGATACCGACCACATTGCGCTGTCGACAGTCCTTGGCAAATCCGACGAGCATGCCGGCGTGCGTTGAACCTGTGACTGTGCAAACGACGATGTAGTCGAAGCCAAAACCAAGCTGTTTCTCCTGGGCGCGCACCTCCTCCGCGAACGCCACGTAGCCGAGGCCGCCATTCGGGTGAACAGACGCTCCAGCTGGTATCGCATAGGGTCTGCCGCCCCTTGATCTGACCTCATCGAGCGCTTGTTCCCAACTGCGGCGGATGCCGATGTCAAAGCCCTCGTCGACCAGGCGCACCTCTGCTCCCATGATGCGGCTCAAGAGAATGTTGCCGACGCGGTCATAGACGGCATCCTCATGGGGTACCCAGCTCTCCTGAACCAGGAGACATTTCATGCCGATCTTGGCGGCGACCGCGGCGACCATCCGGGTGTGGTTGGACTGCACGCCGCCGACGGTGACGAGCGTATCGGCATTTGAGGCGATCGCGTCGGGGATGATGTATTCGAGCTTGCGCAGCTTGTTTCCGCCGAATGCAAGACCGGAGTTGCAGTCCTCGCGTTTGGCGTAGATTTCCACCTTTCCTCCTAGATGCTTGCCGAGGCGGTCGAGCTTCTCGATGGGCGTGGGTCCAAAGGTGAGCGGATAGCGTTCGAACTTTTCCAGCATGTTCTCTCCGGCAACACGTGATGAGCTGAAATTAGCTTGCACGGGTCATTCTAAGGAGGCGTGTTTGATTTGAGTCTTAGCTGCATCCTCCGACGTTCCACAAAAGGCCCTTCATTAGTTCCAGCCACCTTGTCATCGAGACCAAGCAACCCGCATGCCGGCGTGCTGCATAGACTACCAATGCGCATGGAACCGAAAAATTGTATCTGCCGGATTAGAACGACCGGAATGCGGTCGTCCACCGACCATATCAAGCACAGTATTCCTTCTAAGTTCCGCTCAATGTTCATGGGTTGGTCCAAAGTGGCGTTAACCCGAGCACTGACCTTGTGATGGCGCCTCAAGGCAGCAGCAGCGATATGGCCAGCATTTGATCGCGCTGGAGCACATCTGCGGATTCATTCGTCACCTCACCATGGTCTGGCGCCTGGGATCCAACTTCCTTGCAACTGCCGAAATGCTCAGCCATTTTGCCAGCTCTGTTAGCGAAGCCAGACCGCCAGATCAGAAAGAGCACGCTTGCGAAATAGGCCAACTGAAGAAGCAGCGAACAGGCCAGCGTCGTGACGACTGCTAGGCGGATGGAATGCGAGGCGAAGTAAACAGTCAGGGCGGTGCTGCACAGGACCAGGCACAGGACGCGATAAAACATTCTAAATGGCAACGCCGTTCTCCTTGTTTGTCCGCCAGATCATGCAGCAACCTTGTCGGCCGCAACATGCGTCTGGCAGTTCTTCGGGCAGACGCGGGCGCAGGCTCCGCAGCCAATGCAGCGGCCGGCATGGTCGACGACCATGATCATGCGATTGAGCTCGCCGTCGAAGTCATCGTCTTCGCCGTCGCAGATACCGAGGATTTCACCGGCGTCATCGACGCCGTAAAGATGCATGACCTCGCGCGAGCAGACCTTGAAACAGCGGCCGCAGCCGATGCAGGTCGTTCCGTCAATAGCGGTGAGATACTCCGGCATCCATCCGGAGCCGTCGCGGGTGGTGAATGTGCTCCTCATCGTAAGTTCTTCATTGCAGCGAGCTCTCTCTTGGCATCATCCAACTCGGCAAAAACGGCGTACGTTTTCTCGGCAACTTCCTCTATCTCAGTCCATTTTACGGGGAGATCCTCTGCAAGGTCGCGCAATTTCATCTTGGCAGCTGCCGCGCGCAGCTGAAGCTTTCGGACTTTCTTCCCCATCTCATCTAGGTTTGACATAAATCCTTCCTCGAATCGGTTTCTTCACGCCCGTGCCGCGTCGGGATAGGCGGCAAGGCTGCAGTCGCATCGTCGACCAGTTTCGTACCGGCCTCCGCGAGTTTCCGGTACGTCTCGAAGCCGAACCGGTGGACGTCTCGACAGAACGACCAACCGCCGGACCGCGAAAAGCATGCGCCCGAAGCCCTCATGGGTTTCACTGGTGAGGTCTTCAGGCCGGAGCGCTCCTCGATCGCGAGCCCCACGGCGGTGTAAAACATGTCGAGCCTCCACAGCACGTCCGGATCGGGATCGCCGATGACCGCGATCGCACGGCGCTGTTCCTTCGTGATGATGAAGTCGGCCAGCAGCTCGGTGTCCGATCTGCCTTCCCCTGACCCGTAGGAATCCTGAGTACGGATCAGCCGCACGAGGCATTTGACGAACGGGGTGGCAAGGGCCGCCTCGTCCTCTTTGACGGCAGGGCCAACCGTGGCGTCAGACATTTCTTATTCCTCATTTCAGTCCTCTTCCTCGATGGACGATTTCTGTTTTCGGGGACGCCTGCTTCGGGCACATTTGCGCAGCCGACGTCCGACTTGTGGCGGCTGAGTCCACGCAATTGATGTCTCTGTGGCCGACCTTGAACACGTCCTCGACTGCGAGGTCTTCCACTGCGGTGCGAATTCGCGTCGAAACCCATTGCCGCCGCGATGCGGCCGGAGGTCATCGCAAAATTCGAGCCTCGAAGCCGCTGCAAAAGATCCACCAGGTGCGGCATGGACCCTTGTTGCAGCGGAGACGAATTGGCCAGTAAACATTCCGACCATCACTCCTTTTTATGTTTTCTCCTCGGTTTTATGTTTTTCCTCGTCCGGCCGCGCTTTGGCATCTTCGGGAAATTGTTTTGCGGAGCCGCACAGAGGGCGCCGTAACAAACCTTCTCACCCTTGTAGTTGGCCAGGGCCTGCAGCAAATCCGGCAGAAGGTGCTGTTTCAGTTCGTCCGGGACAGGCTCCGGACCGTCCAGCGACTTCAGTGCCAGCTCGACCAACTCGATCGCGCGATCTTTGCTGCCGCTCTGGTGATAGTACCGAGCTACCGCCGGATAAGACTGGAACTTACGGCCGTCGCCTTGCGGGGGATTCAGTGCCAGGATCTGTTCGGAGAGCTCCTTGCCCATCGCAAAGCGCTCAACAGGAGGAAAGCGCGAATGGTCAAGGTTCGGATGGAAGAGTTGGTCTAGCGCTGCAATCATCCAATGCTCGGAGTTTCTGTCGATCGCGTCGCGAGCGAATTGGCGCATGACGGGCAAGCCGGCCTGCATGTCGCGCATTTTGTGAAGCACCAGATGCGCATGAGCCTGGCGGAAATTGAGGTTGTCCGGCAGCAAGGCGATGCCCTCTTCGATCGCCGAGAGCGCCGTCTTCCAATCCTCTTTCTCGACAGCCGCGCGAAATCTGTCATTGATCGGCTTCTTCAACGCTTGTTCGCGCGCTATGGGTTCGTTCCTGGCGATCCGCTCGGTATCGGCGGCTTTCGCTTCATCGCTGGTGCGCCAGCTGCCGTTAAGCACTTTCGGCAAGACCTCATCGAGTTTCATCGGGTGACCGATAAAGGCGATGTGGCCGTCTCGGTCGACCACGAAGGAGGCCGGAATCCCGACAGAAAAGCTGGGTTCCATCCAAAGCTTGTTCATTTCGCCAGTGTGGTCGAACGCGATCCGATAGTTCAGATTCGAGCACTTTTCGGTCACCCACGCGTCCAATTTGGTTCGGGCCTCATCGGCCGTTGGAGCGTCTTC
>NZ_JHQR01000195.1 GCF_014843825.1 Mesorhizobium silamurunense
CGCGACATCCTGCGCCGGCGCGCACGGCGCGGGTGATCGCGCCGCCAAAGGCCGGATCCGGCAAGGTCGTGCTCAAGCTTTGCCGGCCTGACGGCAGCGCCGGCGAGCGCCTGCTCAGCAAGCGCGACGGCGAGTTGTTCAAGGCGGCGCGACGGGCCGACTGGGGCGACACCTTGGCATAAGCGTCTCCGTCATTCCGGGTTTTGCGCCGCGTCGGTCCGCTTCTTGCTCCGCCCCAGGAATGGCGACGCGACCGCTCGGCAAACCGATGCAACCGTTGTTGCATTTTCCTGTTTTGTTCTCGTTCAGAAGCCGCTACGGTGCCCTCTTCGATTCGAGTCAATCACGATTCTTTCCACGAAAAAATTTTAGCTGTGAATCGCGAGCATCAAGGCCGGTTGGAAACCCACTGTTGCAGATAAGTCAGCACCGGCTTGTCCAGTTCTGATATCGAGGAAGCGGGATCGAAATCGGGGACATCATGGCAGAAGCAGCGCGCAAACTCGGCGTGGCGGAGCAACCGCTTTATCGCGAGGCACCGAACAACATCGAGGCCGAGCAGGCGCTGCTTGGCGCCATACTCGTCAACAACGACGCCTTCTACCGCGTTTCGGATTTCCTAAAGCCCGCGCATTTCTACGAGCCGCTGCACCGCCGCATCTTCGAGGTGGCGGCCGAGCTCATCCGCATGGGCAAGATCGCGACGCCGATCACGCTGAAGACCTTCCTGCCGGCGGAGGAAAAGGTCGGCGACATGACGGTGGCGCAATATGTCGTGCGGCTCGCCGTCGAGGCCGTCACCGTCGTCAACGCCACCGATTACGGCCGCGCCATCTACGATCTCGCCACGCGCCGCGCGCTGATCACCGTCGGCGAGGACATGGTCAACATCGCCTATGACGCGCCGGTCGACATGTCGCCCTCCGACCAGATCGAGGACGCCGAGCGGCGCCTGTTCGAGCTCGCCGAGACAGGCCGCTACGACGGTGGCTTCGAAAGCTTCAACGATGCGGTGAAGACCGCCGTCGACATGGCCAATGCCGCCTATATGCGCGACGGCCACCTGTCGGGCATCGCCACGGGCCTGCGCGACCTCGACCGCCGCATGGGCGGCCTGCAACCTTCCGACCTGATCGTGCTCGCAGGGCGCCCCGGCATGGGCAAGACCTCCTTGGCCACCAACATCGCCTTCAACATCGCCGAGGCTTATGTCCCCGCGCAGCAGGCCGACGGTTCGTTCAAGGCCGCCAATGGCGGCGTGGTCGGCTTCTTCTCGCTGGAAATGTCGTCGGAGCAGCTCGCCACCCGCATCATCTCGGAGCAGACAGAAATTTCGTCATCGAAGATCCGCCGCGGTGAGATCACCGAGATGGACTTCGAGAAGCTGGTCGCCTGCTCGCAGACGATGCAGAAGATCCCACTGTTCATCGACCAGACCGGCGGCATTTCGATCGCGCAGCTCTCCGCCCGGGCGCGGCGGCTGAAGCGCCAGCGCGGCCTCGACCTCATCGTCATCGACTATATCCAGCTCATGCAAGGATCGAGCGCCAGGGCCTCGCAGAACCGCGTGCAGGAAATCACCGAGATCACCACCGGCTTGAAGGCTTTAGCCAAGGAGCTCGGCGTGCCGATCATTGCGCTCTCACAGCTGTCGCGTCAGGTGGAAAGCCGCGACGACAAGCGCCCGCAGCTCTCGGACCTGCGCGAATCGGGCTCGATCGAGCAGGACGCCGACGTGGTGCTGTTCGTCTATCGTGAGGAGTATTACCTCAAGAACCGCGAGCCAAAGCTCGGCACCGACGAATACATCAAGTGGGAAAACGAGATGAACGAGGCGCGCGGCAAGGCCGAGTGTATCGTGGCCAAGCAGCGCCACGGACCGACGGGAACCGTCAGCCTCGCCTTCCACGGCGAGTTCACCCGCTTCTCGGACCTGGCGGAAGAGCATCATTTGCCGGAAAGGTTTGAGTGAGCTTGAGACAGGTCTCACTCCGTCCCACCCCCCTCTGTCCTGCCGGACATCTCCCCCTCAAGGGGGGAGATTGGATGTCGCCTGCGCTTTCGCCAATCGCAAACGTCGCAGGTTCGACGCCGAGGTCGAAGCTGCCGATCTCCCCCCCTGAGGGGGAGATGTCCGGCAGGACACAGGGGGGTGCTGTCCCACCGACCTATCCAGCATTGGCGATGCTCGAAGCGGGCCGCGCCTAATGGCCAAATCCCGCGTTCAGTTCATCTGCCAGAATTGCGGCTCGGTGCATCAGCGCTGGGCCGGCAAATGCGATGCCTGCGGCGAGTGGAACACCCTGGTCGAGGAAGGCACGGCAGGCGGCATCGGCTCGGGGCCGGCGAACACGCGCAACGCCCGCAAGGGCCGCGCCGTGGTGCTTACCAGTCTGGCCGGCGACATCGAGGACGCGCCGCGCATCGTCTCCGGCATCGGCGAGCTCGACCGCGCCACCGGCGGCGGTTTCGTGCGCGGCTCCGCAATGCTGGTTGGCGGCGATCCCGGCATCGGCAAGTCGACGCTGCTCACGCAAGCCGCCGCAGCGCTTGCCTCGAAGGGCCATCGCATCGTCTATGTCTCCGGCGAAGAGGCAGTCGCGCAGATCCGGCTGCGCGCCCAGCGCCTCGGCGTCGCCTCGACGCCGGTGGAGCTCGCCGCCGAGACCAATGTCGAGGACATCCTGGCAACGATAGCCGACGGCAAGCGGCCGGACCTCGTCATCCTCGATTCCATCCAGACGCTGTGGACCGATCTTGCCGATTCGGCGCCGGGCACCGTCACCCAGGTGCGCGCCGCCGCGCAGGCGATGATCCGCTACGCGAAATCCACAGGCGCCGCGATCGTGCTCGTCGGGCATGTCACCAAGGAAGGCCAGATTGCCGGCCCGCGCGTGGTCGAGCACATGGTCGACGCTGTGCTCTATTTCGAAGGCGAGGGCAACCATCACTTCCGCATCCTGCGCACGGTGAAGAACCGTTTTGGGCCGACCGACGAGATCGGCGTCTTCGAAATGTCGGACAAGGGCCTGCGCGAGGTCGCCAATCCGTCGGAGCTATTCCTCGGCGAAAGGCACGCGAAATCGCCGGGCGCCGCGGTTTTCGCCGGAATGGAAGGAACGCGGCCGGTTCTCGTCGAAATCCAGGCGCTGGTGGCGTCCTCCTCGCTCGGCACGCCGCGCCGGGCCGTCGTCGGCTGGGACGGCGCGCGGCTCTCCATGGTGCTGGCGGTGCTGGAGGCACATTGCGGCATCCGCTTCGGCCAGCACGATGTCTATCTCAACGTCGCCGGCGGCTACCGTATCTCAGAGCCGGCGGCCGATCTCGCGGTTGCCGCAGCGCTGGTTTCCTCGCTCACCGGTCTTGCCCTTCCCGCCGATTGCGTCTATTTCGGCGAAATCAGCCTTTCGGGCGCGGTGAGGCCGGTTGCGCATGCGCAGCAGCGCCTTAAAGAGGCCGAAAAGCTGGGTTTCGGAAGCGCGGTGCTGCCGCTTGGCAGCGAGGAAATCGTTGGCGGTAATGGGGCCGGGGGAATCGCGGCCAGCGCTTTCCAGCCCACCGAGCTTGCCGACCTCGTAGCGCGCATAGCCGGCTCACGGCGCAGCCGCGCCGACGAGGGAGAATGACGCGGCTCATGATGTGGGGCGAAAGACATGCCGATTACGCTGCTTGACGGAATTCTCGTCGGCTTCACGCTGGTCTCGGCGATGCTTGCCATGGTGCGCGGCTTTTCCCGCGAGGTGCTGTCGGTGGTTTCCTGGGCAGCGGCGGCGGCGGCGGCCTTCTTCTTCTACAAGCCGGTGCTGCCCTACGTTCAGCCCTATGTCGACAACGACAAGATCGCCATGGCGGCGGCTGCCGGCGTCGTGTTCGTCATCGCGCTTATCGTCGTCTCGGTCATCACCATGAAGATCGCCGACTGGATCATCGATTCGCGCATCGGCGCGCTCGACCGCACGCTTGGCTTCCTTTACGGCGCGGCGCGCGGCATCCTGGTGGTCGCGGTGGCGCTTTTGTTCTTCAACTGGCTGGCCGGCGCCAAGGCGCCCGCGTGGGTCGCCAACGCCAAGTCGCGGCCGCTGCTGGAGACGATCGGCGCAAAGCTCGAAAGCGTGCTGCCTGAGAACACGGAAGAGCTGGTCAACAAATATACGCATAAGGGCACGCCCCAGGCAGGCGCGCCGGCGACCACCGACCAGCCCGCGGCCGAACCGCCGGCCG
>NZ_JHQR01000216.1 GCF_014843825.1 Mesorhizobium silamurunense
CTTCACCGCTTCCGCCTGCGGCCAGCTGCGCGACACGCGGTCGAGCGGCAGGCCCTGGCGCGAGACAGCGCCGTAGGCAAGGCCGGTGGCGCGGTTGAGACCGTTGGCGACGGCGGAGGCATAGAGCTTGCGGGCAAAGCCGGTAAGCTCGGCCTGGCCGCTGCGGGCGGCAAAATCGACGAGCAGCGAGGCCCATTCGAAATGGTGGCCGGGCTCGGTCCAGGCGCCCTTCTCGCCCGCCACGGGCTTCCAGCCGTCGTCGAAATACTCGCCCAGCGTCCAGCTTTCGGCGTCGAAGAAATGGCTGCGAAAGAGGTCGATGACGCGCGCGGCGCGGCGCAGATAGGCGCGCTCGCCGGTGGCCTTGTGCCAGGCAAGGAAAGCCTCGAGCAGATGCATGTGCGGGTTGGAGCGACGCTCGCCCTCGCCGTCGGACGTTTCGAGGAAGCCAGTCATGCGGCTGTCCTCAAGATGAGCGTCGAGAAAGGCGAAGGTCTCTTCGCCGAGCCGCAAGGCTTCGGGATGACCCGACATATGGGCGTGCGCCAGCGCGAGCAGCACGCAGGAATGGTCGTAGGCGTCCTCGACCGGATCGGCGACTGAGCCGTCGATGTTGAGCGTGCGCACCCAGCCGCCTTTGTCGGTGCGACCTCGACCTGCCATGAAGTCGATGCCATGCGCGATCAGCCGATCGGCGGGGCCGTCCCAGCCGCGCTCCTTGGCGACCGCGAAAGCATAGACCTGGCGCGCCTGCGTGCGCATGCGCTTGGGCTCCATCAGCGGCGTGGCGTCGAAGCCCAACGCTTCATGGAAGCCGCCATGGCGATCGTCGACACCGATGGTCGACCACAAAGGCAGCGTCTCCTCGAACAGCCAGTGGCGCACGCGCCGCCGCCAGGCGCCGCTCTCGATGACGCGGTCATGCGCCGGCGTGAACCTCGTTTCCAGCCGGCCGGATTTCTCCAGCTGCTCGACGATCTTCTTGACGTGCTGGCTGTGGCTGACCGGCGCGACGAAAGTGGCGTCGGCGGTCGAGACGATGGCGACGTCTTTCATGCCGATGGCCGAAAGCAGGCGGCCGTCGCTGCGGATGTAGGAGTTCTCGCAATCGATGGCGACGACATCGCCGAGGATGACATTACCGTTGTTGTCGGACGGGCCGACATCGAGCAGCGACTGCCAGGAACCGAGGTCGTTCCAGCGGAAGCCGGCCGGCACCATGGCGATGTCCTTGGCCCGCTCCATGATGGCGTAGTCGATCGAGGTCGACGGGATCGCCGAATAAAGCTCCAGCGGGATGTAGAGGCCGGAAAGATCGCTGGTCGCCGCGTGATAGGCGACTTCTGTCGCCTGCCAGATGTTCGGCTCGAAGGCGGCGAAGGCATCACGCATGGCGCCGGCGCGAAACAGGAAGATGCCGGTGTTCCAGTAGAAATTGCCGGCATCGAGATAGGTCTGCGCGGTGGCAAGATCGGGCTTCTCGACGAAGCGCGAGACGTCGAACACGCCGTCCCGGTCGGCGGCGACTTCGATGTAGCCATAGCCCGTCTCGGGCTGCGTCGGCTTGATGCCGAACACCACCAGGCGGCCGGCACTGGCAGCGGCAGCGCCCGCTTCAATGCTCTGCCAGAACTGGCGCGCGGTGGAGATCTCGTGGTCGGAGGGCACCACCAGAACAAGCTCGTCACCAAATTCGGAGAGCGTGCGCAGGCTCGCCAGCGCCACGGCTGCCGCCGTGTTGCGCCCGGTCGGCTCGAAAAGCGGACCGCCGCCGGCGAGATCGAGGCCGGCAAGGTCGGCATGGACGCGCTCGGCGTGGCGCTCCGAAGCGATCAGGAAGATCGGCGTCTCGCCCTCGGGCCGAGCCGCTAGCCGGCGCAACGTCTTGGCCAGCATCGAGCCATCGCCGGAGAGGTCATGGAACTGCTTGGGATTGTCCTCGCGCGACAGTGGCCATAGCCGCGAACCGACGCCGCCGCTCATGACGAAACTGACGATGCGCTGGCTCATTCGGGTCTCACGCTCAAAGTTGGCCGATCCGGTAGCACAGATGCTTTAAGCGGTGTTTACCGGGTGGAAATTCGCTCAGCTGCCAGATCGATAAAGGCCTTGACCAAGGGCGAAAGATGGCGGCTGCTCGGATAAAGGACATAAAGCCCGCCGGCAGGCGTGGTATGGCTGCCGAGAACCCGGCGCAGCCGCCGCTCGCTTATCAGCCCTTCGGCTATTGCATTGGGGATTTGAGCGATGCCGTAACCGGCAAGGGCGGCGGTGACGACCGCCTGCATCTCGTTGGCAGCGAAGCGTCCGGTCACTGTGACCGTCTCCTGCCCATCCGGCCCGTCCAGCACCCAGTGGGCGCTGACCGCCGAAGGGCCGGCAATCACGCAATCGTGGCGAGCTAGGTCCGCCGGCATGCCCGGCGCTCCATTGCGCGCCAGATAGTCCGGACTGGCGCAGAGCAGTCTGTGCGTGGCGCCGAGCTTGCGGGCGATCAAGGTCGAGTCCTCGAGCACCCCGGTGCGGAAAGCAACATCGATCCCATCCTCGACAAGATTGAGCCTCTCGTCGGTGAGGCGAAGCTCGACCTTGGTTTTTGGGTACATCTCAAGAAAGTCGACGACGGCACGATTGAGAAAATAAGGGCCGAAACCGACGGGCGCAGAAATGCGGATGGTGCCTGTCGGTTCCGCCCTTGCCTCGGCGAGACGCAGATTTGCTTCCTCGATCGTGCGCAGCGCCTGGCTGCTCTGCTCGTAATAGAGGCGGCCGGCATCCGTCATGCTGAGGCTGCGCGTCGTGCGCTGCAGCAGGCGGACGCCGACCTCGCGCTCGAGCGCGGCCACACGGCGGCTGACCGTCGTCTTGGGCATGGCGAGCAGCCGCGCGGCTGCGGTGAAGCTTCCGGCTTCCACAACACGAGCGAAGACGACGACGTCGTTAAGGTCAAACATTGTATTCATCAATGGGACAAAGTTTCTCAATTATAGGCAATTATGCATCAATTTGACAGTCCCTAACTTTGCTCCATGCAAACCGAAGGAGCAGATAGATGACCAGCAAACGAACCGTTCTCGTCACCGGCGCGACGGGCCAACAGGGCGGCGCCGTCGCGCGCGCCCTTCTTTCGAGGGGCCACAGCGTGAAAGCGCTGACGCGCAGGCCGGACAGCGATGCTGCCCGGCTACTGGCATCGGCGGGCGCGAACATTGTTGCCGGCGATCTCGCCGACGCGGCTTCGGTTATCGACGCAGCAAAGGGCGTCGACACCATGTTCCTGATGGGCAATAGCTACGAGGCAGGGATGGAAGAGGAGACCCGCCAGGGCATCATTGCCGCCGACGCGGCGAAAGCTGCCGGCATCGGGCATCTGATCTATTCCTCTGTCGCCGACGCCGACAAGAAGACCGGCATCCCGCATTTCGAGAGCAAATATCTGGTCGAGCGGCACATCACCGGGCTCGGCATTCCCCATACGATCAGTGCGCCGGTCGCCTTCATGGAAAATGCCGTCGCGCCATGGTCGATCGGCGCGCTCAGCCAAGGCATCCAGGCCTTCGCGCTACCCGCCAAACGGCCTCTGCAACTGGTTGCGCTGGCGGATATCGGCGCCTTCGTCACGGCGTTGGCCGAACGGCGTGAAAGCGTGTTCGGCAGGCGCTTCGATTTCGCAGGCGATGAGCTGTCAGGCGAAGAGCAGGCGCGGATCCTGTCACAGGCTATCGGCCGGCCGATCACCTATCAGGAAATCCCGATCGCCGTGGCCCGCCAGCAGAGCGAGGATGCGGCTGCGATGTTCGAATGGTTCGACCGCGTCGGCTACGACGTCGACATCGCTGCTCTGCGCAAGGATTTCCCGGAGGTGCGCTGGCACAGTTTTGCCGATTGGGCGAAAGCGTTCGATTGGAGCGCCCTCGAACGGGCTCCATCCGCCGGCTGACCGTTCGATCGCTGCGCTAAAAAGTCTGGTTGTAGGCGCCGATTTCCGGATTGCGGCGCAGCACGGCGTCGACGGCTTCGAACATCTGCCGACGCCGGTCGGACGACACCGGGCTCTCCACCACCACGACGAGCTCCGGCTTGTTGGAGGAGGCGCGCACCAGACCCCAGGTGCCGTCCTCGGCGACGACACGCACGCCATTGACGGTGATCAGCGCCGCGATCTTCTGGCCGGCGAAATCATCGCCATCGCGCCGCATCGCCTGGAAATCGGCCACGACGCGCTCGACCACGCCGTATTTCACCTCGTCGGCGCAGTGCGCCGACATGGTCGGCGTGCCATAGGTCAGCGGCAGCGCGCGGTAGAGATCGGCCATCGATCGTTGCGGATTGCGGTCGAGCATCTGGCAGACGGCGATCGCCGTGATCAGCCCGTCGTCATAGCCGCGGCCGATCGGCGGGTTGAAGAAGAAATGGCCGGACTTCTCGAAGCCCGCGACGGCGCCGAGTTCGGTGACGCGGCGCTTGATGTAGGAATGGCCGGTCTTCCAGTAGTCGGCGATGGCACCGTTCGCCTTGAGCACATGATCGGTAGCGAACAGTCCGGTCGATTTGACGTCGACGACGAAGGTCGAGCCCGGATGCAAACTGGAGATGTCGCGCGCGAGCATGACGCCGACCTTGTCGGCGAAGATCTCGTTGCCCTTATTGTCGACGACGCCGCAGCGATCACCGTCGCCGTCGAAGCCCAATCCGACATCCGCACCGGTCTCCAGCACCTTTTCGCTGATGGCATGCAGCATCTGCATGTCCTCTGGATTCGGGTTGTAGCGCGGAAAGCCATGGTCGAGCTCGACATCGAGCGGGATCACCTCGCACCCGAGGCGTGCAAGCGCTTCCGGCGCGAAGGCGCCGGCCGTGCCGTTGCCGCAGGCGCAGACCACCTTGAGCTTTCTCGATATCCGCTTTCCCCTGGTCAGATCGTCGAGATAGGTTTCGCGAAAGCCGGAGACGAATTCGTAAGCGCCGCCGCCGGCGAGGTCGAAGTCTGCGTTGAGCACGATCCTCTTCAGCGCGCTCATCTCTTCCGGGCCGAAGGTGAGCGGCCGCGCCGCACCCATCTTGACGCCGGTCCAGCCATTCTCGTTGTGCGAGGCGGTGACCATCGCGACTGAAGGCGTATCGAGCGCGAACTGGGCGAAATAGGCCATGGGCGACAGGGCCAGGCCGAT
Source organism: Mesorhizobium silamurunense (assembly GCF_014843825.1). GTDB lineage: Bacteria > Pseudomonadota > Alphaproteobacteria > Rhizobiales > Rhizobiaceae > Mesorhizobium > Mesorhizobium silamurunense. The sequence goes on from NZ_JHQR01000216.1 coordinate 5,172, forward strand.
ATCCGTCACGCGTGCGCCCGCCGCCATCAGACCGGAAACGAGCGCCAGCTTGATCGATAGCGAATAGGAGCGGAAATCATGGCCGGTGACGATGTCCTGCCCGGCACCCAGGCGGCGGATCAGCGTGCCCAGACCCATGCCGAGCGCCTGGACGCCGATCAAATTGAGCTCCGGCGCCTTCGTCGAGCCGGGATGGCCGAACCACCAGCGCGCGTCATATTCGCGAAAGCCCGACGCCTTGATCAGCGCCGAGGTCTCGAATTCGAAGCTGTTGGGCCGGGCTTCGCCAACAATCGTCAGGGGCAATGGTGGAAACTCCAAGGGGGACCGGAATGCCGATTTATGGGCCTGCGGCTTATCATAAAAGCCTTTAAGCCGGTCTTTACCCGATGGCTAAATCCCATGCCTTCCAGACAACCTTGGTGAAAGCCGGCGAAATGCGACACAAGTAGCCATTGGCGCTTGCAGGATCGGAAAGCGGCGGCTATAAGCCCGCCGTCTGGTCACGGAGTGTAGCGCAGTCTGGTAGCGCACATCGTTCGGGACGATGGGGTCGCAGGTTCAAATCCTGCCACTCCGACCAGAAAAAACAATGGGTTAGCGATTTGACACTTCGGCTACCCCACAGATATCCCCACAGAATGGTTGAAAAGTATACCCGCTGCTCGGTATATAACATCGAGATGCTGGCAATCGATTGTCTTAGAATGCTGAAGGGTTTCGGGTGCTGTCAGGCGTACGAAGGTCTCTGATGCAGGAACCCGCGGGCCGCCCGTGGTGAGTTATGGGGATTTGTGTTTCGGGGCGTGCCAGCGCCTGTCGCGAACTTCCGCATAGGGTGCAGTCGGCATGTCGCGTACGGGATTTCCGGGCCAGGTCGCAGGGACTGCGCGGTGATTCTGACGGGGTCCGCGTGCCGCGCGACTGGCGACACAGCGACGTACACCCGTTGAACGCTCGATCGTGGCGCGGTCGTGTGGGCAAACGGGCCATGCCGGGTCATGATGCCTTGTCCGGTTGGTCGCCCTTGTGTTCGGCGGTCCGCGACTCCCTCCACCGTTCGAACGTCTCGATGATGACCGTGCGTCCGCCGCAGCAAGGGCAACGCGGGCGGACGTTAGCTGGTTCTTCCGGAGTGTCGTCTTCCGGCGGAGCGACGTTCAGCAGTTCGCGCGCGAGTGCGAGGCTGGCCCTGCGGGCGGAGCCGGAGAGCAGCCCATAGCGACGGATGCGGTGGAACCCACGCGGCAGGACATGGCGATCAGGCGGCAGTTCGAGATGGCGACCCGCTGAGTGTAGTGCGAAAGGTAGGCGAGCACCGCTTGGGGCCGGCGAAGGCCGGCTTGGCATAGACTGCTGCGAACAGGCTTCAGATGACGCAGGAAGGCCCAACGGTCGGCCAGGCCCCTCTCACTTTCAGTCGAGCTTCAGCCTCTTCGACCCTATCGCCTTAAGGCACTGCGCGAAGAAGACGGCAGTGAAGCGCCCGCGCGATAGCTTGTTGCGGATGTTGGGCACTTTCTCTTCGACCCCGATGGCTGCCAACTTCTCGGCTAAGTCGGTATAGCTCAGGCCTTGGAGCTTCAGCTCGGCCTTCAACACGCCGCTTATCAACCGCTCCCACTCGGATTCGGTCATCCGAACATTCTCCGCCAAAAACTTTCGCAACCCATTGCAGTCCCCTATTGCTACTTATGTATCGAATATAGTACTATGGTACTTTATATGGACTATCCTAAACGAACCCAAAAGGACCCCCACATGACCATCGACCGTACAAACGGCAAAGGTGCTGGCGGACCGTGATTGGGCGCGACGTCTGTTAGGTAAACACTAACGGCGTCTGCTATCGCGACGGTAGCGGGATCACGACCGCGCTCGCGGACTGGCTGGTACTTTTCGGTGATGTAACTGGCGAGCCGCTTTTCAGCGCGTTCGCGGTTGCCAGTGCCGCCGCAAGCGCTGATGAAGGTGCTGCCATCGCGGATGAACCAGCCGGCCCGGCTGCGCAAGGCTCCGTCCTGCTTCCTGCTTTCGTCCCGCCAGACAAGGCGTGCCCCTTTCGAAGTCCTCGACATCTTTCCCTCATCTCGGCGATCGCGGCCAAGGTGACATACTTTTCTTGGCGATCATTTCGGTGACCAACCGTCCTCATAGTTGCGTAGGTCGGTTGCGCCCATCGTATCGTCTGGGAACGCGATGCTGGCCGCTATCTCCAGCCGAAGCGACGCGGTTTCACGGGCTGATTGTCTTTCTGCAGGCTGAGGTTGGCGATCACAGCGCGGTTGGGCGCCGTGGAACTTTCGTTGTTGGATTGCTATGTTAGGACCACATGGCAGCACGGCGGAATGTTTTGATTGTTGCCCAAGGGCGTGGAGATCCTCGTCGTCGTAGTGCAGGTCCAGCTCCGATGAAAGCTCGCGCGGGAGGCCAAACCGAAAGAAACCGCTGGCCGTATGGTCGCGGTGCTGAACTGGTTCGGCGACATGATGATTGGCGACATCCACGGCAAGATCTGCCGTGACTATGCCAAAGCGCACGGGGGCGGTGCCGCCGTTAGGCGACAGCTGGAGGACCTGCGGTCAGCGCTGAACAACTATCATCGAGAAGGCTATGTAACCTCGACTGATGCAACAGGGCTCTGATCCCTGGGCAGCCGCCGGCTTCCTCGGCATGACCGTCGACATGCTGATCCAGACCTATGGCCACCACCACCCCGACTTCCAAGCAGATGCGGCCGACGCGATCGTCTCCAAGGCGCGCTCGCGAAACCTCCCAGTTCATGATCGCGCGAAATCCCTGCTCACGATCAAATGAAACGAGCGCTCACCATCGCGTGAAATAGCTGCCCACCATCGCGTGAAATGGCTGCTCACATCAGCGAACGCGCAGCCAACCAAGGGCAATAGGCTTGTTGGCGGGTCAGAGGCCCCCGTGTTCGGTTTGCTAGGATCCGGGAACAGGCAACAACGGCTGCGCGACAAGATCTCTCAATCTTTGCGGTGTGATCGCTGGGCTAGGGACGACGATCGAGGCGGTCACGAACGCATGCGGACCGCAGGTGTTCTGGTCTCGGAATCGTATTCGCCATCTTTCTGGCAAGGCCAATCAGCCGCAAAACGGCACGTTTCGGATTCGTTTCAAGCCAAAAGGCTTTGATCGAGCAGAGACTGTTGTGGCCATCAAGAGGCCTCCACGCCGTTGCATCAATGGCGACTGTTTGAGCGAAGCTCTCCCCTGCCAACGTAACGCCTTGGCCTAGCTGTACATTGAAGATGACCGTCGCTTGGCCAGGTTTGCACATCTTGACAGTTGGGCGGCACCCCTCGGCAAGGATGCCTTCCAGCATATGGAAATCCAGCAACGGTCCGATCGTTCCGACCGGGACGAGCAGTTGCATGTCCGCAAGATCCGCCCATGTGACAACCCGCCTTTCGGTGAGCGGATGACCAGCAGGCATTAGAACGAAGACACGCTCCCGACAAAGCATCTCGGCGCAGCACGACGTGACGGTGCCGAGGCTTGGCGCAAAGACGATGTCGAAGCGCCGACGGTATACGGCCGCCAGGCATTGTTCGCGCGGAATATCCTCGATGGCCAAACTGACATCTGGACAGGATTTGCGGAAGCGATCGATAAGGCGCTTCAGGAATTCTCCTCCCGCTATCGCGCACAGCCCAATCCGGACCGTCTTTGCGTCCCTATTGTCGCGGGCGGTGTCCCGGAAAGCTTCCTGCAAACCTTCGAAATGGGTCCGTACGACCTCGGTCCAGGCTCGCCCTGCCTCGGTCAAACGAACGCCGCGAACGTCGCGCTCAAACAGCTGCATCTCCAAAAGCTGTTCAAGTTTAACGACGTTGCGGCTTACGGAGGATTCCCGGACCCTAAGGGCTCTTGCCGCCTGACGCAGGCTGCCGTGATCCACGGCTGCAAAGGCGTAGGCCAGTAATCGAAGGGCGTTGCCGTTGCGCATCATGCATCGGGCGTCTTGCGGATATTGTCATGGATCATGTCTGTTTTGGCGCAACGCGTTCGGGCAGTTCTCCGCGCGGATCGCGGTCAGAAGGGGTGCGTTTGCCCGCACGACGCGGTCTCAAAGAGCATCGCTGAGCCATCATTTTTGCTGCAGGCCGGCAGCGTAGTCGGTGGGGCCCCGATTCAAACTGGCCTCGTAGACATATTCGCTTGGAATGGCCGGGTCCGCCATCTGCGAAAGGAACAGGTTGAGATTTTCTCTGCTGTTGCTCGCTGCAAGGCTGCAGAAGTTTCCACTGTTCCATGTAAGGACGCAGTGATTGAAATGCCTGCCCGCTGCGTGGAACATCTCTTCCAGCGTCACCTCATTGTTGAACATCGTCTTGAGAACGGCGGTCTTCTTTTTCTCGATTTCATCTTGTGGAAAGTACCGCGCCTTGAAACCGAAATCCTTCTGCCACTCCCGGCGCGCGTAGTCGTTTTCGTCAGCCGCTCGAAACTTTTCGACGAAAACGAAGATGCCTCCGTCCTTGAGGTGCTGCGTGACAAACTCGATCTGCTTCAACCTGTTTGGCGAGTACATCTGGAAGGTGGTGTCCTCTAGAATGAAATCGAATCCAGACGCGAACTTTGCCAGCCGGACGTCTGAGCTAAGAACGTCCTTGGTCAGTCGATGAAAGGGCCCAACGAAGAGGTCGGCGCCCGGCGGTTCGCCATATGCCATGAAGCACTTGTAGTTTTCCGCGTTGGGGCTGCACGACAGGCTGCGGATCTTTCCACCGGACAACTCCGACAGTGTCCTCGCCATGGTGCCCTCCGCTGTCCCAAGGCTGTATAGCGACAGCGGAGCCAGACAATACCGCGCGTATTTCAGCATGGCGTAGGCCATTCGGCATTCCTCCTCCAACCGGTAGGGAATGCTGCCGTGGTAGTGCTGGTCGAAAAAGCCTTGCCGGGCCGCATGCAGGCCGACCAGACCGCGAAGCAGATCATCGCTGGGCAGCAGCCGCGCGTCGACTGAGGGTTTCCGGATTGGCATTCCGCTCTGGCCGGCGGCGGTCGCCGCAAAGAAGCCTGTAAGTTCGTTGATCCGCGGGCCTCGGTCGCATTCGGCCAGAAAATCATCGAGTCCCCGCATAGCAATATACCTCCACAACCGTTTGATCGGTGAGACGCCTAAAGCTCGACGAAAAAATGAAAATTAGCGTGACTGAATATTCCGCTTGGTCGAGTATAGGCGGAAGGATCGGATAGACCGGCCTGGTAGTAACGGCTTTCATTCGTTTGCCGTTTTTTCGCTAAAGCCACATCTTCCACCAACTCAGAATTATTTGTGATTTGTCCAGCAACCTGGGGTTCTGCAAAACACGAGCGCGAGCTTCTCGTTAAAAGGAGGTCGTTTCGATTGGCGGAGACCTTTTACCTTGACCCCAACAAGATACGTCCTTCACGGCACCAGACGCTGGCTCATCACTATGAGAGCTGGGGAAATATACGGGTGGACTTAATTAGTAGGACGGGATTGGAGCGACAGGAAACAAGGATTTCGCATCCCCGGCATATGTTCCTGATGAACCTGAAGGGCGCGGTGCGGCGCGGAGAAGACTTCATCGATGGGCGCCGGGTTTCTTTCTCGGCAAGGCGGCCTGGCTCGATAATATACATCCCTGCCGATCGCGAGTGGACTGGCTGGGACGAGGGTGATGCGACAGCGTCCTACCTGCTGGTGTCGATCGACCGGGAATTCGCCGAACAGACTTTTGGGGGATCAGCCTTCTGCCGCCCGGCGGAACTGCCACCGTGGATCGGATTTCGAGACAGCACCATAGAGATGGCGCTGCAGAGGATAGCCGACGAGCTCAGGTATCCCGATCCGATCAGCGCCACGATGGTTGAAAGCCAGGTCGCGCAATTGTTCGTGCAGTTGGTCAGGTTGAATCGAAACAGCCGTCAGCCGGCAAAGGGCGGTCTGTCGGCTTTCGATCTCAAACGGGTGATGGCAATGATCGAGTCGTTGTCAGACGACAGGCCCACTCTGGCCGACCTCGCACGAGAGCTTGGTATCAGCCGGTTTCATTTCAGCAGGGCCTTCAAGCAGTCGACAGGAATGACGCCGCATGCATTCATCGCACGGCGTCGGCTGGAGCAGTCCGCGGATATGCTTCGATCGACCAACTTGTCGGCGACCAGAATCGCGATGGAATGCGGCTTCAGCAGTTCGAGCCATTTCACGACCGCTTTCAGGCGAGCCTTCGGCGCCAATCCGATCGAATTCCGGCGCAAGTGCAAGACATAGACCCCTACGGTCTGGCTGATTTCAGCAAGAATCTAAAAAGTCCGGCATCGCTGTAAAGAAGGCTTCGCTGCAGCGGGTATGACGAGCGGCTGTATGGTTGGATGCGCCGCCCATGTCAGAGGCATGTCGAATTTATTGTGACCAAAGACCGACCGTCCAATCCCGGGTGCTCCTCGGGTTCCTGGCCAGTACGATGTCGGCGGCCGTCGGACGAAACGGCTACTACATTGCATCCGCATGGGTCCTTGTCGACGCGGGGCACGGAAGCACCGGTGTGGCGACGATGCTTGCGATCGTCAGTGTAGTCGAACTCGTCGCTAGCCCTCTGGTCGGCGTGGTGGCGGATCGGTTTGACCGACGGCGGTTGAATATCGCTGGGGACCTCGGTCGCTTCGCTATCATGCTCGCCACAGCTTGCGCGCTTCTCTACGAGGACGTGTTCCTGACGATCTGCCTCTCAGCGGTCCTCTTCGCATTTTGTGACCGAGTGGCTCTTACGAGCTCGCAGTCAGTGATCCCCGTTGTGACGCGGGGCGGCGATCTCGCGACCTCAAATTCCACTGTCTTCTTCGTCATTCAATCCGGCTGTCTCGGGGCGGCTCTGCTTTTCGGGCCCGTGCTGGGTGAGCACTCCGCTGCCCTGGCGTTCACCGTCCTTGCTGCGTTCTTCTTTGTTTCAGCAATCAGCCTGTTTTCGGTGCGGTTGGATTCGAAGTCGGACAGTGTGAACGGGGCCCAAAGCTTTGCACTCAACATTGACTTGCGTTTGGCTCGCCTCTTTACCGTCCACGCGCTCCTCTATGGAGGCGCGGTGCTGGTCAGTGTGATGGGGTCAAGCTTTGTTTTCGAAGAACAGAAAGGTACCGCCGTCGATTTCGGCTACGTCGAGGCGACGTGGTCGGTAGGCTCACTGATCGGAGCTGTTCTTGCCGTCAGGCTGACACGAACAATAAGTGCTCACAGACTGCATTTCGTGCTTTTGGGCCCAACTGCGCTCTCGCTGACGGCGCTGCCACTTATGCCCCTACCTTGGTCGCTGATCATCTTTGCGGCACTTGGGTTTGTGTACAACCTTGGGCGCGTCAGCGTCGAGGTCACATTGCAGTCGCGGGTATGCGATAGTGCATTGGGCAGGGCCAAAGGCGTCATGCATAGTTTCGCTGTGGCGCTGGGAATGCTCATTTTCAGCGCCGCAGCCCTTTTGGGTGACAGTGTATTTCCTTCAACGGTTTTCTTCAGTTTCGGCGTTGTGCTGCTTATCAGCGTTCCTGCATTGAGCATCGGTATCACGCGGCAAAAGGAGAAATCATGAGGTGAACGATCTGGCAGACACCGATGCGAAAGGGGCCGTCCTTGGATCGCTAGCGGCGCTCTACCCGTGGATGCGACCCTACTATTTGAAGCCCCTCCGCGACTACGCTTCTCGCCTGTTTGAAGCGCCAAGCGCTAAAGCCGAGCCAATAATCCGCCGTCGTGCCCTAACCAAGCTGCTTGACGCGATCGGGAAGGCAGGAAAGCGAAACGGACTGCCGCTCAGTACTGTCGAGCAAATCTGCAGGGAATGCGAAGAACGCCGCGTGCTGCAGACAGGCCCTCATCTGTTTCTCCTGATGGAACCGGAAGCATACTATACTCATCTCTTCAGTCTCCTTGGTCTCTCGACTCACGGCTGCTCAAGTTACGTGTCTTATGCCGTTTCAACGGTCAGCCTTGTCGAAAGGCCGCGCAAGGGGCCTGGCTGGCTCACCGTGGATGGCAAGCCGATCAACGTCTTCGGCCTCAGCCGAAGCCGGATGATTGGACATAACCTCCTGACCGGGCCGGGAGCCTATCGGTTCGAGCTGGTGCCTGCGGAGCAAGGCACTGAGTCAGACGCTCTCCGGCTGCTTCGCAGCCTTTTGCCAGACCCGCAATTCGAGCGGCCCGCGCATGCCATCAAGGCAGCCAATCTCGCCCTTTGGCCAAAGCTGTTCGGAGGCGGTTTTGCTTTCCTCCAGATCGATGACGAGGATATTGCCGACCTTGTGGTGGACCATCTGTCGGACGAGAATTCCTGGCTACGGGCGCGCTTTCTGGAAGATCCGAAGCTCGCTACGAACATCCTTGCCGAGATCGATAGGCTTGTGGACGGGCCCTGGAGCGGTTGGCTCGCGCGCGGTACAGATTTCTTCTGGTTCTATGAAAACGGGAGACGCCTGCCACTGCGGCTGATGGCTGGAGAACTCATCAATCCGGCAACCGGATCGAAGGTAGCTCGCTTCGCTGTTCCCGACATCACCGACGGACTGACGAGCCGCAGCCTTGTTCCGAATCTACTCCTGATGTTTCTGGTCTTGTCGATCCTGCCTGGCGTACGCGCGCTCGGAGGGAGCCATCAGCCAATCTACTATCCCCTGATGCGTTACGTTTTCTGTCGAGCGCTCGAAGCCGTCGGCGCGGATGCCGATCTTCGACGTGCGCTCGCAAGCGACGATCTGCCAGGCGCTTGGGGGCATAGGGTAATTGAATGCGACGACGATCCCTTCCAGCTATTCAAAAGCGAAATCGGCGACATCATGTACCACTTCGGCAACATGCCCTTCGTAGAAGCATGTGGAAGCATGGGCGGCTTTGTTTCCGACCCTCGTTGGACCGAGCTTTGCGTAAGGCTACAGGATCAGGCGACCGGAGCATCCGATGCAAAATGGGCGTTCTCGTGATTCCAAATCGCGCCGCCCCCGGGCTAAATTGGTGGGCCGCTAAGAAGGAGACTTGAGGTCGTCTCGGCCGGGGCCATCTCGCAAACGAGATCCTGCCAATGCCGCCCAAGTGCAAGATGCGCGTCCGCATTCTGGGTATTGTCCCGCGAAGAATAAGACGCGAGCTTTGGAGTTGCAGGACGTTCAACCGCTTCGGCCGGGCGATAAACTGCTGCTGGCGGACGGCGGGGAGCAGGCCTAACCGGTGGAGCGCTGGTGGTTGGCATCTAATTCCGGGGGTCTGCCCGCAGTTGGATGCACGCAGGTCGCCGAGAACAGGCAATGTCTGCTGCGCGGTATCAATTCTTCATTTTTTACAATAACATCAACAGTCTCGCATGAATTTGTGCTCCACTGTTGCAGTGGGCCTTCGCTCCGAGTAATCTGCAACAGTTTCAAGGCGCTGACGGAGCATCTGTTGAAGTGACTGATTTTATTGAGTTAAATAACGATCAACGGCGCGAAAAAATCAACTCCGATCAGCGCTTCGCCGCGCTGACCGAGGGCAGGAGAAAGGCGAAGAGCTTTCGAGGGTCCCTCGTTTGGCATACGGTAAACGGCACCGAACACCTTATGCGCAGCTACTACGATTCCACCGGGGCGCGACGCCAGAAGGTGGAAGGCCGGCGCTCGCCTGCAACCGAAACTCGAAAAGCCAATTGGGAGGCGTCTCGCGCTGCCGCCCGGCAGACGCTCTCGGCGCGACAGGAGCAAATGGAGCGTCAATCCGCGGTTAATCGAGCGCTCAGGCTTGGGCGTGTTCCCTTGATCGCCGCACGGATTATCAGAGCAATCGATGATGCCGGTATTCTGGGTGAAGGCATTCGCATCGTGGGAACGAACGCCATCTATGCCTACGAGGCGGCGGCCGGGGTTTTTGTGGATCCGGGGATCACGACGACCGAAGATATCGATCTCCTCATGGATGCCCGCCAATCGCTCAGAATCGTTGCCGGAACCAACATTGAAGATGGGGCACTCATCAACCTTTTACGCAAGGTCGATCGTTCGTTCGAGCGGTCGTCCGCGACGTTCCGCGCGGTCAACCGCGATGGATATCTTGTTGATCTGATCAAGCCGCTTGCGAACCCGGCTTGGAAGCAGACGCGCGCAACTGTTGGCAAGGCCGACGACGAATTGGTGGCGGCCGAGATCGCCGGTTTGGCATGGCTGGAGAATGCCCCGGCGTTCGAAGCAATCGCGATTGATGAAAAAGGCGGACCGTTACGCCTGATCGTTCCCGATCCCAGGATCTTTGCTGCTCACAAATTCTGGGTCTCGAAACAGCCTGATCGCGAGCCAATTAAGCGCCGGCGCGACCTAGCCCAAGCGCATGCAGTTGCTTGTCTTACGGCGCAATATCTCGAGCACCTTCCGTACGAAGCAAAAGAGCTTCGCGTCCTTCCCCAGGCTGTTTTCGAGGACGCCTGTCATCTTTTCAAGCGGTCGGCGCCGACGCCCTGACGCCATAAGTAATGCATCATCAGAACCTACTTTGAAACTTCCCTGGTAGGCGCAACTGTTGACAGGGCGGCTTCGCATCGTCCAACCGGGCAATCCCCGACTTCCAGGCGAAGCGTCACTTCCTCCTCATCGCGTGGACTGGGTCTCCGTTGCACTTCGTCATCGTGTTTCAGATGTCATGCTCCGGGCCGCTATCCTGACCGCTGCTACGTTTCTTCCTTGCAAAATTGGAACTACACTCCATAATTGCCAGGATGATTGCGCGCCGCATCACGACCGAACTCACCGAGCTGCTGGACAGCATGCCCGCCGTGGCGCTGCTCGGGCCGCGTCAGGTCGGCAAGACCACACTTGCGCTCGAAATAGCCGAACGGCGGCCTTCGATTTACCTCGACCTTGAATCCGAGGCCGACCGCGCCCGGCTTGCCGAACCGGAGCTTTATCTGGGCGAGCATGAGGACAAGCTGGTCATCCTGGATGAGGTCCATCGGCTGCCGAACCTGTTTCAGAACCTGCGCGGGCTGATCGACCGAGGCCGGCGCGCCGGTCGGAAAGCCGGCCGCTTCCTGCTGCTGGGATCGGCATGGATCGACCTCCTGAAGCAGTCAGGCGAGACCCTTGCCGGCCGCATCGCCTATCTCGAAATGCGGCCGATCGACGGTATAGAAGTCGGCGCCGCCGACCTTGGTCCGCTATGGGTGCGCGGCGGCTTCCCCGACAGCTTCTTGGCAGCCAGCGACCGGGCCAGTCAGCGGTGGCGGCAGGATTTCATCCGCACCTATCTGGAGCGCGACGTCCCCCTCCTCGGCCCGCGCATCCCGGCCGAGACGCTGCGCCGTTTCTGGACCATGCTGGCGCACCACCAGGCCGGCCTGCTCAACGCCGCCGAGTTCGCCCGCGCGCTCGGCGTCGATGGCAAGACAGTCGCGTCTTATCTCGACCTGCTCGTCGATCTCCTCCTGGTTCGCCGGCTGGAACCCTGGCACGCCAATGTCGGCAAGCGGCTGGTCAAATCCCCACGCGTCTATGTCCGCGACAGCGGCATTGCCCATGCGCTGCTTGGGCTCGCCACGCAGGAAGACGTGCTCGGACATCCGGTGGCCGGCGCCTCCTGGGAAGGGTTCGTGATCGAAACCCTCACCGCGACCGCACCCGCGGGCACGATGAGCAATTTCTACCGAACAGCCGCGGGTGCGGAGATCGACTTGCTGCTCACATTGCCGGGCCAGCGCCTCTGGGCCATCGAAATCAAGCGAAGCCTGACGCCAAAGGTGGAAAAAGGCTTCCACCAGGCCTGCGAGGACCTTGCTCCGGAGCGGCGTATCGTCGTCTTTCCAGGAGCGGAGCGTTTTCCGCTCCAGCATGGCATCGAAGCGATGCCCTTGCAGGATCTGGGCCGGGCGCTGCTTGACGAAGCATGATGCGAAGCTCCTGCATTATTCCCTCAAGGCGGGCTCAAGAGCCCCCTCCCCCTGCTCCGAAGCCGTTACCCGGCTCTTTGCATCGACTTTCCACGCAACACATCACCATTTCGGCTTTTCCAGGCTGCGGCGCAGCGCGTCCGACACCTGAAGACTTTCGCCACTCGGTGGACGGCTCGCTTGCGGCGCGCCCTGCCCCTTCCTGGCCGCTTGTTCCGGCTTGCCGGCATCGAGCTTGGCCCTGAGCAGCGCCATCACCATCGGCCAAGTCGAGAATTTGCCGTCCCTGGCACGCTCAGTCAGGCTGCGCAGGTAACCGCCGGCGTTGTTGATCTGCGCGCTGCGCTGGTAGATCGCGGCGAGCGTAATCGCGACCTGCTGCTCGCCCAACACATCCAGCGCGGCCTTCCAGGCGCCGGGACTGACGCCGAGCATCGGCCGGGCGGCCTCCGCCGCGGCCAGAAAATCGCGCCAATGGCGAATTTGGCCGCCCTGGGCCAGTTCGCGCAGATTCGGGCATGCATCCAGCACGATACCCAAGGGCAAATCCCGTTTTGGCAGGCTGCGTACGTTCTCGGTTTCCGCAAACGTCGCCGCTTCATCATATTTTCTAGAGCTGCTTTCAGAATCAGATGGAGAGTCTGGGTTTGAATTCTGTATGTGGCGACCGGAATGGGACTCATAGGCGTCCGGATTCGGAGTTTTTGCGAATGATTCCAGTGTGTCACGGATTTCCGCCCAGAGGTCCTCAAGCTCGCTGTTGATACTCTCGATCAACTGTCTCGAGGCCGTGCGCGGCAGCCGGCCGATGATCGCCTGATAGGCCTGCAGAATGCGGCCCCAATTGCCGGGCACCTTCTCCTCGATGCCGGCGTCGATCATCTTGACGATGTCGCGGCGTAGCAGCGTGAGGCGATCCCGGGCGACGCGAAACGCCTTCTTCTCGGCCTGAACCGCTTCGGCGCGCTCCCTGAACTCTTCCGCGCGCGCCACGATCGGCGCCAGATCGAAGCCATAGGCCTGCTCGATCTCCCCTCCCCGGCCGTTGCGCGCGAAGCGCTTGCCGTTCGGACTGTCCGGGCGAATGACCAGCCCGCAGTCGACCAGCACCGCCAGATGACGGCGCAGCGTGGTTGCCGGCAACTTCGAAAGGGGCACGCCTTGTCTGGCGCGATGAAAGCATCCGCGCAAGCTGCCCGTGGTGCTCAGCCGCGACGAGGTTGCCCGTCTCCTCAACGCCACCACCTGCCTCAAGCGCCCGCCACGGATTTTGCGGTAGCCTCTCTTGAGACCGCTGTCATTGGGATGCGCAGCGACACCGGCAAGTGCTGCGGCCATCAGGCCGCGCTGTCGGTCGCCTATGGCGCGGTAGCTGCTGGCCATCTTGCCGAACTCGGCTCCATGACACGCCGCAAGGCGTCCTGATGTCAGAACCACGCTGTTTCTGGCGAAATAGGTTGGAGACGTGCCGGACCCACTTTGAACCTACTGACTTTCGATCAGACGGCCGGGTGCTCGATGCAGGCGAGCGCACGCTTCGAGATCGGATCATGTTGGTCACACTAGGAAAATTGTAATCTTCGTGCTACATAATTGCCTAATCTGCAGTGCGAAGGTGTCAAATGCCCACTCCACACAATCCTCCAGCCGCTGTTAGACGCGCCCTGCGCAAGCTGGGAGCGGATATCCACGATGCCCGGCGGCGGCGCAGGCTCCCAATGGCTGTCGTCGCCGAACGCGCCTTCACCTCGCGCTCGACCTTGCAACGGGTCGAAGCCGGCGACACCAACGTCAGCATCGGCATATATGCAGGCGTTCTTCAAGCACTCGGCCTGCTCGATGGTCTGAGCCTGGTGGCCGACATCAGCAATGACAAGGTCGGCCAGGCTCTGGCCAGCGCGGAACTACCCAAGCACGTCCATCTTAAGCGGCCACCCGGGACGTCGCGATGACTGACTTCGAGGTCCATATCGATCTTGGCGGCCACACGCGTCCCGTCGGGCTGGCGAGGAGTAATCGCGGCCGCGGCACGGAGACGATCCTCTTCGAATATGACAGCGGATGGCTCAAGGATTCGGACCGGTTCTCCCTCGAACCCGCTCTCGCGCTGACCCGCGGTGCCTTTGCCCCCCCTGCCGGACTGGCCACATTCGGCTCGATCGGTGACTCCGCTCCCGACACTTGGGGACGACGCCTCATGCAGCGTTCCGAGCGTCGCCTGGCGGAGCGCGATGGACGTGCCGTTCGCACCCTTATGGAGAGCGATTACCTTCTCGGCGTCGCGGATGAGACGAGGCTTGGCGCTCTCCGCTTCCGATGGGTCGGCGAAGAGGTTTACCAAGCGCCGATCCATGACGGCGTCCCTGCACTCATCGAACTCGGGCGGCTTCTACAAATCACCGAGCGAATCCTTCGGGATGAGGAGACGGATGAAGATCTCCGACTGATCTTTGCCCCTGGCTCTTCCCTGGGTGGCGCGCGGCCGAAGGCGTCGGTCATCGACCAACACGGCCATCTCGCAATCGCCAAGTTTCCCAAGGAGACAGATGACTACAGCATAGAGACCTGGGAAGAGATCGCATTGCGCATGGCCGGCCAGGCCGGCATCACCACGCCGCAGCACGATCTTATCAAAGTCGCCGGCAAGCCGGTCATGCTGTCGAGACGCTTCGATCGCGACGGCACGATCCGTATCCCGTTCCTGTCCGCGATGGCGATGATGGGAGCCAAGGACGGTGAGCACGGCAGCTACCCCGAGATGGTCGATGCACTCACGCAACATGGCGCCCACGGAAAACCCGATGCGCATGCGCTTTATCGCCGTGTCGTCTTCAACGTGCTTATTTCCAACGTCGATGATCACCTGCGCAACCACGGCTTCCTTTGGTCGGGGAAGGCCGGATGGTCGCTCTCGCCTGCCTACGACATCAATCCCGTCCCGACTGATCTCAAACCACGGGTTCTGACGACCAATATCGACCTCGACGACGGTACGTGTTCTCTCGATCTGCTGGAGGCGGCATCGGAATTCTTTGGACTCACGCTCGCGCAGGCGCGAACGATCATCAAGGAAGTCGCGACGGTGACCACGACGTGGCGTGATACGGCCAAGGCGGTGGGCGCGCGGTCGGCCGAGATCAACCGAATGGCGAGCGCCTTTGAGCACGATGATCTCAATAGGGCGCTGGCGCTCTAAATTTAGAGATCATGCTGGCGCGCTGTGATTGCCTTGCGCAGCGCCGCGAAGTTGGAGAGACTTCCCTCGTTCAGGACGACAACCTCACCGTCGATGACCGCGCTGTCCACTGGAATTTCGCTCATCGCGCGAACTTCACATCGTTTAGGCTCCTTAGAGCATCGTGATTTCCGGTGCCAGCGGCGGCGCGCCTTAACGTCGATGCCCACTGGTTCGGTCCGTGTCGAGCCTTCAAACCATCGCGTAGGCAATGTCGAGCGGAACGCGGTGATCATCGACCGCCCGAACGCCGGCGGTGTTCTCGGCCAGAACAAGCGATGCCTTCCGTTCCTGTTCCGACATGTAGCCGCCCCAAAGGGCGACCACCCCGTTGGTCACCATCACATCAGCTTCTCCGATCGACGGCCATGCCTCGGAGCGCAGGGCACTCACAATTTCGCGCCTGATACTGGCATCGTCATGGAATGAGACCGGGCGAGGCAGGCTCTTCCTGACGGAAGCCAGCGCACGCACCAGGTCCGCCCGGGCGACGACCCCCACGACGCGTTCGCTATTGACGACGAAGACGCGCCGGGTGCGATTGACGTCAAGCAGTGCGGCGATTTCGTCGATCGGGTGCTCAACGAAACGGTGACCACTTTTCTGGTCATGACGTCCGTCACATGGATGGAGTGCGACCTTAAATAGTCCGCCGCGAGCGCCGTATTGTTGCCGAAGAGCTGAAACCACCAAGAACGCCGCGGTGTGGCTTTCCCGATTTCCGCTCTGTGGATCAGGTCTTCCTCGCTTACGATCCCGAGCAGCACACCCTGGTCGATCACCGCAACGGCGCTCAAATCGCGCGTGACGAGGAGGTCGCACACTTCGTCCAATGTGCTGTCCGGCCCCACCGCGACTACTGGTGACGTCATGATGTCCATTGCGATCAGCGCCCGCGCCCTGCCGCGAGGCCGAACGCCAGGCCACGAAGGCACCTGGTAGCTATCGCGTTTGGACCTATCCATCGTGTGCGGGCCTCGCCGCGCCTTTCGCAAGATTTCGCACTCTCGCCGCTTTGAATCGTCAGCGTCGGCCGCCAAGCCGTGGCGAAAGCTTCGCCCTTTCATTTATGCAGTACAAACGAATATGCAGTACAAACGAAATTTATTGTCGCTTTAGCATAACTTTTTTGCATCGTAATTTCGATACCGGCGAGCGGCATCGGCCCTTCCCTTTTCCGGATTCGATATCCATTTTCGAGGGATCGAGCCATCGTGCCGGGGCGTGCTGGCATTCAGTAGACGGTGATATCGCTCCCGAAAGCGTCGGAACAGGGGATTGAATGATGATCACTGGAGCCCAATGCCGCGCCGCTCGCGCGTTGGTCGAATGGACCCGCGAAAAGCTCGCCAGCAACTCAGGTGTGGATGCGTTGGTCATCGAAGAATTCGAGCGTCGGATCACGCTCCCGGACGGAGACATCTGCGACAGGCTACGGACGGCACTCGAAAGCGCCGGGGCAGTTTTCATTGCGGAGAACGGTGGCGGTATCGGCGTTCGCCTCAAGCTCAACCGCTCGGAAGTCAGGCGAATTGGCGTTCTCGAAAATGAAGGTGGGATCGTCGGGATAGATGCCGTTCCATAGGCTCAGGTTTCCGAGCATCGATGAATTCACGGTCGCAGCCCCCTCGATGGACAATTCAGAATCCCGCATTGGCTGACCAGGTGCAAGCAAGGAGAGCGTCATGAAGGTTATGTGGGGTGATCTCACGGAGGAGGAGCAAACAGCGCTTAAGCGCATGAATCGCGGACCCTACCCGGCTCTCTCGAAAGCATTGGCCGAACGTCTCGTCTTCCTCGGGCTGGCGGAAGAGAGATCGCGCGGAACCGGCATAAACAGGACTGGAAGAGAACTGGTGATAAACACGTTGCTCGGCGTTCGTCCCGAATAGCTCAAGAGTGGCACCGCTGAGGCGGCTGCCTTGACTTCCGGGATTGCTTCCCCAACTATGGTCTTATGAATGCCGCCGCTAAAATTCTTTGTGATTTTCTTTTCCGGGTTTGCCCCATCGCGGGATCGTAACCTCCGGCTCGGCCGCCATGTGCTCCGAGCCGAGGGGCATGACTTCCATCGACATGGGATGATCCGCAGGGGACTGCACGGCCCCGGACATCGCCGCTTCAAGCTAAAAAATCTCCCCGAAATGGCCAGTTCCGCCACCCTTGATGGCGGCTGGCTCATTGAAAATTATGAGAATTCAAATGCAACACAACACGAAGACCCGGCGTAAGCCCAATATCCGCATCTCGCAGTCGGACCATGCACGTTTATCGGTGCTTGCGAGCACTGTGGCCGCTCGAAATCCGGAGGCTTCCGATGAACTGCTTGCCGAACTCGAGCGCGCACGCATCGTCGCCGATGGTTGGGTCTCCGCTGGCACCGTCCGGATGGGTTCGACTGTGACGTTCAAGCCCGACACTGGCGATCGGAAAACGATCACACTGGTTTTTCCTGGCGATGCGGACATCTCTGAAGGCAAGGTTTCAATCCTTACACCGATTGGCACGGCCCTGATCGGCCTCTCGGCTGGACAGTCGATTATGTGGACCGCCCGAGACGGGCGCCGGCACGAATTGTTGGTCCTTGCCGTGAACCAGCCCGCCCCGGAAGGCGATGGAGCCGAGCGGCTCGCACCTGCGTCTCCAACGATTGCGGCGAGTGTCTAGACATGGGCATCTCCGTACGTCTCCTCAATCATGCGGGGAGCCTGATCGCGGGAGGCTAACCCCTGCGCCGGCCTATCTAGGTTCGGCGCAGGGGCGGCTTCCACATCCGATCAATTGCCTAGCGCCGGATTCCCTTTCATGGACCGGCTGGAGACCAGCCATGCCCACTACCGACACCTGTCAACTGACGACCAAGGACTACACCATTCTTGAGGTGATACGGGAGCGCCATCCGATCCGCGACGAAACCTTCTCGACTATTCTTCAACGGAAGATTTCGAGCGCAGTTGTAATGTTTCGGGAAGACATCCCGGCAAACGTCGTGACACTCAGCAGCCGCGTGGCTTATCGGGTGAACGACGGCCCTGCCGAAACCCGCATCGTGGCCCATGACCAGATGCGCGGTCTGGTCGGCATGCTTTTGCCTATCACCAATCCACGCGGCCTGGCGTTGCTCGGTCTGGCCGAGGGTCAGTCCATGTGCATTCCGACAGCGGACGGCAGCCTTGAAACGCTGACCGTGCATGAAGTGGTTTATCAACCAGAAGCCGCAAGGCGCGAGAGACTGAAGCTGGCGGGAGTTGCTGCGCCGGGCTCGTACCGGCTGGGCGGACCGGGTCTGCGTGTCGTCCATCGTTCCGATGAACCGCACGACGAAGCTCAGAGCAAGGTTGCGGCGGCCTTCGATGCCGGGTTCGACGACCCGGGTCCGTCTGCCGCCTGAGAACTCGACTATCCCGAAGGCTGTGAAGGCGGGTAGACAAGCGTTCCGTCGACCCTGGCCCTCACGCCGTCGGTGAGTTTCGCCGGCTCGACCTTGTCATGGCCCATCAGATGAAAAACGGTTTCGCCGTGGCTGATCAGATAGTCAGCCACGATTCTCCTGTGACAGCGCCACCAGAGCGTTTCCGAGCACATGACGGCACACCGGCGCTGCCTGCCGAGGGACACAAGCCGGTTCAAGCCGCCATGAAACTCCGCTGACAGCGCGTAGTCAGCGTAGTTGTGAAAACTCTGATTGATCCAGAATGCGTTGAGCGTCGGTGGAATGTCGTGTGCCTTGCCGCGCAGGCCGCCAAGCTCGGCAATGTACTCATAACCGATGCCGAATGCTGCCAGGCTTTCCGGAAGCACCTCGCTGTTGAATTGCGGATTGGCCCGTGATCGTCTGACGGTCCTTATGTCGACCACCAGGGCGACTTCTCCAACTCGCAGCAGGCCAACAAATTCGACAATCGACCGGGTCGAGTGACCGATGGTGTAGAATGGATAAGGCATGTTCGGTCAATCCGTAGCGATCCGTCCTTCCAGCCACTTGGCTTCGCGCCTGGGAGCAACGATCATTTCACAACTTGCTTCAGGCCGCGCAGCGCCTCCTGCACGTCGGCTCGCGCCTCGCTTGCTTCCGGATAGACGGCATAGGCCGGGATAGGTGAACTCCGGCGCACCTTCCACGACCTCCAGCTGCCCCGTCTCGATATAAGGAGCTGCGGCGCCCCTGCGGAAATATCCCATGCCACCGGCGCGCAGGATGTAGCTCAGCCCGAGTGGACCGAGGCCAACCATCAATCCCGGCTCGCCAAAGGCAGAGGAACTGGCATCATGCTGGGCCGCAAACAGCGGCCCCCAGTCGACATAGACATAGTGCTTGGAGCCGGCAGGTTCTCCGTCTCTGTCGGCCGTCCGGACCAGGACGAGTTGCTCCTCGACGAGAAGCTCTACCCTGAAACCCGGGAGCAGCTTCGGCGCGTAAAGCACCGCGATATCGAGGACCCCGGTCCTGAGCTGCTCGATGAGCTGGTCCGGCACGCCGACCTGTGCGTGGATGGCGATTTCCGGCCTCGCCTTCCGCATCCAGACCAGCCAGTCCAGAAGAAGCGGGTTCCAGAGGCTCAGCTCGCCGCCCAGCGCCACCACACTCGTCCGTCCCGAGGGGATTGCGAGCTGGTGGCGAGCCCGTTCCCAGATCTGCACGAACGACTGGGCGAACCGCTCGAACTCGCGCCCGGCCGGCGTCAGTTGCGCGCCGTTGCGGTTACGGATGAAGAGCGACGTCCGAGCTCGTCCTCCAACGTGCGGATGCGCGCGCTCACAGTGGTCTGCGTCACGTGAAGGCGATCCGCAGCCTTCAGGAAACTGCCCGAATGGACGATTTCAAGGAAAGTGCGCGCTCGATCGATGTCCACCGACTCCTCCTATTAATGCAATAATTTTGCATTCATACAGCATTTAATTCCGTTTGCCTTCTTGTTTCCTGCGGAGCACGTTCCAGCAAACATGTGGGCACGGACACGGAGCTGGCGATGGCCGAGAAGAGATACACCGACCCTGAAATCCACGAATACGCATCCCCGCCCTGCTTCGCGCACGAGCTTTCGCCCGAGTATGGCGGGCATTCGGAGCTTGGAGAATCCTGGAGCGAAAACTTGCGCTGGCGCAAGGCGGAGCGGCAGAGGCTGATCGAGGAGCGCCTCGCCATCGACGCCGATGACAGGAAGATCAAGTCGGACCGCATCGCATCGCGCCTCGATCTTGCCATCGGCAAGGTCAGCGGGCGCATCGTCAGCGGCTATTGGCCGTTCCGCGGCGAGCCCGACCTTCGCAACTGGGCGATCAAGGTCGTCGAGCGGGGCGGCCGGATCGCGCTTCCCGTCGTCATCAGGAAGGGCTGGCCGCTGGAGTTCCGGGTCTGGCGGCCGGGCGATCCGCTCGAGCGCGGCGTTTGGAACATCCTGGTTCCCTCACGCGGGCCCTCGGTCCTGCCGGATATCGTGATCGCCCCGGTGGTCGGCTTCGACGGAGCGAACTACCGCCTGGGATATGGCGGCGGCTTCTTCGACAGAACGCTCGCGGCGATGCACAGGCGGCCGTTGGTCCTCGGAGTGGGTTACGCGGGAAGCCGGCTCCGAACGATCCGTCCGCAGCCCCACGACATTGCGATGGACATCATCGTCACGGACGACTGAAACACGAAGCAGACAGCGCCTGGTTCCCCGATCGCGACGGCAACTGAACGCCGTCCATCGTGGCAACCATCCTGCATGCCTGAATGAAAGGCAGGTAGAGCACCATGTCGAACCCAGCCACAACGTTCGACGACCACAAGCCCCGTTTTCTCGTCAGGTGGTTGTGCTCGACCAACCACAAAGATATTGGGACGCTTTATCTGCTGTTCTCGATCATGGCGGGGATACTCGGCACCGCGCTTTCGGTGCTGATCCGGATGGAGCTTCAGGAGCCCGGACTGCAGATATTCAGCGATCCGATGGCCTACAATGTCGTCGTCAGTTCCCACGGCCTGGTCATGATCTTCTTCGTCCTGATGCCGGCCCTGATCGGCGGCTTCGGCAACTGGATGGTGCCGATCATGATCGGCGCGCCCGACATGGCGTTTCCGCGCATGAACAATATCTCGTTCTGGCTGCTGGTGATGTCGTTCGTCCTCTTCATCACCTCGATGTTTGTGCCGGGAGCGCCAGGCACGCTGGGCCATGGCGGCGGCTGGACGCTCTACCCGCCGCTCTCGACCTCCGGCCAGCCAGGCCCCGCGGTCGACCTCGTCATTCTTTCGATCCACCTTGCGGGAGCGTCATCGATCCTCGGCGCGATCAACTTCATCACGACCATCTTCAACATGCGCGCGCCGGGAATGACGATGCACAAGATGCCGCTCTTTGCCTGGGCGATGCTGGTGACCGCCTTCATGCTGCTGATGTCGCTGCCGGTGCTGGCCGGCGCGATCACGATGCTGCTCACGGATCGCAACTTCGGCACGACATTCTTCGTTCCCGACGGTGGCGGCGACCCGATCCTCTACCAGCACCTATTCTGGTTCTTCGGCCATCCGGAGGTCTACATCATGATCCTGCCTGGCTTCGGCATCATCAGCCACGTCATCTCGACTTTCGCCAAGAAGCCGATCTTCGGTTATCTCGGCATGGCTTATGCGATGGTGGCCATCGGTGTGATCGGCTTCCTCGTGTGGGCGCATCATATGTATACGACCGGCATCTCCGTCGACAGCCAGCGCTACTTCGCCTTCGCCTCGATGGTGATCGCCGTTCCCACAGGCGTAAAGGTGTTTTCGTGGCTGGCCACGATGTGGGGCGGGTCGATCGAGTTCAAGACACCGATGCTGTGGGCGATCGGCTTCGTCCTGCTCTTCACCATCGGCGGCGTCACCGGGATCATGGTCGCCAGCCCCGGCATCGACCGCTCGTTGCACGACACCTATTTCGTGATCGCCCACTTCCACTATGTGCTGTCTTTGGGCGCGGTCTTCGCCATCTTCGCGGGCTTCTACTACTGGTTCCCGAAGATGACAGGTTACATGTACAGCGAAGCCTTGGGAAAACTGCATTTCTGGACGATGTTCATAGGCGTCAATCTCGTCTTCTTCCCGCAGCATTTCCTTGGCATGGCCGGCATGCCGCGCCGCTACGTTGACTATCCCGACGCTTTCGCCGGCTGGAATTTCGTCGCGTCGATCGGATCCTACATCTCGACCGCGGGGCTGATCATTTTCTTCGTCGCGGTCGCGGAAGCTTTCAGCCGCAAGCGCCCGGCCAGCGCCAATCCATGGGGCGAAGGGGCGACCACGCTTGAATGGCAGCTGCCCTCGCCGCCGCCCTTTCATCAATGGGAAAGGCTGCCCCACATCCACTGAACAAATCGGGTTGTATGCTTCGACAAGTCGTCGGGTGAATCTCATGAACGAGACCGCAGATGCGAACAGCCAGATCCTGCTCGTTGCTATCATCGCGTTTTATTGGGCAATGCTGGGCAGTTGGAGCCAGCTTCTCTCGCGCTGGAACGACGAGAGGGCCAAGCGGGACGCTGCGTCGACGCGGTGGGACGGCAGTACCGAACACACGTCCTCCGTGGACACGCCCCAGAATGCACTTCGTGAGATCGACCCGGATTTCGACCTCGCCGCATTTCTGGACGGTGCCAAGAGGGCCTATGAAGCTATCCTGCAGGCCTATGCGGACAGTGACATCCAGGCGTTGAAGCGCCTTGTCGGGCCGGAAGTTCTTGAAGAGTTTGAGCGAGAGATTGCGGGACGCCGGGATCGGCAGGAGATGCTGCAGCTCACCGTCATCGTTACGCGCGAAGCAAAGGTCGTCGACGCTTTCAAGGAGGATGGTGCCGCCGAGATTGTTGTCCGGTACGTTTCCGACGTGGTCAGCGTTACACGCTCGGCAAACGATGCGGTCGTCGCCGGTGATCCCCGGCAGATCGTCGAGGTGATCGATACCTGGACGTTCGCCTGTGAAATCCCGTCGACGCAGCGCAACTGGATATTGATCGCCACCGAAGGCGAATAACAAGTATGTGCAAATCCGACACGTTTGCCTGACAGGCTATTCGCAGTTGGTGGGCGGCCAACCTCGAATGCCCGGCATGGTGCGGCCGCGGTCAGGCGCGCCCGATATTCACATAGCCTAGTTTGATGCGAGGGTGATGTGTGTTGATGAAACTTCGCTCGACGACGCTGGCCAAAGCCCTTCAACACATGAGGGGTGCTGCCGGTTCAGAGCCCCAGATAGGCCTTTCGCACTGCCGGATCGTCAATCAGGTCCTTGGCCGCGCCCTCGTGCACGATGCGGCCGGTCTCCATCACATAGCCGCGGTCGGCCGCTGAAAGCGCGAGATGCACATCCTGCTCGACCAGAAGCACGGTTACTCCCTCGTCGCGGATTCTCGCCAGAACTTCCATCAACTGCTCGACCACCACAGGAGCAAGACCGAGGCTCATCTCGTCGATCGCGAGCAGGATCGGCCGCGCCATAAGGGCTCGCGCCATGGCGCACATCTGCTGCTCTCCGCCCGACATCGAGCCGGCAAGCTGCCGCCGCCGCTCGCCGAGGCGAGGAAACAGCGCATACATGCGCCTTAGATCCTCGAGGGCGACAGCCTTGTCGGAACGGCGGTCGGCGGCCATCAGGAGATTATCCTCGACGGTCATGCGGTCGAAAAGCTGCCGGCCTTCCGGCACCTGGACGAGACCGGCAGCGAACGCCTGGTCCGGCGTCAAAGGCACAAGGTCCCGGCCCTTGAACTCGATCTGACCCGTCGCGGCAATGACGCGCGACAGCGCGCGCAGCAGGGTCGTCTTGCCGGCGCCGTTGGAACCGACCACCGCGACGATCTCGGCCGGGCGCACTTCGAGCGAAACGCTGTGCAGCACCGGCATACCGCCATAGCCGGCACCGAGGCCGGAGACCCTGAGCAGCGCGCCATCGGTGCTTTTCCCTGCCACGCTCATGCCTGCCTCTTGCCGAGATAGGCCTCGACCACGGTCTTGTCCGACAAAACTGCGTCCGGTATGCCGTCGGCGATCTTCTCGCCGTGATGGATCACCAGCAGCCGGTCGGAAAGGCTCTTGATCGCCTTGATGACGTGCTCGATGACGAGGATGGTGATGCCCAAATCCCGCACCTTGCGGATGATGCCGATTACTTCGTCGATCTCGACGTGGTTGAGGCCGGCCATCACCTCGTCGCAAAGCAGGAGCTTCGGCTCCATAGCGAGCGCCTTGGCGAGTTCGAGACGCTTGCGACCGGGTCCGCCCAACTCGTCGGCCAAATGGTCGGCGAACCGGCTCAGACCGACGAATTCGAGGTTGCGGCGCGCCTTTTGGCGCGCTTCCTCAAGATCGGAAGTGCCCCTTCCGTAGCCGAATAGGGCGCCGACAGCGACGTTGTCGAGCACCGACAGGCCGGGGAAAGGGCGCATGATCTGGAAGGTGCGGCCGATGCCAAGTCGCGCGCGCCGGAAGGCCGGCAGCGACGTGACGGAGCGTCCCTTGAAGACGATGTCGCCCGAACTCGGCGGCAGCGTTCCGCTGATGAGGCCGACCAGCGTTGTCTTGCCGGCGCCGTTCGGACCGATGACTCCGAGGATCTCGCCCTCGTTGAGGGCGAAGCTGACATCGTTGACGGCGACCAGCCCCGCGAAGCGCCGCGTCACATGAACGATTTCCAGGATCGCGCTCATATGCGGTGCGCCCTGATGTTTTGCACGAAATAGCGCCAGCCGGATTTGCGGAAGTGGTGGACGATGTCGGCAAGCCCCCGCGGCATCAGCACGACTGCGGCCACCACGACGATGCCGAAGAACAGTCCGGCGGCGTTGGTCACTTCGCTGGAGAGGACTTCGGAGACGGCGGAGAGGACGACGGCTCCCACGATTGGACCGAGCACGGTTCCCGGGCCGCCGAACACGGCCATGATTATCATCTTGACGTTCAGGCTGATGTCGAAGGCGCTGGCTGGATCGAGGAAGGTAATCCAATAGGCCTGAATGCCGCCGGCGAGCGATGAGAACAGGCCCGAAAGCGCAAACGCCATCACCTTGTAGAGCGTCGTGTTGACGCCCATCACGGCCGCACCCTCCTCGTTCTCCCGGATGGCGATAAGGCCGAAGCCGAAACGGCTTCGCGTCAGCCACCAGACAGTGAGGGTCGCCATCAACAGCAGCGCGAGCGACAGTTCATAGAACATTGCGTCATTGTTGAGCGGCGGCAGGACCAGGCCGATATTTTGGCCGAAAAGCGGGATGTTGGAGACGATCGCGGCAACCACCTGCGCCAGCGCCAGCGTGGCGATGGCGAAATAATGCCCCTTCAGGCGGAGCACCGGCAGACCAAGTAGGATGGCAAAGCAAACCGCCATCGCGGCACCGAAGACCATGCCGACCCAGAACGGCATGTTCCATTGCACCATGGCGACCGCCACGCCATAGGCGCCCAGGCCGAAAAAGGTGGAATTGCCGAAGGAAGGATAGCCGGTATAGCCGCCGATAATGTTCCACCCTTGCGCCAGCACCGCGAGGAGCAGCGTCGAAATGCCGAATTGCACGATAACGTCTGAGCCGAACCAGGGCAGAGCCGCGAGAACAACAACGGCCAGCAGCGCGATGGCGATGCGGATCGCACTGTTCATGCCGTCCTCCCGAGAAGGCCGCTCGGCCTGACAATGAGCACCAGCACCAGCACGCCAAAGCTGGCGACATCGCCGAAGGTGGCGCCGATATAAAGAATGGCGAGCGATTCGATGATACCGAGAACGAGTCCGCCGACAATCACGCCGAGCGGGTTTTCGAGCCCGCCGATGATGGCAATAGCAAAGCACTTCGCCGTCAACGTTGCGCCGATATAGGGATTGATCTGCGAAACCGTGCCGTACAGACCGCCGGCGACGCCAGCCAGGCCGATCCCGATGCCGAAGGTCGTGGCGTAGAGATGGCGAGGCTCGACACCGTAGAGCCGAGCTGCGACGAGGTTCTGCGCGGTGGCGCGGATAGCGCGGCCGAGCCGCGTCCTCAACAGGAACAGCCACATTATGACGGCGAGCACGATGGCGACGCCAAAGGCGGCTAATCGCACGATCGGAACGACGACGGGACCGATCGCGATGTTCGAACCGGCGTAGGATGGGTTGATGGTGCGAAAATCGGCAGAGAAGGCCAGTTGCGCCAGATAGGTCAGCACAACCTCCAAGCCGAAGGTGACCAGCAGCGTGTTGAACATCGGCGCGCGCACGATGAGGTTTAGCATGCCCCGCTGCACGGCGTATCCAGCCCCGAACATAACGATCGCGGTTATCGGCAGGCCAAGGAAGGGATCAATCCCGAGATATTTGAAGAGATACCATGACAGATAGGCCCCCAGCATGATGAAGGCGCCATGGGCGAGATTGACGATGTTGAGCACGCCCCATACGAGAGCGAGCCCCAGCGCCATGATCGCGTAGAGCCCGCCCAGGAGAATGCCGTTGACAAAGACTTGTGCGAGTAGATCCAAGCCGTCGGTCCCTCGTACTTTCTCTCCGAGGCGGCGGACGCCTCAAGTTCGCTGCGCCGCCGCCCTTGGGATAGGTGCCAATCCGGCGGAACCGGCCGACACCCGTTAATGTCGTACCCTCAACGCGCGTCCCATGTCGGCATCGGATATTTCGGCTTTTCGATGAAGCCCTTGCCGCCGTAGACTGCCGCCAGATTGCCGTCTTGGATTTGGACGACCGTCTGCGCCAGGTTGATCTGGCCGTTCTCGCCAAAGGCGACGGTGCCGTAAAGACTGTCGAAATTCAACTTGGCGATAGCGTCGCGCACCGCCTTGGGATCGATCGTACCGGCGGCCTCGACCGCTTTCGCCAGGGCCTCGACGTCGGCCGCGCCAGAGGCGGCGTGATAGTCGGGCGCATAGCCGTACTTGGCCTTGTAGGCCTCGGCGAAAGCGGCAGCATCGCCGAACCACCTGTCCTTGAGATCGGTCGACGGCAGCCAGGCGCTCATGCCGTACGCGTAGTCGGCATCCTTGCCAAGAGCCTTGCGGAAATCCTCGCTCGGCACGCCGACGGTAAAGGAATAGAGCTTCGGCGCCACCGAAAGGCTCTTGGCCTGCCGCACGAAGTTCAGGATCTCTGTTTCGTGCCCCGCCATCAACACGGCGTCGACATTGGCGTTCTTGACCTGCGAGAGAAGCGAATTGAAGTCGCTTGCGTTCGAGGTGTAGCGCTCGTCCAGCGCGATGGTGAAGCCGGCATCCGTGAGCAGCGGGCGCGTGCCCTTGGCCACAGACACGTCAAAGGAGTCGTCGGCGTAGAGCAACGCCACCGACTTCGGCGCGGGATCGAGTTCTTTCATCATCGCGATGGTGGAGCCGAAGTAGTTGCTCGCCGGTGCCAGCGTACCGAAGATGTATTTGAAATTGCGCGAGAAAATCTGGTCCGAAGCGCCCCCGCCCTGGACCATGGGAACCTGGTATTTTTCCGAAATAGCCGAATCGGCCAGTGCGAAGTTGCTGGCGAACGGCCCGAGCAGCAGGTTGACCTTGTCCTGAGTGATGAGCTGAGTGTACTGCCGCACCGACAGGTTTACGTCCGACTGGTTGTCGTAGAGCTTGAGCGCCAGCTTGTACTGTTTGTCGCCGACTTTGACGCCACCGGCTTCATTGATCTTGTCGATGGTGAATTCGTAGGCGTCCTTGTAGTAACGGCCGGTATTGGCCACCGGGCCGGTAAGCTGCACCGAGGCGCCCAAGACCAGATCTTCCGCCACGGCCGGCGCGCTGTAAAGGGCGACGGCTCCGAAAAGGGCGCCGGCAAGCCGCAAGGTATTGATCGACATGGCTTTCTCCCTGGTTATGTATGCCGGATGATACCTGCCTGAACGATCCTCGAGCTGTGCCGCCCGGCCGGCGCGATGGGGGCTCCTAGCTTACTCGAAAATGATCCGAGCGGTTCCTCTTTTTGCGATCAACATTCTCCGAGCCTCCTGGACTCGCTCAGCCTGTTGCTTGGTATAGGGACCCATCGGCCGGGTCGTTTCATCGCCCCGACGAACCCGGCAGTACCAGCGGCCACTGTCCGAGAAGATTTCAACCGAGGTCGGTGCCTCGTGGGCAGACTGCTTGGCGACCTCGTCGACGAATTTCACGATTCTTGAATGATGCTGGGCGGGCGCAGCAGTGCGCAAATCGCTGGTGACGCCAAGTTCCTGCTGCACTGTGGACATAGTCGAACTCCTTTCAATCACAACCAAATTCCGCTTCGCTATTTCTGACCGCGCTCTTCTCGGATTGGAGCGCCAGAGAGTGCCTGTTAGGTTGCCATTTGGCGTTCCATTTCCACCTCGACCTCCAGGCTCTCGATGTCGCGGAAGATCGAAGCGGCGGCCAGCGTGCGCCCCTCGCGCTTGTATCGCAGCAGGCAGTCCTTGGCACCGATGTCGCCGTCGACCGCGATCTCGTCCCATTGCCCGGCATGGCCGACATAGTTAATGGGAACATCGTAGTGCTGGCTCCAGAAGAACGGCACCGCGACAAATTTCGCGCGATGTCCGAGCATGTTCAGCGCGGCGGTCTGCCCCTGTCTCTCGGCAACCACCCAATGCTCGACCCGGATGTTCTCGCCACTGTGGGGATCGGGCCACTGCGCGATGTCGCCGGCCGCGAAGATCCCCGCCTCGCTGGTTTCCAGGAAGGCGTTGACGGCGACGCCGCGGTCAACGGCCAGCCCTGCCGCTTCGGCAAGCCCGGTGCGCGGCCTCACACCAATGCCGACGACGACGAAATCGGCCGCCACGGTACTGCCGCCGCTGAGTTGCACCTTCCCGCCGTCGATGCTGGTTGCGGTTTCCTCCAAGTGGAATGCGACGCCATGCCCTTCATGCAGGGCGCGGATGAAGTCGCCCATCTGCGGGCCCAGGACACGCTCCATGGGCCGCTTTTCCGGCGCCACGACATGGATGTCGATATCGCGCGCACGGAGAGCCGCGGCAACCTCGAGCCCAATGAAGCTGGCGCCAAGCACCACCACGCGGCGCGCGGTGGCGGCTCGTGCGATGATCGCCTTGCAGTCTGCGAACGAGCGCAACGTATGGACATGCGGCTGGTCGGCTCCGGGGACCGCCAGGCGGACAGGTTCCGCGCCCGTCGCAAGCAGAAGCCTGTCATAGGGGATCCTTTCTCCATCCGCGAGGACCACCTGCCGCGAACGGGCATCGACCTGAACGGCTTCCGTCTTGAGACGCAAGTCGATGTTGTTCTTGGAATAGAATTTCTCCCCGCGGAGTGGAATCCAGTCCTCCGGGGCTTTTCCGGCAAGGTAGTCCTTGGATAGGTTCGGCCGGTCGACTGGCGGCGTTTGGTCGTCGCTGAGCATGACGATGCTGCCCTGGAACTGTTCCCGCCACAACATTTCGGCCGCTGCGAACCCCGCCGCGCCGCCGCCTATGATGACGATTTTCTCAGGCACTTGGCCGGAGCTTCCGGAGCGCGGTTTCCGAGCTGTCCGTTTCAGTTTCTCGCCGACGAATATGCGGCCGTCCCGCTGTTCGACCGCCCAGCAGGCGAGAGGATTGAATGCGGGAGCGTGCAACGCTTCGCCCGTCCGCAGATCGAAGCAGGCATGGTGCCAGGGACAGCGGACGGTATCATCCGCGACAAGGCCGTCGACGAGCGGCCCGCCGTAATGCGTGCATGTCGCACTGACCGCGAACACCTCGGTGCCGCGGCGCACCAGCAGGACCTGGTCGTCGCCACATCGGCCGACCAGCTTGCCGCCATCAGGAAGGTCCGCGAGCGCGATGCCCTGAATCAGATCCGGTCCAGTCGGCTTACTTTGGTCTTGGGCCATTGCCTTCTCCCTTGGCGTTCCGGAAGCGGATGCGCCTTTTGCGGTCGAGAAGCCGGAATTCCTTAATCATAGCTTTAGAACTCAGCGACAGTTTCTCGCCACTCCAGACATCCTGCAAACGAATTTAATCGGCAGTTGCGAGCAATTTTTATGATAGGAGCCGACGGGCCGCGTGCACTTACAGGATCGCTTGCCCCGTCTTGCTCCAGTCGGCAAGAAAAGATGCCAGACCCTTGTCGGTGAGCGGATGTTTGGCAAGGTTTCTAAGTACTGCTGGCGGTACGGTTGCGATATCGGCGCCTGCGATCGCCGCCTGTTTGACATGGAGGGGTGTTCGAATTGAAGACGCGAGGATATCCGTCGTGATTGATTTGTCGTTGTCATAAATCGCGCGGATTTCTCGGACCACCTCCATGCCGTCCAGACCGAGATCGTCGAGCCTGCCGACGAACGGCGAAATGAAGGTCGCGCCTGCCTTGGCTCCGAGCAGCGCCTGGTTGGCTGAAAAGCACAGGGTGACGTTGACCTTGTGTCCGAGTTGGCTGAGCGCCCGGCAAGCTCTCAATCCATCCCAGGTCGATGGTACCTTGACGGCCACATTGGCGGCGATGTCGGCCAAACGCTCTCCCTCGGCGATCATGCCGTCGAAGTCGGCCGCTGTGACTTCCGCTGAAACCGGCCCCTCGATTGTCTGGCAATTCTCCTTGATCACGTCCCTGATCGGCCGGCCGGTCTTTGCGATAAGGGACGGGTTCGTGGTCACTCCGTCGAGAAACCCGGCGGTAGCAAGGTCGCGAATTTCAGATATGTCTGCGGTATCGACAAAGAATCTCATTGCGTTTCTCCTCAACCGGACGCGCTCAACGATTGGATCAATTTCCTTTGGTATGGTTCCCGGGGAGACGAGTTTGTTGTCGCTTTCGTGATCGCGCGCCCTATGTCGCTGAAGCCAGCGGCACGTGCATGAGCCGACGTGACGACTCTATCGATGTCTCAGCAAAATCTCTCTAAGGACGACGGCATCATTGTGGGCCTCGTCATGAGCTGAGTAGACGAGTGTGACGGCGCCCTCCTGCATGAGGCTGCGCAATTGGCCGAGTTCACCGCGATGCTGATGGATTTCCGCCGCGTATCGCCGGCGGAATTCATCCCATCGGGCCGGATCGTGTCCGAACCATTTCCGAAGCTCGGTACTTGGCGAAAGTTCCTTCATCCAATAATCGATGGCGGCTTCGGACTTCCTGACCCCGCGCGGCCAAAGCCGGTCAACCAACACCCGCTTGCCATCGTCAGTAGAAGGGCTCTCATATGCCCGTTTCAATTTTACTTTCTCGTTGAAGATACCTTCGCTCATCGACGTCGTATCCCGTTCATCTCCGTGTCGTTGACAGCATCGAGAAGGCTGGAGAATTTTGTCCTCAAGATCACCTCGTCTGCCCGATCCGATACGAACACGAAGATGTCGCCGCGATATCGCTCGATCCAGTGACGGCCTGTACCATAGCTGCGCAGATAGTCACCGATCTGATGGACCGTGGAGTATCCCAAACCCTTGTGCAGGAGAAACTTCGTCAAGATTGTGCTTTCGCAAAGGGCTGGTTGACCGTCTCACTCATGGCCCGACCTTCTGGCCTTGGGCATTGAACTGTTTCAGATAGGCGATGACATCGGCGATCTCCTGGTCCTTGCTGAGACCGGCGAATGTCATCTTTGTGCCTAGCACCAGTTTGCGCGGCGCGCGCAGATAGGTCGTCAGCGTCGGTTCATCCCAGGTCAGACCCGAATTCCTGTTCGCCGCGGAATAGCTGTAGCCCGGATACGTACCGGCCGCTCGGTCGACGACCCCGTTCAAGACCGGACCTACCCCGTTCTTTGCGTCAGGGCCGACCTTGTGACAGGCCATGCACCTCTTGAAGATGACGGCACCGGCTTCGGCGTTGCCAGGAGATGGGTCTTGCGCATGGGCCGAACCAACTGCAGTGAGAATGGCGGCCGTCAATCCAAGCATGGTCGATTTCATGTTTGCTTCTTTCAATCAGCTGAGGGCTGATTCCGGCCGAACCGGCCCAGGGCAATATGGGGTTCGAAACACACCCAGCTCTGCCGGATCCGAACCGCGGATCCGGATCCGGCAGACGTCGTCTCAGGAGGGAACCAGTGGGCCGGGGTTCTTCAGATACTGGTTCTTGATCGCGTCCACTGCCCAGTAGGCAAGAGCGCCTACCGGACCGGTCGGATTCTTCCCGGCGTTCTGGGGAAACACGCAAGCGCCGGTGACGAATACGTTTGAGACATCCCAGACCTGAAGATATTTGTTCAGGACGCTGGTGCTTGGGTCGGCTCCGAAAACTGCACCGCCTGTGTTGTGCGTGCTCTGATAGGGCACGATCGAATAGGGCACGGGCGGCACGTTTCGATCGATCTTGGTCGCACCCATCTCCTTCGCGAGGGTCACGCAGATGTCGGCCTGAGCATTCATCTGCTTTATCTCGTTGTCCTGGAAATTGAATGTCATCCTCATAAGCGGACGTCCAAAAACGTCGGTGTAGGTCGGATCAAGGCTCAGATAGTTCTGCCGGTAGGCCATCACCGCGCCTTGATTGCCGACGCTGGCCGCGTGGTCATAATTGTCGACCACTGCCTTCTTCCACTCGGAGCCCCAACGAGGCGTGCCGTGCGGCGTTGGATGTGACTGGATGGGCCGAGCGCCCGAGTTGCTGCAACTGATGCCGCCGCCTCCGATGTAGCCGGCCTTCACGAAATCGTAGTTATCGCCGTTCAAATCATCCATGCAGGTGCCGAGCGCGCCTGCGCCCATGAAACGATTCAGAACGGTCTTCTTGTCGAAGAATGCGGTCGCCCCGCCACCGCACTGATAGGCATAGTTCCGGCCGACCACGCCCTTCCCGGTTGCCGGGTCGTAGGGCACGCCAATCCCTGACTGCAGCAGCAGGTTGACGTTGCCGAGCGCATAGGCTGACAGGATGATCAGGTCGGCAGGCTGTTCGAATTCGCGCCCGCGTGCGTCGAGATAGGTGACGCTGACCGCCTTCTTGCGGGTCGAATCGAGATTGACCTTCAGCACGATCGAATTTGTGCGCAGTTCGAAATTCGGGTTCTTCACCGCCAGCGGAATGACGGTGAAATGCGGGCTGGCCTTGGCATTCGCCTCGCAGCCGAAGCGCTCGCAGAAGCCGCAATAGTGACATTGGCCGAAGGCCACGCCATCAGGATTGACATAGTCGCGCGACGCGTTGGACGAGGGATTGGGAAAAGGATGGTATCCGAGATTGCGGGCCGCCTTCTCGAACATCACCATGCTCTGCGCGGCAGTCATTGGCGGATTGGGGTATTCTTCCTTTCGCGATCCCTCGAAGATATTGCCACCGTCGATTTTCCTGCCGTTAAGATTGCCAGCCTTGCCGGAGGTGCCGCATGTCTTTTCGAACTTGTCGTAGTAGGGTTCGAGATCATCATAGGTGATCGGCCAGTCCTGCAGGTGCATATCCGCGGGGATGATCTTTTCGCCGTACTTGTCGATCGTCCGGCTACGCGCTTGGTGATCCCATTCAAGCCAGCGCCAGGTGACGCCGTTCCAGTGCACGCCGGCGCCTCCGACGCCCTGGCCGGGCAGGAATGAGCCGAGTTGACGCATAGGCAGCGCCGTTTGCGATTCACTATTGCGGAATGTGATGGTTTCCCGCCGCACGTTCTGCATGAGGTCGTAGCGGGCTGCGTAGCGCAGTTCATCATGGATTTCAGGGTCGATAAAGTCCGGATTGGTGTCACGCGGGCCTCCCCGCTCAAGGGCGACGATCTTCAGCTTGGTGGACGCAAGCTCCTTGGCAATGATGCCGCCTGTCCACCCAAGACCGACAATCAGGACATCGACCGCGTTCAGTTTGGTGGCCATGTCAAAGTCTCCTTCTTCTTCCGCCGATTAAATGAGATCCTGGATGCCCTTCGGTTCAGCCTTGTATGGTTTGTTTCGAAACGGTTCGATTTTGTCCGTGTACATGGCATCCGCGCCGGGGAAGCCGATCATCTTCCAGGCAGCCGCCTCCTTGTTTCCGCCATACATGGGGTCCGCGAAATAACCCTCGATCGTGAGCTGCAGCAGGAGTCCGAAGAAGGTCGCGGTCGGCACTGTTGGAAGCTCAGTCTTCTTGCCGTCAAGGTCGGCCATCACCGCGGCGCGATCCTTTGCCGAAAGGGCCGCGAAGCTGCTCTTGTGGCTTTTCTGTACAACGGCATTGACATCGGCGATGCCCGCCCGGATCAGCTCCGAGGGCGTCATCGGCAATTGATAGCCCTGCTCGGGCGTACCCTCGCCAAATGGCCCTTCCAGATACAGCCGATCGCCCTTGCCGTATCCGCCGGCCATTTGCCGATCGATGTACGTCGCTACGCCGAGTTCCATGGCGCCGGGGCCAGTTGAATCGCTGGGAATGAGCGTATCGACC
The DNA here is from genome assembly GCF_014843825.1 of Mesorhizobium silamurunense. GTDB lineage: Bacteria > Pseudomonadota > Alphaproteobacteria > Rhizobiales > Rhizobiaceae > Mesorhizobium > Mesorhizobium silamurunense. The sequence goes on from NZ_JHQR01000216.1 coordinate 39,571, forward strand.
GCCGCTTCGACGAAAGCGGACTCGTCGAGATTGAAGAATTCGTAGCCGGGGCCCCCGGCATGAGGTGCGGCAGCGGCGTGATGATGTTTCGTATCTGTGGCGGTCGCAGCCATGATTTCGTCCGCCGATGCGGATCCACCAAGCGGCAGAGTACTCGCTGCCGCTCCTGCCGCGCCGAACAGTTTCAGAAAGTCACGACGCCCTACACCGCCTTGCCTACTCTTCTCTCTCGTCGACATGATTTCTCCTGTGACGCTGCAGGCAAAGGATGGGTGAGGATGGAGAGAGCTGGCGCCCTCTCCAACCGGCGCTGCGCAGCATCCAGCGCTAAGCTTGGTGGATTTGTCCGAAGCCTAGTGCTTGCGCTTACTATCTAGCAAACGAAATTCATTGACATTTAAGCGCAATTTTTATGCTATCTCGCTCATGGATATCGAGCTCGCGCGCACTTTTATCGAGATCGTTTCAACAGGGAGCTTCATTCGAGCCTCTGAGCGTTTGAATGTCGCCCAGACGACCGTAAGCGCACGAATCCGCAACCTCGAGCAGCAATTGGGCCGCACGCTTTTTGTTCGTCACAAAGGCGGAGCTTCGCTGACCCCGGCCGGTGAGCAATTTCTGCGCCACGCCCCGATGTTCGTCCAACTATGGCAACGCACCCTCCACCAGGTTGCCGTGCCCCCGGGACGCCGGGCTGTTCTGACGGTCGGCAGCGAAGTCAGCCTTGCGCAACCTCTTCTGCTCGATTGGGTCCGCTGGATGCGCCGCTCGCTGCAGGACATCGCACTTCGAGTACACGTCGATGTGCCGCGGGATTTGATCAATCAGGTCGCGTCTGGAATGGTCGACTTAGCTATCATGTACGCCCCTCCGCACAGACCGGGTTTGAAGATCGATCTGCTTCTGGACGAGAAACTCGTCCTCGTGACTACCAATTCCGAAACGCGCCTCCTGGATGAATCCGATTATGTTTATATGGATTGGGGGCCGGATTTTGAACTTCACCACGGGATGAATTTCCCGAGTGCTGCGCCGGATCTTTCTTTCGATCTCGGTCCGCTCGCGCTGAACTATGTTCTTGCGACCGGCGGCTCCGGTTATTTCAGGATGAGTTCCGTGCAGCCTCACATAGAAGCCGGCCGGCTGCACCTTGTGCCTGAAATGCCGCAGTTCTCCTATCCGGTTTACGCGGTGCAATCCGCAAGTGCGGACGAGAGCGTGGTAGGTCCTGCCCTGGCAGGATTGCATTCCGTCGCGAGCGCCGACATCAAATTGTAGTCGTTCTTGTTAGGGGTCTATATGTCCGCTTGGATTGACGGGAAAAGAAGGTCGACCGTTGTTCCTATTCCTTGTTCACTCCTTATCCTGATCCGACCGTCAACCATCTGCGCCAATGCCTGCACTTGCAACATTCCTATCCCGGTGCCCTTCTCACCCTTCGTCGTGAAGAAGGGGTCGAACACCCTTCGCAAGATTTCCGGAGCCATGCCGCAACCACGGTCTTTGACGCGAACGCATGCGTAGGTTCCGGGCCCGGGCGGGTCAGGCGTCGGGGCCGTCTGTACCAATCGCTCAGTGCTGACGCGGATCTCCCCGCCACTTGGCATTGAATCTCGTGCGTTCATGACGAGATTTAGCACTGCAGCGTCGAACAGCGCCGGGTCGATCAAGCAGTCCGGGATATCGGAACCAAGCTCCAGCTTGACGCGGACATCGGGTCCTGCGCCATACCTCAGGAAAGGCTCGAAAGACCTGAGGAACTCATTCAAATTGCCAGCATGGATATCGAGTTCCTGATGTTTTGCGAAAGCCAGTAGCTGTGACGCTAGTTCGACCCCTCGATCGATTCCTTCCCGCGCTGCCGCAATGTAGGCCCGCACGGTTTCGGGCTCGTCGGCTCTTTTTGCGGCGGACCTCAAGCCGGATTCGATTACCGTTAGGAGGTTTCTGAAATCGTGGGCAATACCGCCGGTCATCTCGCCTAAGGCGGCAAGCCGATGTGTGGCTCGCTGACGTTGCTGGGCAGCGGACCGAGCACTGAGACGCCTTTCCGCCACCTGAGAGCGCGCGTCGCGCTTCGCCCGCGGTTTATTATCGTATGGAAACGCGCTGCCTGTCATGATGGTCCGTCCCTATCGATCACTGACGACAAGCAGGAAACTCGCGCCCCCATCACATCGTCGTATTTTGGGTTCTCCTTGTCGCTGGTCCTCATGCCGCCTAGACGCAGATCTAGGCGTGCCGGACGATCCCTTTCGTCATGATGTCTTCGACCGTCGGAAACGCCTTGAGGGCCACCTCTGGGAGGTCTCCATTCGTGCCGACCAGTTCAGTCCAGCCATGCATTTCGGGTTCGCCGACAATGATGCGGCCGACCATTCCAGCATGCTCATGCGGAATGCAAAAATAGTCATAGACCCCCTGTTCGGTGAAGGTGACCGAAAAGCTCTCGTTGGGCAGGAGATAGTCGGAATCCCAGGATTTTGCGGCCTTAGGCATGCGCAGCGGTCGCTCGAAGTTTGCGGGATTGTAAGCCGTCGTCGTGTGGGAATTGCCGGGATTGAGGTTGATCCAGCGGATCGTCTGTCCTGGTTTGATGAGAATGCCTATCGGGTCGAACCAAACGTGTGACCCGTCTTCGTTCCCTTGCATCTTGATTTCAACAATCTCGCCGCCCCACACGGCCAGTGAAGAGAGGGAAAGGGCGGCAGCGAGCCCGCCGCCCGCGCCCAGGATCTCACGACGCGTCAGTGTCATTTGGCGACCCGTGCCTCGTCAGCCGCCGAAACATGCCAGAGCACGACGTGGACATGCGGCTCTGCTACTCCCGGATGGCCGGCATTGTAGTAGACGTCGACATGGTCGACATTGCCGCCGGGTGACGTGAGGTCGTCAAAACGCTTGTCCGGATTGAGGTCCCTGATCGGCAGCATATAAATCGTGCTGACAAGCTTGCCATCGTGGTCATAGGCAAGGAATGGGCCGGCCGGCAATGTCGTGGGATCAACGAAGAGTTGGCCCATGCCCGGTAGGAAGTCGGGCAGCTTCACAAGCTTGCTGACCTGTTCGTAAGGTGCGGCTGGCGGGGCTTTGGTGACCTCATCCGCCGCCATGGCGCAAAGGGAACCGCCCGTTGTCAGGGCAACTGCGAGGACGAGCTTTTTCATCACGACATCTCCACGTTGAACTAAAAATCGCGATGGCCGAAGATCTGGGAGAAAGTCCAAAAACCGATTTCACTTGCTGGCGCGGCCTGTTCGCGTCTGACCAGCAAGCAGGAGACTGTTCTGGTCGTCAAACGAAATTAACTGGCATTTTAGTGCATTATTTCTGCGGTGTGCACCTGTTTGCTTGATTTCGAAGAATCTTTCACTACCTCTGAATTGCTATGAATATTTTCAATCTCGATTTCCGGCGGGGGCCGAAACTCCTCAAAACGGGCCATTAGCCGGACGCGAGAAGCCCTGGCTTCGCGTCCGGGACAGTCAGGATCTCCACCCTCAGTCCACTGTGAACCCTGCACCTGTTTAACCAGTGCGGCTTAACGCTCATTTGCGATCGCGTTTGGATCGACATGGAGGTTGACCCGGATGATCTCCGCCATCTTGCAAGAAGAAGACATTTCGCTTGACCTTGTGACCAAGGGAAAGCAATCAGCCTTGTCAAAAATTGCGATCAGGATTGCGCGGAGAACTGGGCTCGACGAGCAGATGGTTCTGCGCGGTCTTTTCGACCGCGAGCGCCTCGCCTCCACGGGCATCGGTCGTGGTGTCGCGATCCCCCACGCTGTGCTCAGCACAATCTATTCGCCTGTCGCGTCTTTGACACGCTTGGCCCCGCGCATCGATTTCGAGGGCCCGGACGATGACCCCGTCGATCTCATTTACACTGTGCTCTGGCCGCGCTCTGCCACTTCCGCCTTTCTCCCCGCCCTTTCGCAGATGTGCCGGCTGTTTCGGACATCTCAGGTTCGGGAGCAGCTCCGGCAGGCACGGTCATCTGATGAGGTGTTGGCGATTCTCGAAACTGAGCCGCATCAGGAATTTCCACCAATCTGCACACTTCCCGCGTCGGGCCTGGCCTTGTGATGTCTGGGCAGCTCAGTAATGCCTAGAATCCATTGACCCGGCGCATCCCCAGTCAAATAGGGGCTCGCTACCAGCCGATTGAGCGGCCTTCGCGCGACATTACAGCATCTTCGGATCCCTTTCTGCGCGGCAACCCCAACAGAATGTCGCGTCGTCACATTCCTCCGAGGGCCGTGCCGCGCTGCGGCAACGCGCGGTCTGGTTCCCCGCGGGCACTGCGAACCATCAGCCTCGCCGCCGAGCTATGTATCCGTTTTGACTCACGATCGCAGGCCTCAACGAAGACCATCAGGGAATTCGGACCGGGGCATGCTTCGCAAAGGCGAAGGCGACGGCGGCGACTTTAGACTCGCGCATATGCCGCCAACGACGTCATGGCTACGTGGAGCGCGAAATCGCGCGCAGCGTTCCGTACGCCTCCTCTATCGACCTGATCAATCATTTCTGCGACCTTACCGCCTGCCCACGGCGTAACGGGGTCGCACTCAATCCCGTCGCAACACAGCTTTCCAGGCTGCTCCGCTCGAGGCGCCGAGCCGTCAACTGACTTGAATACGGCGGGTCACCTGTCCGTTGCTCTCCCAATAGGTGTGTTTTTTGGCAATCCACGGATCGCTCATTGCCGGCTGAATGTTGCCGCTCTTATCGATCGCGCGCGAGGTGACGGTGTGTTCCCCAGCGGACGGTTTGGGCCAGTCCAGAGACCACATCTTCCAGGCGAACTCCGCCTCTTCGGTGCCGTCCATGGTCGCCGGCATCCACGGCCCATCGTCGATCTTCACCTCGACCCGGTCGATCGGCGCACCCCAGGCCGCTCCGACGATCCGATAATCGCTGCCGATATGAGTCACCCGAGCCGGCGCCGATTTGAGGTGCGCCCGTCCGACGGACGTTTCTACCCACACGGTCTCGCCATTGTGGTCTTCCTCGCGGAGCGTGACGTAGTCGCGTCCCATGAACCGGTTCTCGAAGCGCTGGTCGCGCACGTCGATGCGCTTGAGCCATTTCGCGTTTGCGATCCCGTACCAGCCGGGCGCTATCAGCCGAACCGGGAACCCGTTATCGGCCGGCAAGGGAGTTCCGTTCATCTCGTAGCAAAGGATGTTTTTTGGATCCATGGCGTCTGCGAGCGACATGCTGCGCGCAAAGTTCTGCTTGAACTTAACGTCATCGGCCCGCTTGATCTCGCCTTCGTCGGCGGCCCAGAAAACGACCTCGATGCCGCCGTCGAGAACGCCGGCCTCCTTTAGGATCGGGGCGAGCGGCGTGCCCGCCCAGCGCGCATTACCGATGCCGCCGTTGAAAAACGGGAGGCCGGTATTGCCCGAACATTCGACTGTGAACGTCACTTCCTGGCGCGGCCGGGCCTTGATGTCGGCGAGCGTCAGGGCCATCGGCTTTTTGACTAGGCCGCTGATTTCGAGCTTCCACGTGCCTGCGTCGATGACCGGCCTGTTGAAATGCGCAATTGAAAAGAACCTGTCGTTGGGCGTCACCCATGAATCGAGGTCCTCCCAGACGAGTTGATTCTTGATGACCTCCGGCACCGGGTTCGGCGGCAGTTGATCGGTCCATTTGACGACTTCCTCGCCGGGCCGTGTAGGAAAAGGGTAAGCCCGCGAGGCATGGAGAGCGGCGATTGCGGCAAGAGCCGCGCTTCCTTGAATAAGTTCTCTGCGTTGAAGATGAGGCATGCTGTTTTCCCTCCCAGTTGATCCGGAACGGGCTGCAGCGTCCTTTTGAGCCGTAGCCTGATCACGGACAGGCGCACAATGAATGACCGCCCCACCCGGATGTCCGGACAGGTATCAGGCAATCAGCGAGGCATCTCAAGCATGTGAAGCATTGGACGAAACTCTACTTGGGTTTCGCCCCTGGAGAGTGCGCCTTTGAAGTTGAAGTGTCCACAACTTGGACGGGATAGTGACTTTGCGGTGTTCGACTTGGTTTCCCGGTCCTGCCAAAAGTCGGAGCGCCTCGGATCGCTATCGAGCGGGATGGCAACTTCCAGGCTAATCGAAAGCTCAATTTGCGCGTGACCAATTCAGGCCCATGACCCGACGCTGCCTTTCCAAGCAATCACCATAGAGATCCGGATCGGTTGAAAAGCTGCAGTTCATTCAGTTCGTCGTAACGAGCGCCCTGCGCCGACCGATCCCGATCCGTAGGGCCGGATCTGGCGCAATCGCGACCCCTAGCTTGGCGGTGGCGAAGCGGGCCTCAACGGCCGACAAGAGGCGCGTTGCAGCCGGCCGGGCTTCCCAGAATGAACACGCGAGATTCGCGATCCGGACGACACGCTCTTGCGTGACAGCTCTCTGTTATGATCTGGTCGGATCACGCTTGAAGGCCTGATATCTTTTGGAGATCGAGGCGCGCGGTGAACTCGACCTGCCCGAGCATGTGCAGGCTCTTCTCCACTCAACGATGTGGAAGGGATGAGACCGACAGCTGAGCCGGTCAACTCCCATCAGATCGTCCGCAACTCACCGGCTGACGTCTTTCCGGAACGTTCGTCTTGTACCAGTTCGTAGCTGATCTTCTGGCCATCATTGAGGCCTCGCAAGCCGGAGCGCTCGACGGCAGAAATATGCACGAAACATCCGGACCGCCCTGATCAGGCTGAATGAAACCAAAACCCTTTTGCGAATTGAACCATTTTACCGTTCCGGCAGAGGCGCGAGCGCGGAAGTCTTTGGAGTGATCGACCTCACCAGCAAAATTGATGCCCAGATCGGCGCAATCAACTTGGGACGCGCCATCCAGTTCGTCGCCAATGCGTCGGTCCTTGGCTATGACGTTCGTGGCGCGATGGTTTTCTATGGTGAGCCCGGAACGCCAAGTCTAAGAAAATGGGACTGCGAGCGGTTGTGGGCGCAGGGCGCCCTGCTCCAATCTTAGACGCATTTCAGAGCACCGCTCCCAAGCGGGTCTAGACGGTTATGCCGAAACTGAGCAGCGGCCGGCACGTTTCAGCTTAGCGGGGTAAGGCCAGCATCGCGCCGGCCTTGACCGCCAGAGTCTGGGGGACAGCACCCGGCTGCGAGAACCGTTTTTCGGACATTTCTCCTTTTAGTAACGATTTTCATGCACTAGAATCGTTTTTCATGAATTCGGGTAGTCTGACCAAAATTCGACAAGGTACGGTTTTCATGGCTGCCTCACAGCAGCATCAGTTTTCAGGGCCTGTGAACGTTTTTCAGGAAATACGCCTTCCTGAAACAGCGACCCCGGCTGGTTACAGCGCGCTGATCGGCGCCTACGGGCTCGCCGTGCCTTTGCCGCGGATGCTTTCCGCCACCGGCGAGCATCACCGCATCACCGAGCGGGACGGCTGGCGCATCATGACGCCGCGCCACGCGCCGCATCCCACGCTCGAAGGCCACCTGACCTTTGCGCTCAAGTACGAGGGACTCGATCTCGCCGTCCTCAAGCGATTATTCCAGGCGACTGGCCCCGCGACGATCGAGGCACTTGTTCGCGCAAGTCCGACCGGCAGTTATGCCCGCCGCATCTGGTTTCTATACGAGTGGCTCACCGGAACGCGCCTCGATATGCCGGACGCGGACGCCGGACGCTACGTTCCGGTGATCGATCCCGAACTGCAATGGGCGGCGCCGGGAATCACGGCGTCGCGCTACCGCGTGAAGGACAACCTGCCCGGTACGCCGGATTTCTGCCCGCTGGTCTTCCGCACCAAGGCTCTGAACGAATTCATCGGCATGGCGCTGCCGCAGCGCGCGCAGGCAATCGTCGCCAATGTGCCGCGCGACCTTCTTGCAAGAACCGCCGCCTTCCTCCTGCTCAAGGACTCGCGCTCAAGTTATGCCATCGAAGGCGAGCGTCCGCCACAGGACCGCATCCAGCGCTGGGGACGCGCCATCGGCGAAGCCGGCCGCCAGCCTATCGATCGCGACGAACTGCTGCGCCTGCAAAGAATCGTTCTTGGCGATACCCGGTTCGTGAGACCCGGCTTTCGCCAGGAAGGCGGCTTCGTCGGTGAGCACGACCGCGACAGCCGCGTGCCGCTGCCCAATCACATCAGCGCCCGGCCCGAAGACCTGCCCTCGCTCATTGACGGCATGGTCGCGTTCGACCGCGCCCCGGCGCAAGGTCTGGATGCCGTCATCGCCGCCGCGATCCTCGCTTTCGGCTTCGTCTACATCCATCCCTTCGAGGATGGGAATGGGCGTATTCACCGCTACCTGATCCACCACGTGCTTGGCATACGCGGCTTCAACCCGCCCGGCGTAGTGTTCCCGGTCTCGGCCGCCATCCTCGATGAGATCAATGAGTACCGGCGGGTGCTCGAGAGCTATTCGCGGCGCCTGCTGCCGCTGATCGAATGGGAGCCGACACCGCAATTCAACGTACGGGTCCTGAATGACACCGGCGATTTCTACCGCTTCTTCGACGCAACGCCGCACGCCGAATTCCTCTATGCCTGCGTGCGCAGAACCGTTGAGCGGGATCTTCCCGACGAAACTGCCTTCCTGCAGCGCTATGATCAGTTCCGGCAGCAAGTTGACGCCTTCATCGACATGCCCGAACGGCTGACTGACCTGCTCTTCCGCTTCCTGAAGCAAAACGGCGGCCGGCTTTCGAACCGCGCACGCGAACGGGAATTTGCTGCCCTAACGGATGCGGAAGAAGAACGCATCGAGGCGATTTATCGCGAGGTTTTCGGCAATGACTGACGCGAGGGCGAGCGCCGTCAATTTATCCCGAATGGACCGAATACCGTAAAAGAAGGATCTCGATCCGCGCGGCATGCAGAATAGCAGTGTCAGCCCATATCAGTTGAACTCGTCGAGGCCATGGGCGAGTGGTTCGTGCGCGTGTGTGAGGGCAACGGGTAGTTCGCCGACCAGTGACCTGTCGCGGCTCAAGGCGCTCTATGTTCCGCATTGGGTGATGTGGAAGCAGGAATGGAATGTTGCGATCGAGGCCTTTGTCCGGGGCGGCGGCACGCTGATCCTGTCGGCGCTGACGGGCCAACCACATCGTTCGTGAGCAGGCACCCGGGCGCGGGCTTTCGGCGCTGAGCGGCGTCAAGGTCGCCGAGTTCGGCCGCCTCGTTCCGCGAGGCGGCGCCGGCCTGTTTCCGCTGTTCCGCCAGGCCGCGGCGGGCGCCTATGTGCCTCCGGCGCCACTGCCGGCCTCGTCGGCGGAGCGCAAGTACCACTTCACCTTCGGCAACAGAGAGTTCGAGGCCGCCCACCTCTACGAACTGCTTGAGGTCGGGCCGGACACCGAGGTTCTCGGCACATGGTCGGACCGCTTTTGCGCCGGACAACCTGCGATCACTTCCCGGCAAGTCGGCCAAGGCCGCGTCGTCTATGTCGGCACCTATCTTACGCCCGACCTTGCCGAAGCCATTGCCGATGTCGGGCGGGCGTGGCGCCTCTGCTTCCTGAATTGCCTGATGGAGTGGAGGTGTCGGTCCGCGAGGCTGAGGACCGACAACTGATGTTCATTCAAAACACCACGGGGGTTTCCGTCGTGGTGCCGGGCGTGCCCCGGGGCCTGGACCTGCTGACCGACCGTCCAGCAGTCGGGCCCTTGCAGCTCGAAGCCTATGGCTGTGCGGTGATTTCACTCAGCTCTTGAGAAGGTATGGCCGACAGGGCCATCGCGTTCAGGTATTCACGCCGAGTTCGTTCGTATCTCTGGTCCTATGTTCATTCGTGCCTTGGCCCACAGCCGCCGCGGCACCTGCTCAGGAACCATTCCGTCAAATCTAGCTGTCTCAATATTCTCGACGAATTCTGAAATGGGCTGAATGTCCGGTGGGCGTTCGGCTAGCTGTCGAAGGACCGCCTCGGCCTCTTCAGGCGTCGTCTCCAGAACGGTCACGCCCACTTCGTGCACAGCGCATTCAAGACCTGCCGAAACCATCGTGATGGCGAGAACGGCATTGGCTTCGGTGCCTCTCCAGGTCGGGACGTGCGTATCCTTCCCTGCCGGGAGGAATCTGATCTGCGGCAATCCGAGCTCCCTCCCCTGACGCTGGAAGTCAACGGCGGCCGCATCGAGATAGGCGGGAATGTCGCCGCCTTCCAGGACCGCTCGCATCTCGGCCGAGAGCCTGTCGTGGACAGGTTCGCTCATCACGTTGTCGAACTGACGAATCTTCCCGGACCGATGCCGCTCGACCTCGAGCACCTTGCTGCGGTCGTCCACCGATCGATGCGCCAGCGCTGCCCGGCGAACGCAATCACCACTCCGACGGCGCGCGGTGGCGAACGATCCGATGGCGGCCGAACTGATGGACGCCATGCTTGATCTGACTGCGGTTCATGTCGCGGACTGTGCACACTAGGCGGCGGGTCCATGAAGCCCGCCGGACGCGCGTTCCGGCGCAGGCAGGCTGATCCGCGACCAAGTGAATCAGCCTCGATTCCGCTGTCGCTTGGCACCGGCGAATATGGTCTCATCCAGTCATGGCGATGACGGCGGACCAGCTTCCCGACGATCCGGATGTGCTGAAGGCGATGGTCCTGGCGCGTGACGTCGAGAATGCTCGCCTGACCCAGATCATCAAGGAATTGCAGCGCCACCGCTTTGGCCGTCGCGCTACCGCTTCCTGGAGAAAACGCCTACCGCAAACTCGACAACGTGACGCTAACAGCGCACGCGGCCTATATGACCGGCGACGCCTATCAGGAGCTGTGGCGCAGGACACTTGCCGTGTTCGACGAATTGCGGTTATCAGCCACGGCGTCACCAGTGCCGTCAAGGCGACATCCCGTCGCTTCGCGTCAACGACATGCGGACGGAACAATCTTGCTTCGACAAAGGCGTCGGTTCGTCGAATCCAAAGCGTATTCTTGTGCGCATTCCGCGGCGTGTTGATGAAAAGGGCGAAGAATGGGACCGTTCCTTCCGATCGCCAAGGAGCAATATCAGGCGATGATTTCGAGCCTGAACTGGGGAGGGGAATCCCGGGCAGACTTCTCAGCGTTCGGCATGTCGGCGAATACTATTACACCTCGCCCTTTGGCTTGAAAGGCGCTGCGTTAATCGCGTCGTTCATGGACGGCTGGGAAGAAGACGTCAGTCTTCGACACTTCAGGCTCCGCCCATGTAAATATCCATGATCTGACGGTCGTCGCGCACGTCTTGCGGGCTGCCCTCGAAGCGTTTCGAGCCGGCGGCCAAGATGTAGAGTTTGTCCGCGATCGGCATGGCTTCGCGGATGTTCTGCTCGACCATCAATATGCCAATGCCTTGCTTCGTCAGCGTCGTGATGCGCTCCAGCGTCTCGATCACCATGGCCGGCGACAGGCCGGCGGAAGGCTCGTCGAGCAGGATAAAGCGCGGCTCCGAAACCAGTGCGCGGGCCAGCGACAGCATCGCCTGCTCGCCGCCCGACAACGCGCCGGCCGCCGTCTTGCGCCGCCTAGCCAGCGACGGATACTGGCCGATCAACATCTCAATGCGACTTTCCACCAGCCGCTTGTCGGCGATAGCGTAACCACCCATGCGCAGGTTCTCCATCACCGTCAGGCGCGGGAACACGCCGCCGCCCTGCGGCATCAGCACCAGTCCCTGCCGTACCACCTGGTGCACGGGCAGATTGGAAAGCACAGTGTCGCCAAGGCGGGCGGCGCCGCTCCACACCGGCAGCGCCCCGGCGATGGCCTTTAGCAAGGTGGATTTGCCGCAGCCGTTCGGCCCGAAGATGCAAGTGATTTTCCCGAGCTCAGCCGTCAGTGAGATGCCATGGACGACCTCCTGCTTGCCGTAGCCGGTGATGATGTTCTCGGAGGCCAGCGTGCTCATTGCGGGCGCCCCAGGTAGGTCTGCATGACTTCAGAATTGCGCACGATGTCCTCGAAAGAGCCGCTGGTTACCACCCGTCCCGAATCCATGACGATAATTCGGTCGCAGACGTTGCGAACCATCTCCATGTCATGTTCGATGACGAGGAAGGACACGCCCTGTTCGCGTAGCCGGGCAATCGCTTCCAGGATGATCTTGCGGATGTTGGGGTGGACTCCTGCTGTTACCTCGTCGAGCAGGATCAGCGATGCCTGCCGCATGACGGCGCGGCCAAATTCCAGCAGCTTCTGCTGACCGCCGGACAGGTCCGAGGCGCGGTTGTCGGCAACATGATCGAGCTTGAGGAGGGAAAGCGTCTCGGCCGCGCGCTCGTATGCGCCCTGCCAGTGACCTTCCGCCGCCGCTGCAAGAAGGTTGTCGGTCACCGTCATATTGTCGAACAGGGCCGGGATCTGGAAGGTACGGGCCAGGCCGAGCCGGGCGATCCTGTGCGCGCTCATTCCGGCGACGGCACGGCCGTCGAAGCGGATCTCGCCCTTGTCCGGCATCACCATGCCGGAGACGAGGCTGAACAGCGTCGATTTTCCGCAACCATTTGGGCCGATGAGTCCGGCGATCTCGTGCCGCCCGACCGCTAGTTCGACGCCGTTGGCGGCCTTGATGCCGCCGAAATGCTTAAAGAGCCCGCGCACACTCAGGATCGGATCGGCTGCCGACTGCATCCCGCCGTTCATGGATGCCCTCCCGCACCGGTGCCGACCAGCTTGTCCATGACCTTGTCCAGCGCGTCGTTCTTGCGCCTTGCGAACAGCCCGGCGATGCCGTTGGGCAGAAACAGCACCACCAAGACGATGGCGGTGCCGAGGATGGCGATGTAGAACGCGGTGTCGCCCCAATACATCCAAATCAGCCGGTTCACGACGAACAACCCGACGCCGCCGATGGCCGGTCCCCACAGTGTGCCCAGGCCGCCCAGTAGCACCATTACCACCATCTGGTCGGTGATGTCGCCGCCGAAAACGGACTTTGGATTGATGAAGGTGACCCAGTAAGCGAAGATGGCGCCGAAGACGGACGCGGTGACAGCGCTGAGCACGAAAGTCTGCAGCTTGACCAGGGCTGTGTTGATGCCCATCGCCTCTGCCGCTGGCTCGTGGTCGCGTAGCGCCTTCACCTTCAGCCCGAAGCGGGAACGCTCGAACAGCGCCCAGGTGAGGAAGTACGCCAGCGCGGCGGTACCGAACATGGCGAAATAGAAGAAGCGTTCGTTGAGATACGGGGGCAGTCCGATACCCCCGATGCCGCCGGTGAAGTCCATCGCCGAAGCGAACTGGATCAGGACCTCGGCAAAGGCCCAGGTGGCGATGGCGAAGTAGGCGCCGCGCAGCCTCAGTGTCGGTGCGCCGATGATGACCGCGAACAATGCGGTCACCACCATGCCGGCGGGAATCGTAGCCGAGAAAGGCAAACCGAACGGATCGCCCATCAGGAACGCGGTCACATAGGCGCCGAGGCCGAAAAAGGCCGACTGGCCGAAATTGATGTAGCCGGCATATCCGCCCAGCATATTCCATGAGCAAGCGAGCCCCGCCCACATCAGTGCGCCGGTGGCAATGCGCAGCCAGTAATTGTTCACCGTCCAGGGCAGGACGCCTAGCACGACAATGATGATGGCGAGGAGAACGAGGCCTCGCCATTGCGGGTTTGTCGGTAGTAGCGCCATATCAGAGCCCCCGCCGCAGGATCCCACGCGGGGATACCAAAAGAACTAAGAACAGCGTGGTGAAGATCGCCAGCAGCGAATAGCTGGCACCGACATAGGTCGAGACAAAAGCTTCGATGACGCCTAGCAAAAGCGCCGCCACCAGCGCGCCCTCGACAGAACCCAGACCGGCAAGCACGGCTACGAAGAAGGCAAACAGCGTGTAGCGCAAGCCGACCTCCGGATTGACCGAATAGATCGCCCCCATCAGGACACCGGCCATGGCGGTGATGCCGGCATAAAGGCCATAGACATTGGCGCTCAGCCGTCCGATGTTGACACCCATCAGCGCAGCATTGTGCCGGTTCTCGGCCGTCGCGCGGATCGCCAGTCCGTAGCGGGTGCGATAGAGAAACAGGAAGAGCCCGCCGGCGATCGCCGCGGCGAACGCTGCTGCCACAACCCGGATCAATGGAACCGTGATCGGGCCGATCGCCAGGCTTTCGCCGCTCAGCGTGGTTGTGACGTTGCGGGTATTGAAGCCCCACGCGGTCAGCATGCCGCCGCGCAGTAGCGTGAACAAGCCGAAGCTGAGCGCCAGGGCCATCAACTCCGGCCGAGCCGTGCGGCTGTTACGAACATTATAAAGCACCGGGCCGATCAAATACCCGAGGGTGCCGAACAGGACGAAAGCCAGCGGAATCGCGATGAAGCCGTCGAGCCCGAGCCAGGCGGTGATATAGTAGCCCAGGTAGCCGCCCAGCACGACCCAGCCGCCGACCGCGAAGTCGATGACGTGCAACACGCCGAAGGCGAGCTGGAAGGCGATGGTAAATGTGGCGATGACACCTCCGATCAGAAGGCCATTCAGCAAGGTCTGGAGAAAAAGATCCAAGGCGGCATCCGTTTTTCGTCAGGGAACCGAGAAGGTGGATATTCTGGCAAGCCCGCATGAGCGAAGCGGAACGATCCGTCGTTTTACAGCTATGCGCATTCGTACCGCACCCATCGGCAGATGCGGGCGGCGAAACCGTCCGCATCTGCTCGAAACGCCTATTTCCAGGCCGGCAGTGGGTAAATGTAGTCGGCTGCCGCAGCCTCCTTCGGCCCGACCGCAACGGTCTTGCCGCCCTGGATCTGGACCAGGACCGGCACGGGCTGGATGTTGTCGTGGTAGTGCGGGCCGTCCTTCTCGAACTTGATCGGCCCGTAGAAGGTCTGGATGTCGGTTTCAGCGATGGCATCCTTCAGCGCCACTCGGTTCTCCGGCGTCAGCGCGGGCTTCTTGCCGAGGCGCTTCAGCGCATCGCCCAGCACCAGACCGCTGGCCGCGCAGGCGGCGGCCGTATAGTCTGGCTCCCCTCCCAGTTTCTTCTGCGCCATCTGGGCGAAGTCCTTGGCCGTGCCGAATACGTCGTCCTTGTAGGACACGGTAGGCAGCCATACCACTACGCCC
Organism: Mesorhizobium silamurunense; assembly: GCF_014843825.1. Lineage (GTDB taxonomy): Bacteria > Pseudomonadota > Alphaproteobacteria > Rhizobiales > Rhizobiaceae > Mesorhizobium > Mesorhizobium silamurunense. The sequence continues at coordinate 54,602 of NZ_JHQR01000216.1, forward strand.
GTCGTGCCGTCGGCGTCGGCGCCGAGCGCCTGCGCGAAGGCGGGATTGGTGATACCGTAGTGCATGATCAGCGCCTTCGGCCGGTAATTCAGCGACTTCGAAGTCTTGACCACGTTGAGCAGTACCTCCTCATGGCCGCCGACCGCGATGACGTCGGGATTGAGCGCGGCGATCTTGGAGATGACCGGCGTGAGATCCCCTTCCGGCGGCACCAGCTCGTAGGTGACCACTTCGAGGCCGGCGGCCTTGGCGCCGTCGCGAAAACCTTCGCCCGTCTCCTTCGAGAACGGCTCGTTGACGCTGATCACAGCCACGGTCTTCGCGGCGGGTTTGGAAAGCTTCGCCAGCACACCGAGCGACAGGCCCGAAGTTGTATCGACCGCCGGGATAATGCCGAAATTGAACTCAGGCTTCGCCTTCCAAACATTGGGCGATTCCGCCGAACCGGAGATCATCGGCACCTGGTACTTTTGACAGATCGGCTGTACGGCAATGGTCGAGCCGCTGGTGTAGGGACCGAACAGCACGTCGACCCCGTTTTGCACGATCAGCCGCTCGGCGGCGTCTGCACCCGTCGCCGGGCTGCTCTGGTCGTCGCCGTAGAACATCTCGACCTTGAAGCGGTCACCAGCTACCTCCACCCCGCCCTTGGCGTTGATCGCATCCGCCCAAAGATCATAGCCCTGTTTGGTCAGGTTGCCGCCAAGAATGTTCTCGCCCGAGAGCGAGGTGATCACGCCCGCCTTGAAGGTCGCTGCTTGGGCGCGCGCCGTTCGCACGAATGGCGTGCCCAATGCACTGGCCGTGATGGCCATGGCGCTGCCGCCAAGGAACCGACGGCGCGAGAAAGAACGGTCGATTGGAGCCATTTTGTAAATCCTCCCTTGCTTGTCATGGCGGTGAAGCCGTTTCCGATAACTTCCCACCGGTACTCCGATTGGAAAACCGGTGGCACTTTCGTTTACTTCGTCATGGGCAGCGCCCGTTCGCTCAGTGTCGACGCCGGTTTCAAATCAAGACGACACTGCTCATCGGACAATCTCGTAACCAGCTGGAATTCCACTCGCTTTTATGCATACGAGATCGATTTGACGTACACGGACTCCAGCCAAACACGCTGAACGCCCAACACCTACCTCGATCGCCCACTCGCCAATCCCATATATAGTTCCCAACCTGGCAGTTCCCACGTCCCAGTCGTCGCCTGGACAATTTTCCCTCCTTGCAACTTTTCTGTCAGGCGGCGGCATTTTTGGGCCGTTTTGCTCGGAAATTTTGCCATATGTGAGCCCAGTGTCGGCCGTTTTCGATCCCGGTTGCTGGGTCTGGTCATTGTCGTTACCAGTTGGTCGCGATGTATTTTGGTTGGAGATATTCAAGCAGACCGTGATGCCCGCCCTCCCGGCCGAGCCCGCTTTGCTTCATCCCTCCGAACGGCGCTGCTGGGTCCGAGACTACGCCACGATTGATACCGACCATCCCACTTTCGATGCGTTCGGCGACGCTCAGGGCGCGCCTGAGATCACCACTGAAGACGTAGGATATGAGGCCATACTCGGTGTCGTTCGCTAGCCGTACAGCCTCGTCTTCTGTATCGAAGGGCGTGACCGCTGCGACCGGCCCAAAGATCTCTTCCTTCGCGATATCGGAATCGAGAGATACGTCAGCTAGGACTGTAGGAGGATAGAAGAAGCCCTCGCCAGACCCCGGTTTACCGCCCGTTTCGATACGCGCCCCACGGGCAACGGCATCCTTCAGCAAGCGATCGACCTTCTCCACCGCGGTCGCTGTAATGAGCGGCCCGAGCTGGGTCGTTGCTTGAAGACCCGGCCCCACTGAAAGCGACGACATTTGCTCGGTAAGCCGGCGGACAAAAGCGTCATAGATGCCGCGCTGCACGTAGAAGCGATTCGCCGCAGTGCAGGCTTCTCCGCCGTTGCGCATCTTGGCGACCATGGCGCCGGCGACGGCATCCTCCAGATCCGCATCATCGAACACAATGAAAGGTGCGTTGCCACCGAGTTCCATCGAACAACTGATGACCCGGTTGGCAGCCTCGCGCAGGAGGATGCGCCCAACGGCCGTCGAACCCGTGAATGACAGTTTACGCACCCGACTGTCATGCAGCATCGCGCTCACCACAGGCCCCGCGGCCGTGGTCGTCACGATGTTGACGACACCTTCGGGCAAACCAGCTTCCATGAGGATCGCGCCGATCGCCAACGCGGTCAGCGGGGTCTCAGCCGCCGGCTTTAGTACGCACGTGCAACCCGCCGCGAGCGCCGGCGCGATCTTGCGGGTCGCCATGGCAGCGGGGAAATTCCAGGGCGTGACGAGAACGGCAATGCCAATCGGCTGGTATTGAACCAGGATTCGATTTGCGCCGCCCGGCGCATAGCCTATGTCGCCGAGAGTGCGCACCCCTTCCTCAGCGTACCAACGGAAAAACTCTGCGGCATAGGTTACCTCCGCGCGAGCGTCCGGGAGCGCCTTCCCGTTCTCCAGAGATATCAGTTGCGCTAGCCATTCGGCACGATCGAGCATGAGCTGATGGCAGCGCATCAGGATGTCCGATCGCCGGCGTGAGGGTGTTTGCCTCCACATCGTCGCAGAGGCCTCCGCAGCATCGATCGCCCGGATTCCGTCGGTGACGGCGCCGTCTGCGACAGACGCAATCGTGCGCCCATTGGATGGATCGGCGACATCAAACCGATTGCTGCCGGTTGCCCTTGTCCATTGGCCGCCCACCAGCAGCTCTACAGGAGCGCCTGCAATGATAGCCGCAGCATCCGCGCGAAAAGGTTCGATATCCCTTGCTGGCTGAGTCACACTCATCCTCTCGCGGCTTTAGAAAACCCGTGCAACCAATCTGTGGATTGCTGGGACCAATATGAAATTGGTATTGAAACCGGTGTCAAGATAGATCAAATTGGTTTCGGAGAAATTTGCCGATTCGTTTCTGGAGTGGGCCGTATGACGGTCGTTCTGAGGGATTTCATTGAGGCGGAAGGATTGCAGCCAGGCGACCGGCTGCCACCTGAGCGCGATCTAGCGGTCAAGCTCGGGTTGCCGCGCACGGCCCTGCGGCGCATGCTGGCCGAGATGGAGCAAGAGGGGCGCCTTCTTCGTCATGTGGGGCGTGGCACTTTCGTCGCCGAGCGCGGCGCAACTGCAAGCACTCCGTACCGCGCACAGAATGCCTCCCGGAAGGAACTGTGGACTTATCCCGCTGAGGTCTTCGAAGCACGATTAATCATCGAGCCGAAGGTGGCCTCGCTCGCGGCGTTGCGGGCGACGCCCTACGAAACCGAAGAGATGCAGAAGGTCATCCAGCATGGCAGTACCGCCGCGACGCTGGCGGAGTTCGAGCGCTGGGACGCCGCGTTCCATCAATTAGTTGTGGCGGCGGCCCGCAACGGATTGCTGGCCTCGCTCTACGAAGGTATTCACTCGCTTCGGGCGGGGCGGCTTTGGGGACGCATGAAAGAGCAGTCTCTGACGAAAGAGCGTATGCAGGAGTATACGGCTCATCATCGCGCGATCTTGCAGGCGATCATTGACCGGGATGGTGGGCAGGCCGAACAAAGAATGCATAACCATATCTTGACCGCGAGAGCCAATATTCTCGGATCAGAGACAATGGCCTAAGAAGATATGGCCAACAATACTATCAGACTGCCGTACACTTTCGAGCGGGATGGCAGTCTTCTATTCAAGGCGGAGCACCTGACACTCTTTAACATACCCGCAGCGCGCGGATTGTCCGCCCGTCAGTCCTGGAGAAATGAGTGTCAGGCAGATGCAATGCAAAAGGTTGCGGCGATGTGCACCCGGGCCTGCCCGCAAGCAAGGTCATGGCCGCTTTCCTTCGGGCTGCCGGCGGCGCATGGCACGCTTATCCCGCCATTCATAAAGGGAATAGACAAGCGGGATGAACCACGGCTTGCCGCGGTAGAATGGTATGGCCTTCGGTGCGGGGTCGAAATCGAAGGCGGACTGCGCCTTTTCGGCTTCACCGAGGATCTTGAAGGCAGCCTTCTTGCCCAGCCAGCGGGCCCAGACCACTCCGGAACCGCAGAACCCGGTGGCGTAGACCGTATCGCCCGAGGTGAAAATCCGCGGCACCATGTCGCGATGCATGGCGACCTGGCCAAACCAACTATGCGTCAGGCCAACGCCCTCCAGCTCGGGGAAAATCCGGCCCAGTTCGCTGCGCAAATGGGTGGTCGGCGCCAGCGCGTCACCCGCCGTGGTGCCGTCCCGGCCGCCGAAGAGGATGCGCGATCCGTCCGCCGAAGGGCGATAGTAATAGCTGAGCTGGCGCATGTCGCCATACATCATGCGCTTCGGCATCAACCGGTCCATCGCGCCTTCGCCCAATGGCTCGGTAGCAATGATGCGGCTGCGCACTGGCACAATACGGCGACGCAGCCAAGGATCGAAGCCGTCCGTATAGGCATCCGTGCAGACCAGCACCTTCCTGGCGAAGACGTCGCCGCGCGACGTTCTCAAACGGACCCCGCCGGCCTCGGCGATCGTTCCCGTAACGGCTGTGTTCTCATGGATCACCGCCCCGGTTGCCGTTGCCACCCGTAGAATACCAGCAAGCAGCTTGGCCGGATGCAGGCCACCGGTATCCATCCGCACGAATCCACCCGTGTAGAAATCCGTCCCGATGTAGGTCGGCACGTCCAACCGGGCGACGGGATGAGCCTCGATGCCTAGCAAACGCCGCATCAGATCGGCGGAGCGGCTGAGTTCTTCGCATTCATCCGCGTTGATCGCGCCGACGAAGAGGCCGGAGAGATGGAAGTCACAGTCCACCTTCTCCTCCTTCAGAAAGGCCCAAAGGTCTTCCCGCGCGGCCTTTCCCTCCATCAGGATCTCGGTGGCGCGGGCCTCGCCGAATCTTCTGATCAACTCCTTGCGTCCGGGTCGAATGCTCCCGCTCGCCATGCCGCCGTTACGACTGGAAGCCGCCTGCCCCAGCGTCTGGCGATCAAAAAGCTGGACACTGCGACCGGCACGAGCAAGCTCAATGGCCGCTGAAAGTCCTGCATAGCCTCCCCCAACGATCGCCACGTCGCATTTGGGGACGACCGGGTGGACTATGGGAGGAGAGAAGGTGCAATCGTCCCACCAATAGGGCGTGGATTTGAAGGGGCCAGCGGAATCAGCGGTCATGGGAATATACCAGCTTTTGGTCGGATAAGCGCGGGCAAGCACAACCGGTTAATCACGTGAGACCCAGAGTTTGCGTGTGGTTTCGATGGCGCGCCATACGCCGGTGAAACCCGGATGCATGACGAAGGCGTCGCCAGCCGCGATGCGGCGCGGCTGGCAGCCATCCTCAATGAGTTCGGAGACACCCGAAAGGATGTAGCAGAACTCGAAAGTCTCGCCCTTAATCGAACGATAGGCGCCGGGCGTGACCTCCCAGACCCCTGCCTTCACGGCGCCGTCTGCGGTCTGGGCGATATCCCAGCTCAGAAAACGTGGATCGCCCTCCACAAGGCGGTCGGGCAGAGGCTGCCCTTCGCGTGGGCGCGGAAGAACATTCTGGTCGATGAACGTCAACTTGGACATGGGGATGTGGCCTTTCTGCGGGTTAAACGCCGTTCGCACCAAAGTTGCCGTTCCAGAAGCTTCAAGGCGGTCAGCCCAACGACATTGAGGGTGAGGTAGAAGACGGAAGTGATGATGAAGATGTCCATAATGGCGAAGGTTTCGCTCATCAGGCGTTTGGCCCAACCGGTGATTTCCAGCACAGCGATGGTTGAGGCGAGGCTGGATTCCTTGACGATGATGGCAACCTCACTGCTGTAGGATGGCAGCGCTTGTCGCAAAGCCAACGGGAACTTGATCCGGCGCAAGATAATCCAAGGTGACATGCCGCAGGCTTCCGCCGCCTCGATCAGCCCGCGCGGCAGCGACAGGAAGGCGGTGCGAAAGATTTCGGCTGTGTAGGCACCGGTGTTCAACAAGACCGCGAGAATGGCTGCGTGCAAGCCGTCGCCGATAAGCCACCAAATCACCGGATTGGCGCGAAGGAACCCGACCTGCCCTAATCCGTAGTAGATCACGAATATCTGCACCAGCATGGGCGTGCCGCGAAAGACAGCGCAATAGGCGTCGGCCGCCTTGCAAACCAAACGATTGCGCGAAGTGCGGGCGAGCGCCACCAGGATGCCGAATGGCAGTCCTAAGCCCACGCCGAATATCGAGATCAGAAGCGTGGTCTTTGCGCCGGTGAGAAGGAACGGAATCGCATAGGCAACAATGGTGAAATCCATTCTAACCTCCGCTGAAGCCGCGATTGATATGGCGCTCAGCCAGGCCGAACAGGGTCTGGCTGACCGCTGTCATGGCGAAGAACAGCGAAGCTGCGATGCAGTAGAAGAGAAGTGGCGAGCGCGTGATGCCGGCCGCGATAGCCGCCATACGCATGAGTTCCTGCATGCCGACGATTGAAACGAGCGAGGTGTCCTTGATCGTCATCTGCCAGACATTGTTGATCCCGCCGAGAGCAAGTCTCAACGCGAGTGGCAACGTGATTCTGAAAAAGGCGACCCCTGGAGGCAACGCCAGAGATTTCGCGGCTTCAAGAAGGCCTTTGGGAACGGCTTCCAAAGCGCCGCGCATCACCTCGATCGAATAGGCGCAGGAAATGGTCGCGATGGCGAGGATGCCGATGATGGAAGGGTAGGCACTTTCAGCCACGTCTCGGTAGCCGAAGGCGACGGCTATCTTCTGCACCCAGTCGACGGAGCCGAAGAACAGGAGATAGATCACAAGAAGGCCCGGCACGCCGCGGACGACGATACTGTAGACATCGACCATCTGGGACAGCACCGGGACCCGCTGCCAGCGCGCGATGGCAAACGGGACGGCTGCGATCAACCCGATCACCATGCCGACCAGCCCGATGCAGATCGTCACGAAGGCGCCGCGCAGCAAAGCGAGCCCCCAGCCCTGCTCCACAATCAGCGACCAGAAAGTTTCAAACATGGACGACACCCGTCGGGCCGTCGCGGGCTGCGACGGCCGGTTGTTGCGAGACGATCACTTCTTGCAGGGAATGGTGTAGTCGTCCTTGAACCACTTGAGTGAAGACTCCTTGATCTTACCTCCGTTGATCAAGTTGCAGAGCGCGGCATCTACCTTGGCCTTGAGTTCGGCATTGCCCTTGCGCAAACCGACGCCCATGCCGTGGCCGAGGGTTTCAGGATCGTTCATCGCCGTAATCTTCACGTCGATCTTAGTGAAGTTGGCACCGTCCGGCGTAGCGAGGAAATCCATCCAAGTCGGGGAGTCGCCGAAAGCAGCCTCTAGACGGCCAGCGGCAAGGTCGGCGGTCTGCTGAGTGGTGGCATCATAAGTCTTGAGATCGGCGCTGGTCGCGCGCTTGCCGATGAATTTGGCGTAGGTCGTGCCTGTCACGACGCCGACGCTCTTTCCAGCGAGCGCCTTTTCGATCTCCTCGAGACTCTTGAGCCCGGCAAGGGGGGAGTCTTTGGGGACCACGAAATAGAGCGGCGTAGTGGCGTACGGGATGGAGTAGTCGATCTTCTTCTGGCGCTCGGCAGTGATGCCAAGGCCGGAAATGATCACGTCGAAGCGGTCGCTATCCATGGAGGGAACCAGCGAGTTGAAAGCCTGCACCACGAATTTGCACTTCATCTTGAGTTCGGCGCAGATACCGTTGGCGACATCGGCGTCGAAGCCGGTGACGTTTCCGTTTGCGTCGGCCATGCTGAACAACGGCGCGTCGCCTTCCGTACCGACGCGTAGGACGCCTTCCTCGGCGCGCGCGGCTCCGGCTGCGGCGGCGAGCATGAAACCCGACAGGAAAATCGAGCGAAACGCTTGAACTGAAAGCATGAGTGTTACCCCTTTTTTCTTTGTTCTACTGAAGAAAACCGCGTTCACGCGGCGGCTGGCATGACGCTGGAGAGAAACCGTTTCACCGCCTCCGAGGCGGGGTTGCGAAACAACTCTTCCGGCGCATCGTCCTGCTCAAGCATACCTTTGCGCAGGAATATCATTCGGTTCGACACGTCGCGCGCAAACCGCATTTCATGGGTGACGAGAAGGATGGTCGCACCCTCCTCGGCAAGCGTGCGGATCACCTTCAGCACCTCGCCTACCAGTTCCGGATCGAGCGCGGAGGTGGGCTCGTCAAAAAGCATGATCTTTGGTCGCATCGCCAGCACCCGCGCGATCGCAACGCGCTGCTGTTGACCGCCCGAAAGCTGACTGGGATAGCGATCGCGGAACTCGGCCATGCCCACCTTGGAAAGCGCCGAAAGCGCCATGTCCTCGGCCTCCCGCCTTCCTTTCCCGAGCACGTAGACGAGCGCCTCCGTCACGTTGCCGATCACGGTTCGGTGCGGCCAGAGATTGAAGCTCTGGAACACCATGCCAGTCCGCTGGCGAAAGAGCCGGATCTTCGCGCGGTTGGTGATTTCGCTCTTGCCCGGTCGATTGGAGGTGATGGAGATCGCGTCGCCCATCACCTCGATCCTCCCGGAGGTCGGAGTCTCCAGAAAATTTATGCAGCGCAACAGCGTGCTCTTTCCCGAGCCGGACGCGCCGATAAGGGATATGACCTCCCCCTCTGCCATCTGGAAAGTGACGTCGTTAAGGATCCTGACTGCGCCGAAAGCCTTGCTGAGCTCATGGACCTTTAGAACCGGGGCCATGTCATGGCGTGTTCGGTTCCATTCAGCTTGCATCTTCTCAACACCGGACTGGGCCCGGTTGTCCGACGTCTGCGCGAGTTCGCTGATTGCTACTTGGCAATCGCTCCCGCTGCGGTAGGTGACGCCGCCGTCTTCAACGCATCGCCTCGAAACGGTTCGATATCCCTTGCTGTCAGTCACATTCATCGGCTCGCTGCCTCTAGCAATTACGCGCAACCAATCTCTTGGATTTATGAAACCAATATGAAATTGGTATCGCAACCGGTGTCAAGACAGATCAAATTGGTTGCGGAAAAAATCTGCTTACGTCTGCGGAAGTGGCTGTATGACGGTTATTTTGAACCAGGCGACCGGCTGCCTCCCGATCGCGATCTCGCGGGCGTGGCGTAGCCAACCGAAATGGTCGTGTCGCGCTAGTTGAAGTCGGTTGGCCCCTACGCCACACTTGTCGCGGATGACGTCGAGGCGGTGATACGCGATCTGAAAGATAAGCTCTCAGGCGAAATTCAAGTTGGTGGACCAGAACTGGCGCGAAGCTTAACCGATCTTGAGCTTATTGATGAGTATCGACTCTACTTCCGCCCCATCGTGCTTGGTCGGGCAAGCCATTCTTCGCCGGACCCCGGCCGCCGCTGCGCCCTGTGGCCAGCGATCGAATGGGCGAGGACGCGATCAAACTAACCTACGTTCCTGCTTAAACGCGCAAAGCGCCGGCGGATCGCGCTGGCACGGCAGGGCTATACCCGCCCATCTACGTTCGTCCCGCCCGGCGGCGACGTCACGCGCACGACAATCGGATACATAGCCATATAGCTACCTGTCTTGACGGCGCCGCCAGTTCACGTTACATAGCCTAATGGCTACCTTTCATCCTCAACTGCCCGCAATTTTCGCCGCGCTGTCGGATACGACGCGGCTCAAGGTCATCGAGCGCCTGGCAATGGGGCCAGCCTCGATCTCGGAGCTTTCCGCGCCGTTCGAAATGGCAGGCCCATCCTTTCTCAAGCACATGAAGGTGTTGGAGAGCGCCGGGTTGGTCCGGTCGGAAAAAAGGGGCCGGGTGCGTTCGGTCATGCTGATGCCGAATGCGCTGCAATGGGTGGATGAATGGGTCGGCCAGCATCGACGGCAATGGGAGCATCGGCTCGATAACTTGGGATCTTTTCTCGCTCAGGGAGATAATTGATGGACGAGCAGTCACAACACCACCGCGAATTCACGCTCGAACGCCTCTATCCGAATTGCAAGGAGCACGTTTGGGCCGCTTGGAGCATTCGAGAAAAGAAAGCGGCCTGGCTCGGAAGCGAGGGGCTGGAGATGGATTTCTCTCCCGGTGGGGCTGAGCGGAGTAGTTTTCGCAATTTCATGGGCGAGCATACAAACGAAGGTCGCTATTTCGAGATCAAGGAAGGGCAACGCATCGTGCTGGCCTATTCGATGGCGGTGAACGGGCGCGTCCATACAGTTTCGCTGGCGACAATCCTCTTTGAGGATGCAAGCGGCGGAACGCGACTTACCTATACCGAACAGATGTGCGTGATGCCGCCGAGCGACGGAATGGAAGGCCGTCAGCACGGATGGAGCGCATTGCTAGATAGTCTGACTGGTTATCTTGCTTCCGATACCGACAGACCGCGTAGGCATGAATGACGTTGCGGAGAAAACTCGGCCCTGAACGAATAGGCTTCAGAACCTCGCAGCCGCCCCCGGCCCGGCTCTGCGAAAAGAGACCCGGCTAGCAGGCTTTGGCGATAATAGCTCTGTCCGACGTCTTAAATTGCTGTCCTAACTTTCGCGTACATGAAAACCGCGAAAGTTAGGAATGCCTTGAACTCTGGCGCTTTCCGATCTAACTTTCCCGTATGTGAAATACGTGAAAGTTAGGCTCCATGGGCCTTTACCTCGTCGGAGAGACGATCGACAAGACCCGCAGTCACTATCTGGCCGAAACCGGCCGGCTGGTGCAGCTGATGCGCGGCATCTATGTCGACCGGGGCGACGATGTCGAGACGACCGTCCTGCGCCATGCGGTCCGGATCGCCCGCTACCTCTATCCGCACGCGTACCTGTCGGCAGCAACCGCGGTCCTGCTGGGTCCGACCCGCGACGGGCGCCTCTTCATCAGCGGACGCCGCAACCAGCGCACGCGCCTGCGCGGTCTTGAGATCATTCAAAACATTGCCCCCGATCATCCCGCGGTGGCCTCGGCCGTCGTTGGTGATGGCATGGGCGAGTTTCGCGTCGACGTCTCGGCCATCCGTCAGCGCTTTCTCGAAGCCTTCCGCCTGCGCAGTGAACACGCCGCGTCCATCGACGACGCCATGCGCGCGCAGATCGCCGACCGGCTCGTCGAGGAGTACGGCACGCCGCAAGGCGCCGCCGATGCGCTCTGGTCTCTCGCCCGCGAAAACCAGTGGTACCGCGAGGGCGAGCAGGCAGAACGCTACCTGCTCCACTGCCCCGCTGCCGCCCCAGTGCGCAATGAGGCCGCACTCGATCTTACCGTCGCTTGGCACGGTGCGCCGGTCGGCCACCTGACCCATGACGGATTTGAGTGGCGTTGGCGCGCGCAGGACTGGCGCGGCCCACCGCTGATCCGTCAGACCACCCCCGGCCGACTGCCGCCCTTCATCACCGCGTTGCTGCCAGAAGGCTGGCTGGCGTCGGTGCTGAAGAACCGCGATGAACGCGCGCAGCTGAAATCCGGCAAGCGCTACATGTCGAACATTACGATCGTCGACGATCCGCGCGAGCTCGCCGGGTTCCCGGCCGACGTGCTGACAACGCCGCTCGCCCGCTTCAAGACGGACGGTATCTTCACCGGGCGCTATGAAGGACCGGGACGCGGGTCGCTTCAGGACAGCTTTGAGCGCAATCTCGCCGCGATCTTCGCACGCAGCGATACGCCACGGCTCTCCGGCATCCAGATCAAGGCGCCGATGTTCCTTGCGGAGGATGGCGTGCTGCGGCCAAGCACCGGCCTGCCCTTCACACACATCCTGAAGCCCGCGGGCACCAGCGGGTTCGAGATCCTGCCCACAGTCGAGTACCTGTCGCTTACGCTTGGCGCGGCCGCGGGCTTCAACGCCCCCGCCATGGCCCTCGTGCCGATGCCCGACGGCATGCCGCCGGCGCTGATTGTCGAGCGCTTCGACATTCGCCGGGGCGGCAACGACACGCGGATGCTGGCGCTCGAGGATTTCACGTCGGTCCTTGGGGTACCAACGGAGGCTAAGTATGACGGCACGATCGAGCGCGTCGCCCGTTCGCTGCGTTCGCTGTCGACCGCGCCTGAGGAAGACTTGCTGCTCGTACTGCGGCGGGCGGTCTTTGCTTGGCTGATCGCCGACGGCGACATGCACCTCAAGAACCTCGCGCTGCTCAAGATCGCCGAGCCCGGTAGCGAACGCTTTGCCAGCGTGCGCCTGGCGCCGCTCTATGACGCGGTGACGACGCGGGTTTTCCCGCGCCTTGAGCGCGACCGCATAGCTCTCAAGCTAAACGGCAAGGACGACCGGCTACGCCGCGCTGATTTCAAAGCCCTCGCCGCCACGGTGGGAATCAAGGCCAGCGACGCCGACCGCGCCATCGATGCCATAGCCCAGTCCGTCGGCGCCGCGGCCGCGGAGCTGACAGTGCCGCCGCTGATCGCTCGCGGCAGTCCCGCCGCTGAAGCCGCCGCCACGATCCGCCGCCTTGTCGCCGAGCGCTTGGAGAGCCTCGGCTAGACCCTGGCCGCCGGCTCCCGCCTGAAGGCGGAGAAAGACGGCGTACTGATACGCGAGCTGATATTTGACCAGGAGCAGCCTGGCGATATCGAGCTGATCGGCATGGGGTTCGTCGTCTTCTTGGCCTCGAGGGCGGCCGTGACTACCCCGCGCCGTGCGCGCGATCCAGATCCTCAGCAATCTCCTGCCGGAGCTTCGGTCCCTTTGCGAGACGACGACCGCCTGCTCGGCAGGCAAATGGCGCGTCAGACAGGAGAGAATCCCCGCTCCGTCCGGCGGGGATTGGTGTTTCAGCACGATCAACGGTAACCCGAAGCGCGGGAACGGCATCCTCAACAACGAGATCTATGTCGGTAAGATCGTCTGGAACCGGCAGCGCTTCGTGAAGGAACCTGACACAGGCATGCGGCAGGCACGCCCCAACCCCGAGGCCCAATGGGTCATTCAGGAGGCGCCCGAGCTTCGCATCATTGATGACGACCTTTGGCAGGCGGTGAAAGCGCGTCAACAGGAAAACAAGATCGAACGGGACGATCACGGCCGCGCCAATGTGAGTGCGATTAAAAGCCGCCGACGCCCGAAATATCTCTTTTCCGGCCTCACTAAGTGCGCTTGCTGTGGTGGCGGCTATTCAGCGATTTCAGCCACGCTGATCGGCTTCTCGACAGCGCGCAACAAGGGCACTTGCGATAATCGCGTCAATATCCGCCGCGACGAGTTGGAGTCGCGCGCTGTCGGCGCTCCGAAATCGGATGCTCGATCCGAAAATCTTCGCCGAGTTTTGCGACGCCTATACGCAGGAAACAAATCGCCTGCGCATGCAGAGCCGCGCCAGCATCGAGGCCGCCCAGGCCGAGATCAAACGGATCGACCGCGAGGTTCAGAAACTGATGGACCTCTATCTCAAGGATGCCTTGTCCGTTGAGGAGGTAAAGGAGCGCGGGGACGTGTTGCGGGCGCGTAAGGCGGAACTGACGGATTTCCTGAGGGCCGCCGACGAGCCTCCCCCTGTCCTGCATCCGGCCATGGCCAGCCAATACCGGCTTCGCGTGCACCAGCTCCATGAAAGGCTACAAGATGATTCCGAAGAACAGCGGATCGAGGCTGCGAACGTCCTCCGCACCTTGATCGAGGACATCATCCTGACTCCAGAGGATGGCAAGATCGAGATCGACGTTCGGGGCGATGATTTGATAACGTCAGGCCACATTGCATGGATTAATGCGACAGGCCCCGAGGGCTGTAGCGGCTCCAGAGGATCAAGGCTGACGCGTCGTCGTTGCCGGGTGCCTATTCAAGTCCTTGCCATCGATCCGATCGCCACAGTTCCGGCTGCCAGCCTGGCAGCAATGCCAGGGGGCGTATCACGGAACCGCATCTCCCTCCACTCTCCTCGAACGCGGGAGAAATCTAGCCGGCGCGATGCCAGCCTGCTTCTGGAAGGTCGACGCTTCAGAGAATAAGACTAGCGAAGTTGTGTTCCAGACGCGTGGTCTCGTGCCGACGAGCCGCAGCAAGCGATCGGGTGAAGATGCCGCGAGCAACCGGAATTGGCCGAAGCCGCCATTGGTCCTGCAGGAAACGAAGTCCGTCTTTACGTCAAATTCCAACTCCTGGTCCGCCGCAACATAGCTCCGACTTCCTCGCGCACCGAGCGCCCGAAATGCCACCGATCCTGCCGACATCATAGCCACGCCTCGAGTAGAGCCTTCGTCTCGGGCACCTCGGCCCGGTTCTGTTCGCGCGGTAGAAGCAGAGGTTGGCGATGAAGCAGCATGGAATCGCCGAATTCATGCGTGCGGTATCGGTACGCGGCGAAGGCTGCGGAGGCCTTGGCGAGCTGAGCATCGTCGGCAAAGGCGCGCAGGAGCTCGAAATGGCTTTCGCCGGGCTGGTGGACGCCTGTGAGAATCGCGTCAACCACCCGAAGCCGCGTGCCCCGCGCGATGCGCCCTGTCGCGATGCCATTTCCTGCACGCGCACTGCCGTCGGGATTGGCGGCTGCCTCAAGCGCACGCACGACGCTCGTGCCGATCGCGATGATGCGGCTGCCGCGGAGCTTCGCCCGCGCGACCTGCATCGCCGTGCGCTCAGGGATGCGGTACGGCTCGTCGAAAGGGAGGCGCGAGTCGAGCGCGGGATCGCCGGTGGAAGAAACGCCCACGGCATGCGTGAGCGTTGCGAAGCCGACGTCGCGCCGACGCCAGGCTTGGAGCGTGAGCCAGTCGAGCGCAAAGCCTGCCGATGGCGCCTCGAACGCGACCGGCCCGGCGGCAATCGTCGTCCAAACATCCCACAGTGCCAACGGCTCGGGAACATGCGCGTATTGGATCGGCCGGCCGTGCTGCGCCAATCCCGCAAGCACGGCTGCGCGGTTGCCTGGAAAGCGCAGCTCGAGAAGGCGAAGATGGTCGAGCAGGCGCTCGACGACGGCTTCAAGCGGGCCGAGCCTCAGGCGATCGCCTGGTGACAGCGGAGGCGGAGGCAGCCGGTCTTCCGTGCGCGTGCGGTGATCGCCCGCGCCGAAGGCAAGCGCCGCGAAGCGGGTTGGATCGGGAAGTGACAGCCAGCCTGCCAGGCGGATCTCGATCGCCTCGCCGCTGGGGACATGCGTGCCGTGCAAGCTGGCAGGCAAGGTCGCGGCGTCATTGGCGACGACCAGGTCGCCGGGATCGAATAGCGTCGCAAGTCCAGCGCGCGGCAGGTCACTCGTCGTGCCGTTCGCCTCGACGACCAACAGCCTGGCGGAGCGCCGATCGGGACGGGCGGCGGCAATCATGCATCTGCCCCGGCGAGAAGCGCTGAGCGGACGGGCAACGCGTCGAGCATCTTTTCGATGATCTCGGCAGCAGCCAGTTCGGGGCGCTTCAAAGTCGCCGGATCGGCATCAGGGAGCGCCAGCGCATGCAGTGGGGTGTCCATATCGCCAGGGTCGAGCGCGAGGAGCTGTATGCCGTCGCCTCTCGCCTCCTCGTCCCAAATCGCCGTCAGATGGGCAAGAGCGGCCTTGCTCGCACCATACGCGCCCCAGCCGGGATAGGCGTTCACCGCCGCGTCGCTGGAGATGTTGATCACCAGCGCGCCATGGCCCCCGCGTGCGGACGCGGCAAGCGCACCGAACAGGGCTTTCGTCAGCCGGAACGCGCCGACGAGATTGACGGCAAGCGCCACTTCCAGCTCCTCGCATTCGGTATCGGCAAGGAGCGCCAGAGGGACAGGGCCGAGGCTCGACGCATTGTTGATCAGGACGTCGAGCCCACCGAGGCTGGCAGTGACCTGCAACGCGATCGGGTAGATGTCATCCTTCTTGCCAACGTCGCCGACAATACCGTGCGCGCCCGTCTCGTCGGCGACGCGTTCGACATTCGCAGCGGTGCGGGCAATGAAG
The DNA here is from genome assembly GCF_014843825.1 of Mesorhizobium silamurunense. GTDB lineage: Bacteria > Pseudomonadota > Alphaproteobacteria > Rhizobiales > Rhizobiaceae > Mesorhizobium > Mesorhizobium silamurunense. The sequence continues at coordinate 70,420 of NZ_JHQR01000216.1, forward strand.
GCGACGCACGCATTCATCGCGGTAAGTTGCTGCACAAGCGCCAGTCCTAGGCCGGACGTGCCGCCTGTGACCGCCACGCGAAGTCCCTGAAGATCGATATTCGTCTGCATTGCTGGTGCTCCTTCAATCTGGCGACCGTGCTACAAGTTCAAGTGAACTTGAAGTCAAGCGGGAATCGTGCTTTCGTTCATGCATGGATTCCATGCTGACCATCACCGACGTGTCGCGGCGCAGCGGCGTCGCCTCATCGGCCCTGCGTTTCTACGAGGAGCGCGGGCTGATCGCGTCCGAGCGGGCCGGCTCGGGACACAGACGCTATCCGCGATCCGTGCTGCGCCGGATCGCCTTCATCGTCTTCGCGCAGCGAATTGGGCTGACACTCGAGGAGATTGGCGCCGAGTTCACCAAGTTGCCAGCCGATCGCGTGCCGTCGCGTCGGGATTGGTCGCGGTTGTCTGGCCAGTGGACCAAGCGCATCGACCAGCGCATCGCCGAGTTGCAGCGCCTGAGGTCCGGGCTTACCGAGTGCATCGGTTGCGGCTGCCTCTCGATCGACCGGTGTAGCCTTGCGAATCCTGCCGATATGGCAGGACGCAAAGGGCCAGGGCCGAGGTATTGGCTGGGGTGAGTTGGCAGCGTGTGTGTCACTATTGCAGAGCATCGTGTCCCCCACCGCTTGCTTCCTAATCTGTAGGTCACAGGTTCGATTCCTGTCGGGTGAACCAGCAAAATCAATAGGTTATCAGTACTTTCGGCAGAACACCGACGCTCTCCCACATTTGCCCCCCAGATAGCAGCCGACAGGAGGTCGTCCTAGCGGTCTAACTCTCGGTTTGTGCAGGCTCTCGTTCGCCTCACCGCGCGACGCTCTTGTGATTTGGAAAAAATACATATATTGCTTTTCATATCGAGAAGAAATTCCCATCTTTTTTTCTATTTTATGAAAGCCAGGCCTTTGCGAGAACATCTCGATCAAACGGATCGGCGGCTGGTCAAGCTGTTGTCCCAGGACGCACAGCCCGGCATCAACCGCCTCGCCGAGACGATGGCTGTCTCGGTGCCGACGGTCCGCACGCGACTGCGCAACCTGCTTGACCGCAACCTGCTGAAGATCGTCGGGCTTCTGAATCTGACCGAGCGCCCGGAGTTGATCTCGGCCATTGTCGGAATCAATGCACAGGGACGCGGCCGTGCACGCGAACTGGCGCAGCGCATCTCCGAACTGCCCTTCGTCAATTCGGCCTCAGTGGTCACCGGGCGCTTTGACATCATCGTCGACGTGACCGTGGCCGGTGACGTCGCCGATCTCTACCGCATCACCAGCGAGCTGATCCCCGGCGCCGGCATACCCGGCGAAGTGGTGCGCAGCGAGACCTTCGTCGTCATGGCCTCCTGCAACAAATGGGTCAGCCTGCCGGAAGGCTGCTGGTCGGAAGAGGCGCCGGTACGCAAGGAGCCGGCATGAAGATCGCTGTTCTCGGCGGCCTTGGCCTGCAAGGCCGCGCGGCGATCGCCGATCTCGTCGCCAGCGCCGATGTCGAGGAAATCGTGTGTATCGACACCGCCTCTGACGGCCCTGCCCGCCTTGGCGGCCTAACCGACCTCGCTCGCGTGCGTTTCGTTGTGCCCGAGAACACGATTGGCTCGGCATTCCACAACGTGCTGGCCGATGTCGATGCCGTCATCGACCTGCTGCCGCAACCGCTGATGCGCGAGGCAGTGCTAGCCGCGATCGAGACGCGCACGCCGCTGGTCACCACCAACTACGGAAAAACGATCGCCGATCTGGCCCCCGCAGCCGAACGGGCCAGCGTTTCGATCATGACCGAATGCGGGCTCGATCCCGGCATCGACCTCGTGCTTTACGCGCGCGCCGCCCGACAGTTCGACTCTATTGCGTCGATCGATTCCTATTGCGGTGGCATCCCCGAGCCGAAGGCGATGGCCAAGCCGCTCTGCTACAAGGTGAGCTGGAACTTCGACATGGTTCTGGTCAGCCAGAACCGCGACAGCGTCATGATCGAAGACGGCGAGCACGTTGCGGTGCCTGCCAGCCAGCAGCACGACAACCGTTTCATCCACCAGATCGAGGTCGCGGGGCTTGGCCGGCTGGAAGCGTTCCCCAATGGCGACGCGCTGCACTATGTCGAGATGCTGGCCGCCGCCAAGGGGCTGCAGCGTTCGGGCCGCTATACGCTGCGCTGGCCGGGCTGGTCGGCGTTCTGGGCGCCGCTGAAGGAACTCGGATTCCTCTCCGAAGACAAGGTGCCCGGCACGAGCGCCAGCCCGCGCGAATTTCTCGGCCGGCTGCTCGGCCCGCAATTGCAGTATGGCGCCGACGAGAAGGACCTTTGCGTGATGCGCAATGTCTTTTCTGGTCTCGAAGACGGTCGCCGCAAGACGGTGACATCGGACCTGATCATCGAACGCGACCTCGCCTCCGGTCTGTTCGGCATGAGCCTCGGCGTCGGCTATCCCGCCAGCATCGTGGCGCAGATGCTGGCGCGGCGCGAGATCACCACACCAGGCCTTTTGAATCCACTGCAGCATGTGCCCGACACCAGCTTCTTCGACGAGCTGGGCAGGCGCGGCATCAGGGTTGCCGAGACGGTGGCCTGGGACTGAGGAGGAGATTTTCGAACGGTGGCTGCCGCTGGCAACGGTGCCGCTGCTCAAGAAAGAGCCCAAGGGAATCCGCGGGCAGAACAACAACCACAACGGGAGGAATGCCACATGAAGATTGCCAGACTTTTCATCGCCGGACTTGCGCTTGCCGGCCTTGCCACGGCGGCCAGTGCCGGAACGCTCGACGACATCACCAAGCGCGGCGAATTGCGCGTCGCGGTGCAGACGCAAGGACCGCCCTTCTCGCTGGTCGGCGCCAATGGCGAACGCACCGGCAGCTCGGTTGAACTGGCCGAACTGATGGCCAAGGAAATGGGCGTCAAGATCACCTTCCTGGACTATGACTGGGACGGGCTGATCCCGGCGCTGCTTTCAGGCAAGGCCGACCTGCTCGTCGCCGACATGACGCCGACGCTGGCGCGCGGCATGAAGGTCGCCTTCACCACGCCCTACATGTACACGGGCAGCACCGTCTTCACCAAGGCCGACAGCAAGTTCAAAACCACCGAGGACTGCAAGGCCAAAGGTACCAAGATCGCCGTGCTGTTGGGCGCCACAGGCGAGAAGGAAGCCAAGAACGCCTTCCCCGATGCCGACATCAAGAGCTACAAGGGCGGCGGCCCGCTGCTGCTCGACGCCGTCAACAACGGCCAGGCCGATTGCGGCGTCAACGACGTCTCGGCGGTCAAGGGCCAGTCGACCGCCTATCCGGCCGGCACCTTCACCATCATGCCGGAGCTTTTGTCGAAGGAGCCGCTCGCCTTCGCCACCCGCTATGACGAGCCGGACCTGCTTGTCTGGATGAACCTGTTTCTCAACCAGGTCAGCATCGACGGCCGCCTGCAGAAGAACCTCGACTACTGGGTCAATTCCGACGCCTGGAAGAAGGACCACTAGGCAGCGATAGATCCGAGCGGTTTCGCGCCGCGAAGCCGCTCGGAATTCGCTTTGTCCGTCTCGGGAACTCCGTCCAGCGATGCTCGAAAATTTCAGCTTCCGCACCATCGTCGAATATCTGCCGCTGTTCGGGCAGGGCCTCATCACGACCGTCTGGCTGTCGGCGCTGTCCTTTGCCGGCGCGCTGACCGTCGGCATCGTGCTCGCCGCCATGAACCTGCAGCGCGGCTGGCTGTTTCGCGTGCCGGCCAAGGCTTATATCGACGCGGTGCGCGCCACGCCCTTGCTGGCGCAGCTCTATTTCCTCTATTTCGGCCTGCCGCGGCTCGGCCTGGTCCTTCCCGAACTCGTTGTCGGCATCATCGCCTTGTCGCTGAACAGCGGCGCCTATGTCGCGGAAATCATCCGCGCTGGCATCCTGTCGATCCCGCGCGGCCAGGTGGAAGCCGGCGTCGCTTCCGGCATGACTTACGTCCAGCGCATACGCCTGGTCATCCTGCCGCAAGCCTTCAAGGTGACGATCCCACCACTGCTCGGCCAAGCGATCGTGCTGGTCAAGGATTCGGCGCTGCTGTCGCTGATCTCGGTTTCCGAACTGACGCGTGCCGGCCAACTGCTCGCCTCCGACCGCTTCATGCCAGCGGAAGGTTTTCTAACCATCGCCGCTTTTTATCTCCTGCTCTACTATTGCCTCAAAGGGCTGGCGGCGCTGTCCGGTCGCTGGCTCGGCTTGCAGCCGGCAAGGAGCAGCACATGATCTGGCAGCAGCTGCAAAGCCTGGCCGGCAGCTATCCCCTCGCCTTGCGCGGCCTCGGCATGACCGTCGTTCTATCGCTGATCAGCCTGGTGCTCGGCACGCTGCTCGGCTTTGGCCTCGGCATATTGCGGACTGGGGGCAACCGGCTGATCGGCAGCGCCATCGGCGCGTGGATAGACCTGATCCGCGGAACGCCGTTTCTGGTTCAGATCTTCCTGATCTTCTTCATCCTGCCGGAATTCGGCGTCGAGCTCGATGCTTTCACCGCCGGGGTCATCGCGCTGACCAATCTGGCTGCCTGCTTCATCTGCGAGATCGTCGCCGCCGGCATCCGCTCGGTGCCTACCGGCCAGGTCGAAGCTGCGCTAGCATCCGGCCTGTCACGCTGGCAGCGGCTGCGCCAAGTAGTGCTGCCGCAAGCAATGCGCATCGTGCTGCCGCCGCTGGTCGGGCAATATGTACTGTTGATCAAGGATTCTTCGGTCGTCTCGGCGATTGGGTTGACCGACCTCACCCGCGTCGGCTGGCTAGTGGTGCAGCGGGTGCCCAACGGCCTGCTGGTCTTCTTCCTGGTCGGTGTCGGCTATTTCATGGTCTGCTATCCACTGATCATGCTCGCGCGCCGGCTCGAACGCCGCATGGGCGCGGTGCATGGCGAGGTGCAACTGTGACATCATCTGCTCAATCCAAAGGTCGCACCGGTATGATCGAGTTTCGCGGCGTCAACAAATGGTTCGGCGCGCTCAACGTGCTGAAGGACATTACGCTCAGCGTCGAACCGCGCGAAGTGGTCGTCGTCTGCGGCCCGAGCGGCTCCGGCAAGAGCACGCTCATCCGCTGCATCAATGGCCTGGAAGCGATCAAGGACGGCGATCTCCTCGTCGACAGCCAGCGCCTTGGCGACCCCGCCACCAACATGACGCAGTTGCGCACCGAGATCGGCTTCGTCTTCCAGTCGTTCAACCTCTATCCGCACAAGACGGCACTTGAGAACGTGACACTGGCGCCGATCCATGTCCGCAAGATCCCGCGTGCCGAGGCCGAGAAGGCCGGGCGCGAATTGCTGGCCAAGGTCGGGCTGGCCGACAAGGTCAACGCCTACCCGGCGCAACTCTCCGGCGGCCAGCAGCAGCGCGTGGCTATCGCGCGCAGCCTTGGCATGCGGCCCAAGATCATGCTGTTCGACGAGCCTACCTCGGCACTCGACCCCGAGATGATTTCTGAAGTGCTCGACGTCATGGTCGCGGTCGCCGAGGAAGGCATGACCATGATGGTGGTGACCCACGAGATGGGCTTCGCCCGCAAGGTCGCCCAGCGCGTGGTGTTCATGGATGCCGGCGCCATCGTCGAAAGCGGCAACCCGAACGAATTCTTCTCGCACCCTAAGACCGACCGCAGCCGCGCCTTCCTGAGCAAGATCCTCAGACACTAACCGGCGCGCTACCGGCTGTCCTCGCCTACCTTCAGCAACCGAATTGGGTGACTGCACTGTATTGGCGGTATCCCTCCACAGACTCGAACCCACGAGTGGCGAGCAAACGCGGCCTTAGGTGGATCTGAAAAGCTCGCCTGCTGAAACCCTGAGGAAAGTAACGGCTCGTTCACTATAAGCCGGCCCTTCTCATCGCGTGGTCCTCGACCGCTTCGTCTCAACGGATGCCAGAATCATGTCGGGCGACGACAAGGCCAGCGGACCGGCGGCAGCAATGCAGCGACTGAATGCAGCATATCCATCGGGACGACGAGCGCGTCACCGAATGTGGATCAAGCTCGTAGGCGCTTACCTGCTCCTACCGGGCACACAACCAGTGTGGGGCTCACGAAGGGAACGAGCCTTATCTCGCTGTAACGGAACCTCCGAGAAATGCAGCTTCGAATTCGGCCCGCAGCTCGTCTTCGCGTCCGAGATACCGCGGCGAAAGGTGTATCTGGTGGGCGGAGATCGCGCCGGCTTGCCTGGCGATCGCGCCTGCCTGCGCGGCGGTCAGATGCTTCTTCGCCGCCGCGAGGTCTCGATCTTCCTCCAGCAATCCGCCTTCGATGAAAAGCTGATCGGCGCCGCGCACCAAGTTACAGAGACGAGTGACGTTCTCCGGACCGAAGGCTAAATCGGTTGCATAGGCGATGCGTTGGCCCGGCGCACAGACCAGCACCTGGTCCCGCAGCAGTTCCCCAAGCGTTACCTTCTTGCCTGCACTCGGCTTGAACTCGGTAGCCGCACCGGCGCCGCGTCGCGCCGCCCGCTTGGCGTTTGCAAGCCAAGGTCCGACGGGAAGATCGAGTTCATCCAGGCGCGACCTGTGCACATTGACCCGCAGCTTTTCCTGGAAGGCGAAGGCCAAGCAAGGAATGCCGTGATCGAGCGTCACGGCTTCGATAGCGAAATCTGGATCGTCCAAGGGGAGCCGAGTGCTCGAGTTCTGCCAATCTTGCCGCGCGAAAGCCGTGCGAGCCCGGAAGACAGCTGCGGTGGCAAAGCCTTCCTCCGTCCAGTCGGAAGCGACGATCGTAAAGTCCTGCGACCGCTCGTTGAGGAGGTTCCACGTGTAAGCCCCCAGCTTAGCCTCGACAGCGTCCGTCAGTCCGGGCGGGCCGATGATATGGACCTGCTTGTCACGGTAGAGCGACACCCCGAGCAAGCGATCGAACCCGCTGAAGTGGTCCATGTGCATGTGCGACACGAACACGTGCGAAACGCGCAGGATCTCACGTGGCGAAAGGGCCGACAGATCGCCGAGGTCAAAGAGGACTGCCCTACTGCCGAAGCGGAAATCGAGAAGCAGTCCCGGGTCGGAAAACGGCTCATTCACTAAGCGCGGCTGGACGAGAAGAGTCATGATAGGGAAGGCAAGAGTTGCATCCTCCAAAACTCAGGACGCGTGCCGTTCGTTCCGGAGATGAAAGTCGGCGTTCCTCTCAAACGCAAAGAACCGCCCCGATTGATCAGATCGGGGCGGTTATGGATTTATGATGAAAGTGGTTGCGGGGACACGCAGCCACCGATACCGACATCCGGTGATCGCCGAGATTTGACAATTCCCTGCCGCATCACCTGAATCAATATGGTAGCCCCGGAGGATGTGGCGGATTCATTGGCTTTTTCGTGGGCCAGAATCGTCAGTATTCCCTCATCACTCCGTTCGGCCCCGGAATCGAGCACATGCTGCGCTGCCCGAACCGTGCAGGCGTGTGGCGCCAAAGAATTACGCTTGGTCTTGGCAACGAGCCCGCTGAGTTCGGGTCCTGGAGGTTACATTTCCACTGGTTGCGCGTGCGCCTGGTGGCTGCTGAAGCGCGGCAGCAGGCCGGTGGACAGAACCAGCGCCACGATGATCAAAAGCTGGCTTGCGATCACGGTGGCGAAGGCTTGCGCGATGCCCGCCGGCTCCTGCACCAGATAGAGCGTGCCGAGCGTTGCGACGCCGAGCGCCAGCCCTGACTGCTGCAGCGTGATCAACACGCCGCTGCCGACGCCGGCAAGATGGCTGGGAACATCGGCCAGAACGGCGCGGAACAAGCCGGAGAACAGCATCGACTGGCCGGCGCCTATCAGCACCAGGGGCGGTGCCAGTTCCATCAAGCCGACCTTCGGCCAGCCGGTCAGGATGATGCCAATCAGCAGCGCCAGGCCGAGCGCCTGCACCATGCCGCCCGCCGCCAGCGCGCCTCGGCCAAAGCGCCCGATCACGCGCGGGCTGACCACCGAGCCGATGAAGAACATGATCGCCATCGGCAGGATAGCAAGTCCGCTTTGCAGCGCATTGGCGCCGAGCCCGTTCTGGACGGTGAGCGCGAAGACGAACATGAAGGCGCCGAAGCCGAGGCTGAACAGGGTGATCATGGCAAGCCCGCGCGCCATCGAGGGCAGGCTGAGCAGCGAGGGCGGCAGGAGTGGCACCGCGCCGCGCGCCTCGGTCGCCTTCTCAACGATTGCCGTGATAATGGCGAGCAGCACAGCGGCAGCCAGCATCGCCTTGGTCCAGGCCGGCCAGCCCTGCGAATGGCCTTCGGTCAGCGGCACCAGCAGCGCCGTCAGCGTCGCCGCGAACAGCACCGTGCCGGGCAGGTCGATGCCGGCCGGATGCGGCGAGCGGTTGGCCGGCACGACCAGCCGGCAAGCGAAGAAGACGACGCGATGCCGAGCGGGATGTTGATCAGGAAGATCGGTCGCCAGGAGGTGCCGAACAGGTCGGCGCTGACCAGCAGCCCGCCGGCGAGCTGGCCGACGATCGCTGCAATGCCCGAGGTCGCGCCGTAGAGCGCGATCGCCCGCGTCTTGCGCTCGACCGGCAAGGTCGCCTGGAAGGTCGCCAGCACCTGCGGCACCAGCATTGCCGCCGTCGCGCCCTGCAGCAGCCGGGCTGCGATCAGCACATCGATGGTTGGCGCCAGGCCGCAGGCGAGCGACGCCAGGATGAAGCCGGCCAGCCCGGTCAGGAACATCGTGTGGCGGCCGAAACGGTCGCCGAGCCGGCCGCCCAGCACCAGGATCGCGGCGTAGGTCACGCCGTACACCGACACCACCAGCTCGAGCGCCGCCGGCGTCGCCTTGAGCGAGGCCTGGATCGTCGGTAGCGCCACGTTGACGATGAAGAAATCGGCGATCGGCAGGAAGGCGCCGGCCAGGAGCACATGCACGCCGAGGCCATGCAGCCCGCCGGCGCGGGCCATCGACCGGGCGGAATGCCGGGCAGGCCCGGCGGATGTCGGATGGGTCACGGAAGTCTCCATACGTTTATGTGAATATAGTTATATAATTATAATCATTATGCCAATATACATATTCGCCGAATGGCTGTAAACTGCGCTCATGACCGACAATGACGATTCCTCCGGCCGCAAGGCTCGCCCCGCGGCGGTCCGCTGGGCCAATCTGGCCGACCTCATCCTGATCATTGCCCGCGAGATCCAGTTCCGGGGCTATGCCGACGAGCGGGCGGTGCAGCTGTCGCAGTCGGAGGGCATGGTGATGCGCCACCTCGTCCAACACGCCTCTGCCACGCCCAGCCAGATCGCGGCCGCGACCGGCCTGCAGCGCACCAATGTCTCCCCTGTGCTGCGTGATCTGGAGGAGAAGGGGCTGATCGAGCGGCATGTCGATCCGCAAGACCGCCGCGGTGTGAGTGTCCATCGCACGCGGCGCGGAGCCGAAAACTACGCGTTGGTGCGCAAGGAATGGGGGGCCGCCGTCGCCGCCGCTGCCGGTCGAGACACCAGCAAGCTCGACGATGCGCTCGCGCTTCTCAGGTCCATTGAAATCGGCCTCATTTCGACGCGGCCAAAGGGCAGCGATGGTCCGGTGCGAGGTCCCACACGCCAGCAAGGCATTTAGCTCCAGGGCTTTGTGCTGAGATCAAGGAACGTCCTCGACAACCGCAATGAATTCGCAATGCACCAGCGATGGGCTGTCTGGCGGCAGCGGACGAACGTGCCGAGCCGGGCGAGACTCCGGATCGGGAAACATCCGCAGCCATTCTTCATTCACGGCATTCCTGTCGCTGCTGTCGTGGAGATAGATCTCCACCTTGATAGTGTCCTCCACGCTGCCGCCTGCGGCCCCGATGATGGCGAGCATGTTGGCAAAGACATTTGCATCCGCTTCGAAGGCCGAGCATCCGCGCAAGCTGGGTCGGGGGTTGCCGACGCTATCCGCGCGCTTTTGTAGGTGCCGAAGGACTTCAGCGAAGAACATCTCGCAGATTGTGAAGGTCGCCACCCCTTGACGAACGCGTCCGCCAACATGTCAATTGACATACCTCATAGAATTCAAATACATTTGGTATTTCAAGGGAGACTCGGCTGCTGCATTCCGGCTGGAGGAAAACAAAGTGGCGCGTAATACGACCGTTAGCACTTCCACGCCGATCGGCCTTCGCCTTGCTGGCGGGGCACAGGGATTTAACTGGCTTCCGGTCTTCGTCGCAGAGGAGCTAGGGCTATTCGCCAAGCACGGCATTGCGATCGAATACAAGCGATTCGGCAGCGTCGACAAGGCAACGGGCGCGGTCCTCGAGGGCGAGGCCGACCTTGCGATCACGCCGCCGGAAGGGGCAGTCGCGGACTTCGTGAAGGGTGGAGAACTGCGCATCGCGGCGGCCAATGCGGTGCGGCTGCCGATGTCCATCGTGGCGCGGCCCGAGATCGGCTCCCTGGCTGACCTCAAAGGAAAGAAGATAGGCACCTCCTCGCTGACCGAGGGTACGGCGATCTATACGCAAATTGTGCTGGCCTCCCAAGGATTACGCTACCCAGGCGACTATGAATTCGTGCTTGCGGGCATCCACACCAAACGCTGGGAGGCGCTGCAGGCCGGAGAAATCGACTGTGCTCCCCAGCCCGCGCCCTGGAACTTCCTGGCCGAGGACCAGGGTTACAAACTGATCGGCGAGGTCAACGCGTTCATACCCGAGATCGTCTTCACCGCTATCATCGGCCGATCGTCGTGGCTGCAGGCGAATAGGGACGTGGTCGTCCGCTTCATCAAGGCCTTAATCGAGGCCCATGCGATCACCAATGACCCTACAAGACAGGATGTAGCTCTGCCGATCTTCCAACGCATCACAACGCCAGAAAACCAGACACTGGCCAGGCGCGGCCTGGAATACATGCGCGGCATGGGCATGTGGCCGGACAGGCTGGCAGTGCCTGAAAAAGCGTTGCGCACGACGATCGACCTAATGATCCGTGCGAAATTGCTCGATGAGGTTCGCCGCGGCGAGGCATTGAAAGTCTTTGACGCATCTTATCTCGGTGCTGCCACGTGACTTCTGGATGAATCGAATTGACGCTTGTGCCAAGTAGATCCGCGACGATGCTTCGGTATGGTCGCCTGATTGCCCACCTTCCACTTGCCCACAGAGATCGAGCCCTCTAACTTGAATACTCAGATACGCTGGGTATCCTGATACGTTGATTGGATGGATTTCGAAATGGCGCGACTGACCCGCGAACAAAGCCAAGCCCTGACGCGCGAAAAGCTGCTGGCGTCGGCTAGCGAGATGGTGGCCCGGGACGGCTATTCCGGCGCGTCTATTGAGCGGATTGCAGAAGAGGCCGGCTTCTCGAAAGGCGCCTTCTACTCCAATTTCGCGAACAAGGAAGACATCTTCCTCCAACTCCTCGAGCGCAACGCGGGCGGAGATGTGGTCGAACTGACCGAAAGGCTTCGAAGCATCGACGAGCCGAAGGACGTCATCGAGTCCCTTTGCGAGTGGGCCAACCAACGCGCCAAGGACAAGCGCTGGGGAACCTTGGCTATCGACTTGCTGCGCATCGCGCGCCGCGACAACACCCTGGAGGATCGGCATCTGCGCCTGTTCAGTGACCAGTGGGAGGGGCTAGGCCGGCTGCTGTCGGACAAGTTGTTTCCGCATGATGTCGCCGAGCCCCGCCCCCTCTATGTGGGCGGCATCGTTCTGGAACTTGTCTATGGCGGCATGTCGAGTTTCATGGACGACAAGGCACCCGGCGAAATGGTTCGGGTTGCACTGACGTCAATGCACGAGGCCCATCTCTACAGATACAAGGTCGAGAAAGCCGCACGGCGGCGGACCGCAGCCTCCTGATCGTCATTTATTCGTAGACAAGCCCCTTCAACCGAAGGCGATCGCGCATGGCGTTGACGTCAAGGCTGAGCTTACCGGCGGCATAGAGGCGGCGCTTGTCTTCCTCGGCCGCCTCCCGCTCTCGCCCGGTTTTGGCAACCGACTCCGCGTTTGCATGAGGTACCACGCAGACGCCGTCGTCATCGGCCACGATCACGTCGCCGGGGCAGATGCGGACGCCGGCGCAGATGATGGGAACCTGGCAATCGCCAAGCGTTTCTTTCACCGTTCCCTGAGCGAAGATCGCCTTTGACCAAACCGGAAACGTCATTGCTCGCAAGGTAGCCACGTCGCGAACGCCGGCATCGATCACTAGGCCACGGATGCCGAGGGCCATCGCCGATTCTGCCAGAAGGTCGCCGAAAAATCCGTCCTCGCACGGCGAGGTGGGGGTCACGACCAGTATGTCGCCCGGCCGCGCCTGCTCCAACACCACGTGGATGGTCCAGTTGTCGCCCGGCGCGACCTCGCAGGTAAGCGCATTGCCGCCGATCTTGGCGCCGTCATAGATGGGGCGTAGCCGTGGGGCCAGCAGCCCTTTACGCCCCTGGGCCTCGTGAACGGTGGCAACGCCCAGCGCGCCCAGTGCGTCGCACAGTTCGAGCGGCGTACGCTCGGTGTTTGTCACGACTCTTGCCATTGATCTCTCCAGGGATTGGGGGCTTTGGTCGACATATCCAGCCTAGCGGCCCTGTCGCTCGAGCCTCGCGTCGAGCCTCGGGTAGACTTTGCGCGCATTGCCTTCGAACACCGCCGCGCGATCAGGTTCATCGAGGCCCAAGGCATCGATATAGCGGCGCGTGTCGTCGAAGTTGAAGCCGGTCAGCGGGTCCACGGCCTTGACCGCGCCCAGAAGTTCCGAGCCGAAGAGGATGTTGTCCGCACCGAGGACGCGAAACAGCGTGTCGATCCCGGCCTGGTGGTAGACGCAAGTGTCGAAATAGACGTTGCGCATCAGGTGAGTGGCGAGGTCCGGCTTTTCCATCATGATGGCCAGCCCGCGATAGCGGCCCCAGTGATAAGGAGCCGCGCCGCCTCCATGGGGAATGATCAGCTTGAGATCGGGGAAGTCGCGAAACAGGTCTCCCTGAACCAACTGCATGAACACCGTCGTGTCGGCATTGATGTAGTGCGCTCCGGTGGTGTGCAGGCAGGCCGAGCACGCGCCCGAAACATGGATCATGGCCGGCACCTGGAGGTCGACCATCCTCTCGAAGAGGGGATACCAGTAGCGGTCATAGATTGGCGGCGCGGACCAGAAGCCGCCGGACGGATCCGGGTTGAGGTTGCAGCCGACGAAGCCCAGCTCGACAACGCAGCGCTCGAGTTCGGCGAGCACAGGAGCAAGGTCACCGCTCATCGACTGCGGCAGCTGGCAGACACCGGCAAAGTTGAGCGGGAACATGTCGACGATGCGCGCAATGAGATCATTGGAGACACGCGACCATTCGGCATTCAAAGCCGCACTACCGACATGATGACCCATGCCGGATGCCCGCGGCGACAGGATCGTCAGGTCGGAGCCGCGCTCCCGCTGAAGGCGAAGCTGGTTGTCTTCAATCGTCTCCCGAAGCATCTCATCGCTGATGTCGGGATAGGGCGGACCTGCGTCGCGTTTGCCCTCGGCAAACTCCATCTGTGCCTTGCGATAGGCATGATGCGCCGGGGGCTCGGTCGTGTAGTGGCCGTGGCAGTCGATTATCATGGCATTCTCCAATCCGGCGCCGACGGCATGACCTCCTGCCGGCGCAACGGTGGCGCGGCCTCAGCTCAGGGTTCCAGCACGTAGTTGGTGAAGCCGCCGTCGCCTGAGGCTACGCCGTTGATCGCCTGGTTGATCTGGTCCAGCGGATAGGTGCGGGCTTCCAGCACGGAAAGGTCGACCGCGCCGGACCGGACCAGCTCCGATATCTCCATGCCCTCCGCGGTGCTGAGCCAGGCTGAGCCGGTGAGCACCATTGAGTTGTCCATCCACCATTTGGTGTTGAACAGCATGTCGGCGCCCGTGCCGCCGATGTTGACGATGCTGCCCCCGCGTTTGACCCCCATCATCGCGTCCTTCATCGCGTTGACGTCGGCCACGGCCCCGAGGCTGTCGAGCATGAAATCCGCGCCGGCGTGGTTCTTGGAGCGGACCCAGTCGGCGACCTTGCCGTCCAGGTTGGAAAAGGTCTCGATCCGGTTCGGCGCGAGCCGCTTCAGCTTCTCCAGCAAGGGCTTGCCGCGCGCGACGGCGTAAATCGTGGAGATACCCATGGCCAGCGCAAAAAGGGTCGCTCCGACACCCAGCGTTCCGGTCGCGCCGTTGATGATGAGCGACTTACCTGCAAGGTTGCCCAGCTTCTTGAGCGCCGAATAGGACGTGCCGAGATAGCCCATGCGGGCGGCCTGCGGAAACGTCATATTGTCCGGTATCTTGACGATGGAGCTTTGGGGCGCGCTCATGAATTGCGCGAAGCCGCCGCCGGGATAGCGCTTGTAGATTTCCAGGCTGTTGCGATTGAAGCCGAAATATCCGGCGAAGGTGAAGTAGTCGCACTTCATCTGGTTGCCGCTGGCGCAGGCGTGGCAGGCGCCGCAGGAACGCAGCGGATTGACGTAGACGCGGTCGCCAGGTTTCAGGGCAACAACCTGCTCGCCGACCTCATGCACGATGCCGGCAGGATCAAGCCCGAAAGTCGCGGGCTTTGGCGGCAGCGGCTGGTGGGGATACCAGTTCTCCCAGTTGTTCAGCACGTTGGCGAGGTTCGGGACCATGCCACAGGCTTTGACTTCGACCACAACGTCGGTCCCGGACGCTCGCGGCTTGGCGACCTCCTCGATCCGCATGGGTTCATTTACCGCGTGCAGCCGCGCGGCCCGCATCATCACTGTCACGATCTTCCTCCTCAAATCCCGCCAACCGGATCGAGTTGACATTCCGACTGGACTGTGGATACCGTACAGTATCTGAAATGGATGGCGCAAGACCCGATTTGCGGCGCCGACCAGCAATCGCTGTTTTGCCGACGGAAGCGCGCCGAACGGGCGCAACTGCTCGTTTGGACGCGACATGCCTGACAACGAACGCAGCCGCGATGCTGCTTGGGGAGAGGAATACGATGGCGTTCGAGCTGCAACCGCAGGACTATCTGAGGATCCTGTGCGGAATCTGGTTCCTCCCGCATCTGATGGGGAAGGTCAGGAATTTTGACAAAGCTCCGGGCACGTTTGAGAAAGCCGGTCTGAGGCCTGGCAAGGCCTTCCTTGTCCTGACGATCGTCCTGGAGGTTCTGGCCGCTGTCGGCCTGGTCTTCAATATCTACCCAAGGGTGGCCACCGGCTGCGCGATCGTCGTGCTGCTCGGAGCAGCCTACGCGGTGGTGAAGATCAACGGCGTCAAATGGCGCTGGCAGCAGATGGGGCCGGAATTCCCGCTTTTCTGGGCGCTCGCTTGCCTCATCTCGGCCCTGTGACTTTCAAAGCTGAAGCCAAGTCTCCTGGGAGGTTCCAAAATGAAGGTTCGGCGCGTCGTCACCGGCAGGAATGCAACCGGCAAATCCGTGGTCGTCAGTGACGGCCCCTCGCCCCAGGAGATGGTCCTTCGGCACACGCCGGGTTTCGTATCGTCGCCGCAGTGGAAAATCGAGGGGACGCCGGATCTGGGCAATATCGAAAACCGAGATCCCATGGACACCACAGGCACCATGATCATGCCGGCAGGCGGGTCGTCGTTCTGGATCATCACCTTCCCTCCAGACGGCGTCTTCATGTCGTCGGAATGGAACCCAGCGCTGGCCGGGCCCGAACTCACCGAGGCATCACCTGGCATTGCCGAGCGGATGGAGCCGGATAGTCCGGGTATGCACCAGACGCCGACCATCGACTACGTGACGGTGATCAAGGGCAGACTGGCCCTCGAACTCGATGACGGCAAGACGGTCGAGCTCAATGCCGGCGACACGGTGGTTCAACGGGGCACTCGTCACGCATGGCGCAATCCCGGCGACCAGCCGGCGACGATTTCCGTGGTCTTGCTCGGCGCAACGACCTGAGGCAGCGCCGGCAACCGGCGAGACGACATCCCCTTGACTGGACCTTCCTGGCCGCTCAGATCGTTGCTGCGACCTCGGCAAGGATTTGGCGGGTCCAGGCATGCAGGCCCGAGTAGTGCGAACGCTCGGTCCAATACATGTCGATCTGGATCAGCACTTCGAGCGGAAAGGGCTTCAACGTCAGCTTGTCTGAAAGCCGCCGGGCTAGGCGGTGGGGAATGGTCGCCACCAGTTCCGTGCCCCGGATCAGCGCCTCAAGGTTGTCGTGACTGGGCACAATCACGCTCGGCGAGATCCTGATGTCGGCTGCCCGAAGCGCCGCGAAGTACAAGGCTTCCCACTGGCCATTGTGCGTCACGGCGATGTGCCGCGTTTGCCTGTAGCGATCCATCGTCAGTTCGCCGGCCGCCAGCGGATGGCTGGAATCCATGATGCACGCGTAGTGATCGGTGAAGAGTTTGCGGCGGTAGTAGATATCGCCGAAAATCGCCACCGGACCGAGCACGATATCGCAGATATTCTCCTTCAGCTGCTGCTTGCCGTGCACCGCGGATTCAAAGATGTTGATGGTGATCTGGGGTGCCTGCTGCTGAACCTGCCGCACGAACGCCGGCATCAGGAACATGCGCTCGTGGTGGTTACATGAGATCGTTACGCTGCCCGTGGACGTGCGGGGATCGAAGCCTTGCAGGGATGACAACGCCTGCATTCGCTCCAGGACATGGCGGGCCTCCTGCGCGAGTTGACGGCACTTGTCGGTCGACAGGATCGAGTTGCCTTGCCTAACGAAGATCGGATCGTTGAAGGCTTTCCGCAGGCGCTTGATTGAATAGCTGATCGTCGACTGGTTGACGCCGAGGCGTTCCGACGCCTCTGAGAACGACTGGCAGTCGTTGACCATCACCAACGCCTGCAAGGCATTCAGATCAACTTGCGCAAGCTCTCCTGACAGCATGACGGTCCCCTCTTTATGCAATATTTCGATGACCTGTATCGAACCTATTGGGTTGTTAGATGCCGTGCAAGGGACTAGCCCGATGGGGAGCTGCACAGGAGGAAATAAATGGCCGCTAATCTCGAACAGAAGATCGCTGACGCCGGAAGCGCGCAAACCATGCTCTGGGAATCACAGAGCCCGCCCATCGTCAGTACGCCGGTGACGCCGGAATTCACCAACTGGCGCGACGAACAACTCGCCTGGCGCAGCAACGCCGTGCTGTACGACCAGTCGCATCACCTCGCCGACCTGAACATCAGGGGCAAGGACGCGCTGAAGCTTATCCGCGACACGGCGATCAACAGCGTTGAGTACTTCCCCGTCGACGCAGCCAAGCAGTACGTTGCGGTCAACGACGAAGGCCAGCTCATCGGCGACAACATCCTGTTCCGTTACGAGGAAGAGGAATTCCAGGCGGTGGGCATTCCGCCGACGATCAACTGGCTCCAGTATCATGCCGAGACCGGCGGTTACGACGTCGAGCTGGTGCGGGACAACCCGTCCTACGCTCGCAAGGGAAATCCCCTTTGCTACCGCTACGAAATCCAGGGACCTGGAGCGTTCAACGTCATCCGGGACCTGATCGGCGGCGAGCCGCCGGATGTGAAGTTCTTCCATGGCACGCGATTCACGATCGCCGGCAAGATGGTGCGCGCACTGCGCCACGGCATGGCCGGCGAGCCCGGCTTTGAGTTCGTCGGTCCGTGGGCCGATCATGAGGTCGTGCGCGCCGCGCTGATTGCGGCCGGCAAAAAGCACGACATGATTCAGGTCGGCGGCCGCGCTTACCTGACCAACTCGCTCGAATCCGGATGGCTGCCGCGTCCACTCCCCGCGTTTTATTCGGGCAACAGCACCGAGGGCTTCCGCAAGTGGCTTCCTGCCGACGAGATCGATGCCAATGTGTCCCTCGGCGGAAGCTACTTCTCCGAGAACATCGCGGACTACTATTTCTCGCCCTACGACGTGGGCTACGGGAAAATCATTAAGTTCGACCATGACTTCGTCGGCCGCAAGGCATTGGAAGCCCACGTGGCCGGCGGCCAGACCACGGCGAAGCGCAAAGTGACGCTGCAGTGGAATGGCGACGATGTCGCCAAGGCCTGGGCCTCGATGTACCAGCCAGGTGTCGGGGCGAAGTTCATCAATCTCCCGATCGCCCACTACGCGACCTATCATTACGACCGCGTCGAGGCGCCGGACGGAAGGTTTCGCGGGCGTTCGCTTCATACCGGATATTCGGCCAATTACCGCTCGATGCTCTCGATCGCGGTCGTGGATGCGGCGGTGGCAGAGCCTGGCACCGAGCTGGTCGTGGTGTGGGGCGAGCCCAAGCCATCCTCCAAGGTGCAGGTCGAGAACCACGTGCAAGTCAAGATCCGCGCCACCGTTCACCCGGCGCCGATCGATGCACACGCGCGGACCAGCTACCGCAAAAACGCCTGAGCCGCACATCCGAACAGAGGGCGGCTGCATGGCCGCCCTCCCCCTTCATAAGCCGTCCGCAGCCAAGACTGTCGGGGCTAACCCCGCCGGTGTCGCGCTGCGACGCAAGAGACCGCCTTGCCGTTCAGCTCGGCCGTCAAACCCGGAGACCGGGTATGAAAAAGTCCTATCTGCTTACCCTGCAATGCAAGAACCGGCCGGGCATCGTCGCCGGCGTTGCCAGCCGTTTGGCCGCGCATGGCGGCAACATCACCGCGGCCCAGCAATTCGACGACCCCGAGACGGACCGGTTCTTCATGAGGGTGGCGTTCGATTTGCCTTCACCCCTGGACGATCTCGCCGGCCGCTTCTCCGAAGAAGTCAAGCGCTTCGGCCTGCAATGGACCTTGCGGCCCCAGAACCTGCCACGCAAGGTTCTGCTGCTTGTCTCGAAGTTCGACCATTGCCTGGTTGACCTGCTCTACCGCCAACGGCTGGGCGAGTTGCCCATGCAGGTTGTCGCCATCGTCTCCAACCATCCGCGAGACGCCCTGAACCTCTCCCCCGACGATACCATTCCCTTCCATCAGTTCCCGATCACCCATGAGACGAAGGCCGCCCAGGAAGCGCAAATCAAGCGCGTGATCGAGGATAGCGGGGCCGAGCTCATCGTTCTCGCCCGCTACATGCAGATCCTGTCTGACGACTTCTCAGCGTACCTCTCTGGTCGCTGCATCAACATCCACCATTCCTTCCTGCCGGGATTCAAGGGCGCCAAGCCCTATCATCAGGCGCACGAGCGTGGCGTGAAGATGATCGGAGCAACGGCGCATTACGTCACCGAAGACTTGGACGAGGGCCCGATCATCGCCCAGGACGTCGAGCATGTGACCCATGCCGACACTCCCGATGACCTTGTTCGCAAGGGCCGGGACATCGAACGCCGCGTATTGGCCCGCGCGGTCGCCTTCCACCTTCAAGACCGGGTCTTGCTGAACGGACGCAAGACCGTCGTCTTCGCCTAACACTGGAGCCACACGCGTGGAAAAGATCATACGTCTCGAGAACATCCGCCCCTCCTCCATCGACGCCTCGATCGAGATGGCGCCAAGCCAGGTGATCGACTCCCCTGACTTGCCGGGCCTGTTGCCGCCGGGGGTCCGGATCTACATCACCGACATTGGCCTGGCGGACACGCCGACGCTGGCCAAAGCTGCCCGACGCGTCAGGGACCTTGGCTACACAGCCGTTCCCCATATAGCCGCCCGTCGGCTGACAACGCGCGAGACGCTGGAGGCGCGGCTGAAGGCCCTCGCGGAGGAAGCCGGCGTTCGCGATGTGCTTATCATCGGCGGGGACGTAGCAGCGCCAGCGGGCTCGTTTTCCTCTTCCATTGACGTGCTTGCTACCGGTTTCGTCGACAAGTACGGCATCACCGAGGTCGGCATGGCCGGCCATCCGGAAGTCAGTCGCGACTTTGGCGAGGAGGCGGCGATTGCAGCACTTCGCATGAAGAGCGCCTGGGCCGAGCGCAGCGGAGCAAGGATGCGCATCGTCACCCAATTTGGCTTCGATGCGGACAAATTCATCGCCTGGGCAGACGGGCTCGCAGCTTTCGGATTGGACCTGCCCGTCCACCTTGGGGTTGCCGGTCCGGCCAAGATCACGACCTTGCTGAAATATGCGGCGTTGTGCGGCGTCGGCAACTCGCTGAATTTTCTGAAAAAGCGCAGCGGTTCACTTGCCGCGCTTGCCACCAGCCACTCGCCGGAGAGCTTCGTCGGCCCGATCGAAGACCATTTGCGGGCAAAGCCGGGTTCGGCGATTGCGCAGCTCCATGTCTTTCCGTTCGGCGGCATCAAGAATACGGCCAGATGGCTCTACGAGCGCGGCTCGTGGCAAAGCGCCGATGCCGACGACCGCTCATCGATAGCTTGAGCTCGTAGCCCGCCTCTGAAGAGCCGTGCCCGCTTCATGGCGCGCCGACCAGCGGCGCGCCATGGTCGCCTCGTGCCGCTGCGCGGGCGAGCGTCGCGGCGCGAGAGCCTGATAGAAGGTGCCGCCTACCGGCGCTGCCCGGCTGTAGCCAGCGGGCATCCGTGCGGACGTCCGTGGGCGGCTTGCAGGCCAAACCGGGAGCATAGCCATCAGCTGCGGCCGCGCCCCTCCGTTTCAATGCGCAGCGTGACTTCATCCCCGATCAGGGGAATGTTGGCTGTCATGCCGAAGTCGCTGCGATTCAACTTCGTGGTCGCGCTGAAGCCGGCTTCAAGGCTGCCGTCCCAAGGGTTCTTGCCCTGGCCGTTGAAGGTCACATCGAGCGTCACCGGCTTGGTCACACCAGCGATGGTGAGATCGCCCGTGATGGAGCCCTGCTTGTCGCCTGACTTGGTAAATTTGGTGCCGACGAAGGTGATCTCCGGAAACTCGGTGGCATTGAACCAGTCGGCGCCCTGGATGTCGCCATCGCGCTGGGAATTGTTGGTGGAAATACTGGACACCTTGACCTTTGCCTGCAGTTTGCTGGCTTCCGGCGCATCCTTGTCGAAGGTGAACTCTCCGGAGAATTCTCTGGCAACGCCGATGACGTTTGAGAATCCCAGGTGATTGATAAAGAACACGATGCCTGAATGCACCGGATCTATATCAAAGGTGATCGGTTGCGCTCTGGCCGCTCCCAGGCCGATCGGTGCCGATGCGAGCGCCGCAGCGAGCAACGCTGTTTTAAGTTTGTAGTTCATGTTCCGTCCTCCATTGTTGATACGCGGGTTGAAGAGCTCATTCACATCGGAAGGCTGAAACCGTTGCGCGACAGCGTGACTGCGACCGCGGCGACGGCCGGTACCAGGCAGAGTCCCGCGAACACCAACGTGGCGACAGCCCGGTTGGACTTTCCGAGATGGTCGAGGATTCCGCGACAGATCGAAGGGACCAGGAAAACCAGGGAGAGCATCGCGAGAGCGAGAAGGTCGATCTTGCGGGTGATCAGCGCGACGGTTTGCGCCACCGCGATCATGCCCCCGGCCCCGCCAATCAAGGACCCCCATCCGAAGCGGTAGTTGGGCCTGAGCAGGTGCCAAAACACGACACCGGCAATCGCAAAGGCAACGCCGAGGGACAATTGCAGGCTGGAAGACGAAGCCCCCAAGAAGGCAATTGGAGCAAAACCGGCACTGGCCACCGCGAGCATTACGGCTGGGCGCAGATTTGATCCCTCATCGGGAAACTGCGCCTCGCGATACAACGCGTAGAGAACTGCCGCTCCCGCCAGAGCGGCGACCACCAGGTCGAATGGCTGTGCCAGGACTATCTTGTCGCCGATGTAGGCGGCTGATGCGAGCGGCATTGCCGCCAGCAGCAACAGCCCAAGCGCGCGGCTGCCTGCCCATTCCGCTGCCAAGCCCAGAACGGATCCTACTGCCGCGATGTAGAACACCTTGTTGACGGCGCCGACCGGCGGGAAGGATGGAAGCCGATTGTAGGTCAGCCAGTAAGACAGGAAGAAGCCGAGCGGGATCAGCGGATCGTACCAGCGTCGGTCGACGCGCGCCCAGCGCATCAAGGCGGTCAGGCCGAAGAGCACAACGCCGCAAATCGCAGTCGCCAGCATGACCGCTTCCTGCGGCGATCGGGCAACGCCGATCACGTCGAGACACCACTGACTTCGACAAAATACCGGGCGCCGGCAGTCATTGCGGCCCCTTCTGGCAGGATGAAGTCACACCGTCCTCCCCGGTCTGAGTTCTCCGTAATCGGTTCCTTCTGGATACCGATTAGATTTCAAATACCAAAACGTATCTGGTGTGCTTTGTCAATCCGCAAACCGGCCGCTCGCCGCCGCCTCGAATTGTGACGGCAGGGACGGCGAAGTTAGTTGACATACGTATCAGACTTCAAATACTGTTTGGTATCTTAAAGTGGAGAGGCCGCTAAACCGGCCGCGTCCACGACGCGCTGGGAGGAGTGCGGGCTGTGCAAGAACACATCGGCGCCTATCTGCCCGTGCTCGCGGCGAACGGCGTATCGGTCCGCTTCGGAGGCGTGCAGGCGCTCGACAACGTCTCGCTCGACGTTGGCGACGGAGAGATTTGCGGCTTGATCGGCCCCAACGGCGCAGGCAAGACCACCTTCCTGAATGCAATCACCTGTTTGACCCGTCCTCAGCGCGGCTCCATCCAGCTGTCGGGCCGAACCATCTCCGACGCGGCCGTACGCGACATTATTGGCCTCGGGATCGCGCGGACGTTTCAAAACGTCGGCGTCTACGGCTCGCTGAGCGTCCTCGAAAACGTAATGCTCGGCGCGCACCACAAGATGGGCGGAAAGTTCGTGCGTGCTCTTCTCAACCCCGTCGGCGCATGGGCCGAAGAGAAGGCCGTCCGCCGGCAAGCCGAAGCAATTCTCGAAGAGCTGGGAATGTCAGCCTTGTCGGCTGCGCGCGCGGACTCCCTGCCCTATCCCTTGCAAAAGCGGATGGAGATAGCGCGCGCCCTCGCGGCCGAACCCAGGCTCCTGCTGCTCGACGAGCCGGCGGGCGGACTGACCCATGGCGAGGTCAGCGAATTCGGCAAGCTCATCACTACGATCCGGCATAGCCGCAAACTTTCGATCCTCCTGATAGAGCATCACATGGGCCTGGTTATGAGCCTTTGCGACCGGATTCATGTGTTCCACCTCGGTCGAAATCTCGCATCCGGGCGCCCCAAGGAAATCAGAACCAACGAAGCTGTTATTGCCGCCTACCTCGGGAGGAGCGAGTGACGCTTCTCGATATCCGAAATCTCTCGGCCGGATACGGCAAGGTGCGCGCGCTTTTTGACTGCACGCTCGGCATCGGGGAAAACGAGTTCGTCGTCCTGCTCGGCGCCAATGGAGCGGGAAAAACCACCCTGCTGCGCGCCCTTTCGGGCACGATCCGCTCGTCCGGCGAGATTGCCTATGGGGGAAGCGATCTGCAAAAGATGGCGCCGGAACGGCGCCTGCAATGCGGAATAGCGCAGATCCCTCAGGGCAGAGGCACTTTCACCGAATTCACAGTCGACGAAAACCTGACGCTGGGCGCCACGATTGTCTCCGACAGTCGCCGGGTCCGACGGGACAAGGAGCGGTGGTACGACCGCTTCCCACGGCTGCGCGAACGACGCTCCCAACTGGCCGGCAACCTCAGCGGTGGCGAGCAACAGATGCTCGCGGTGGCACGGGCTCTGATGTCCCGGCCGAAGCTGCTGCTGTGTGACGAGCCGTCCCTGGGCCTCGCGCCTGTCATCACGCGCGAAATATTCGCGATCTTCAAGGAACTGCGCGACACCGATGGAATGACGCTCCTGGTGGTGGAGCAAAATGCCGACTTGTCCCTCAAGTTTGCCGACCGCGCCTATGTCATCGAGGCCGGGCATATCGTGTCTGAAGGCTCAGCCAGCGCGATACTTGCTGATGAGCACATCCAAAAATCTTACCTCGGGGACTAGTGTGACGGCGCTACACCAACTTATTGTGTGCGGCATTGCTCCAAGCGGCACCTATGCCGTGCTGATCGTTGCCCTCGTGCTGATCTCACGCTCCGCAAAACACGCGCCGACAGACCAGCTCGCTCAAGCATCTTTCATCGACATTCACGACACGGCCGGACTGCCGTTCCTGATCGTCGTCCCCTCCACCAAACCGTCATTATCCGCCAAGACCGGTTCGGCCAAAGCCCTCGGTGCCAGGGCGCAGAGGTCAGAGGCCCCGGCCTTGCAGTTGGGGGGCTGGGCTTGACGCTTTTTGTGCAAATCATCGTCAGCGGCCTCGCCACCGGCGCCATCTATTCGGCCCTTGCGCTTGCGCTGGTTTTGATCTTTCGCGCCACCAACGTCGTCAATTTCGGTCAAGGCGAAATGGCGACCTTCTCCGCATACTTCACGTGGCAGCTTTGCCTGTGGGGTCTGCCCTTATGGCTTTCCATCGCGATCGGCCTGGCCTGTTCCTTTTTGCTGGGAGTCTTGACGTTTCGGCTTTTTATCCGCCCGCTCCTGGCGGCGCCTGTCGAGGCGACCGTGGTCGTCACGCTCGGCATGTTCGTGCTCTTCCAGGCGATGGTGACCTGGCTGTGGGGCGCCGAACAGAAGCCGTTCCCCAGCCTGTTTCCCGAAGGCAGCTTCAGCCTTGGTGACGTGCGGATCCTGGCGTCGTCGGCTGGAACCCTGCTGATGCTCATTGTCCTGGCTGCGGTCATCGGATGCCTCTTCGCCTTCACGAGGCTGGGGCTCTCCATGCGGGCCGCGGCTTTCGATCGCGTCCGCAGCGTTCTGGTCGGCGTCAATGTCGAGCGCATGCTCATGCTCGGCTGGGGTTTCGCCGCGGTGATCGGGACGGTCGCGGCCGTGCTTGTCGCGCCCCGGCTGTTTCTGAGCCCGACCATGATGACCCCGATACTCTTTTACGGCCTCGCCGCGGCAACCGTGGGGGGCTGGGACAGTCCGCTCGGCGCGGTGGCCGGAGGCCTGCTTGTGGGCGTCAGCGAGAGCCTTGGCGCCAACTATGTCGGCTTTCTCGGGGCAGACATGCGCATCGCGGTTCCGATCGTCCTTACCCTCTTCGTCCTGCTGGTTAAGCCCGTCGGTCTGTTCGGCTCGCAGAAGGTCACGAAGCTATGAGGAACAGCGTTGTGCGCACGGCCGCGACAATCGTCGGTTTTCTACTGGTTGCCGCGCTTCTGCCGGTCTGCCTGTCGGGCTTTCAGTTGCAACAGGTGAGCATCGCGATCTCCTACGCCATCGCCATCCTGGGGCTTAACCTGCTTATGGGTTTTGCCGGACAGATCTGCCTCGCTCAAGGAACGCTGTTCGGCATCGGCGCCTACGTCACCGCCATTTTGAATGCGACCTACGGCGTCCACCCACTGGCGACCCTGCCGGCAGCAGCCGCCGTCACCGCGCTGGCCGGCCTCGTTGTCGGCCTTCCGGCCTTGCGCTTGCAGGGACTGCAGCTCGCCATCATCACGTTTGGTGTCGCTGCTGCGTTTCCGCAACTTCTGTTGAAGCTCGGCACCTGGACGGGCGGCGTCTCCGGCTTGCCGATCGACTCCCTGGAGCCGCCCGCGTTCCTGGCCGATTACTCCGAGCTTTGGCTCTACCTGGTGTCGCTGGGATGCGCCTGCGTCGCGGCGATGATCGTGCGCCTCGTTCTCTTCGGCGATGTCGGCCGCGCGCTGCGCGCCCAACGCGACAGTTCCCAAATCGCCGAGGCCCTCGGCGTCAACCTGACGAAGACCAAGCTCTGGGCGTTCGCCATCAGCTCGGCGCTCGCCGGACTTGCCGGCGGCGTTTTCGCCATCCTCAACGGCTTCATCAGTCCGCAGTCCTTTCTCGCTCCACTTTCGATCACGATCGTGATCGGGAGCATCGTCGGCGGCTCGACGAGCATTGTCGGCGCATTCGTCGGCGGGCTGTTCATAACTTTTGTCCCGACATGGACGTCCAACATCAATCTCGCACTCGGCAACGTCATCTACGCGCTGGCACTGATCGGCATCATGCTTTTGGCGCGCGGTGGAGTGGCAGGCCTGGTGGATAGACTCACCGCTGCGTTGACGACGCGGTCGAACCCCAACGGCAAAGCCGGACAATCGGCAAACTAGGGAGGAAGTTATGAGACCAAGTCTTCGCATGCCCAAAATGCTTCTAACGGCAGCTGTGTTTGCACTGGCCGTCGGCGCCGCCTCGGCGAGAGCGGACCAGACACCAGGCATCACCGACAGCACCGTCAAGATCGGCATCACCGGTCCACTCACCGGGCCGGTTGCCGTCGTCGGCGCGGTCGCAGAAGGCATCCGCGCCCGCGTCGAGGCGGCCAATGCCATGGGTGGCGTCAAGATGTCCGATGGCAAGACACGCAAGATCGAGCTGGTGATCAAGGACGACATGCTCGATCCGCAGCGCACGCTCGCCAACGTGCGCGAGATGGTCGAGCAGGATAAAGTCTTCGCCCTTGTCGGCACGGCTGCCACGCCGAACAATGTCGCCATCGGGCGCTATATCGAGCAGCGGAAAGTTCCGAATGTCTTCATGTATTCGGGCGTCCATAAGCTGAACGCGCCGCATGAGGAGATCGGGTTCGTCCCGGCGTTCTCGACCGAGGCGACGTCCTTTGCCACCTATCTCAAGGACAACAAGCCCGGGGCTAAGGTCGCGATCCTCTACCTCAACACCGAGACTGGCGAGACCTTCATGAAGGCCTTCGACAAGGCCATCGAAGGCTCCGGCGTTAAGGTCGTCGATCGGCAGCCCGTGACCTCGCAGGATCCGACCGTGGAAACGCAGCTCACCGCACTCAAGGCCTCGGGTGCCGATACGCTGGTTATCATCGCCGCGCCACAGCAGGGTGGCGAAGCGATCCGCTTCCAGGCCGAAAGCGGCTGGAAGCCGTTGACGCTCGTCACCAATCTTTCCTCGGCCTATCCGATCCTGCAGGCGGTGGGACTGGACAACGCCAAGGGCATCATTACCTCAAACTTCCTGAAACCAATCGTCAGCCCGGAAAAGACCGGTGATGCCGGCATCGACGAGTATCTGACCGACATCGCCGCGGCCAAGGTCAACTTCGTCTTCGCCAACACGATCGGACAGGTCGGCTATGCGACCGGTGATGCCCTCGTGAAGGCGCTTGAAGAGATGAAGAAGCCGACCCGTGCTGCGCTCCTGGAGGCCGTCTTCAACATCCAGAAGTGGGACAATCCGCTGCTGCTGGATGGGATCAAGCTGAACACCAAAGCCGGCTCCGACGTCTTCCCGATCGAAGCCCTGCAGCTCTACCAGTTCGACGGCCAGAAATATGTTCCGGTTGGGAAGCTTCTGGATTTCGAGGGCAAGACCGAAGAGTAAACAACCGACCGGAATAGGATAGGTATGAACGCAGCTTCACATATTGGCGGGAAGGCTCGGCAGCAGAGCGTCTTGCGGACGATCCCGAGGCGCTCCGCAACAGGCCTGAGTGAGCGGAACCTGATCTATTTTTCCGGAATTAGCCTTGCAATACTCGCGCCGGCCGACCGCGAATCAGTACTGAATGAGATCGGCCGGGCTCGAGAGGGTGAAACGTCTTTGGCTGAGCACTGAGGAGGCTCGACAGAACATCCTAAGCGCGCTCTGCATTGCGGACATTGCTTTGCCAACTTCAGCGACGAGTGCGAGCTATTGGGTGATTCTGATCCTTCGGCGACTATCGAACGATGCCTGAATGCAGGCGTTTCCGAAATTGTCGTCAAATGTGGCTCCGATCCGGCCCATCTCCACACAGGGAGAATGAGAGTAAAGATACCCGCAGAAATTGTCGATATTCCCCTTGATACGACCGGGGCGGATGATGCGTTTAATGGTGGCTACCCGCCGCCCGACTGCTTGCTGGCACCGAAGAAAGCGCCGTCAAAAAGGCGCACGCTGCTGCAGCGGCCGCAATTCAAGTTCGGGGTGCCCTTATCGCTTCGGGGATTCCCAAACCTGACTTTCTGAGCTGTTGAGGCGCGGGCTCCTGAGCAGTCCTACATGCTCTGCACCGCGATCGTAAGCGTCACGAGCATCGCACATATGCCATTGACGACCGAGCATTTGTAACCGCCCGATTGTCACCGCCTGCCT
>NZ_JHQR01000201.1 GCF_014843825.1 Mesorhizobium silamurunense
GAGCAGGTGGTCGAGACCGAGCAGCGGGTGCGCGAGGCCCGCGGCAACGCCGTCCGCATAGCCTGCGCCGACACGGGCACAGGCCGGGCCGGCAAGGTCGGCGAGCGATGCTGCTGCGCCGAGTTTCACGACAGAGCGTCTCATCGAAAATCCCTCCCTACCGCACTTTGACATTGGCCAGCTCCCGGCCGTCCGGCCCCATCACGTGGGTCGAGCAGGCAAGGCACGGATCGAAGCTGTGTATGGTCCGCAGGATTTCGACCGGCTCCTCGGCGCGCTCGACCTTGGTGTCCATCAACGAGGCTTCGAAGGCGCCGATATTGCCGGCATTGTCGCGGGGAGAGCCGTTCCAGGTGGTCGGCACGACGCACTGGTAGTTCTCGATGCGGCCGTTCTTGATCCGGACCCAGTGACCCAGTGCGCCACGCGGCGCCTCGGTGAAGCCGACGCCCTTGATCTCGGCCGGCCAGGTCTTCGGGTCCCACTTCTCGGTGTTGGCCGTGGAGGAGTCGCCGGCCCTGATGTTGGCGATCAGCTTGTCCAGGAAGTAGGCCTGCTTGCGGGCCGCCCACTGCGCTTCAAGAGCGCGCGCAGCGGTGCGGCCGAGCGTGGAAAAGAGCGCGTTGAGCGGCGCGCCGAGCACGCGCAGCGTGGAATCGACTTGTTCCTTGATTTCCTCGTGGCCCTGGGCATAGCCGACGACATAGCGGGCGAGCGGGCCGACCTCCATGGCGTGGCCGCGCCATCGCGGTGCCTTGATCCAGGAATATTTTGCCGACTCGTCCAGCTCGATGATGTTGGTGCGTGTGCCCTTGGCATTGGGCCCCAGTTCGTAATGCGGCTCGGTGATGCCGTCCCAGGGGTGCAGGCCCTTGGCCTCGTCCGGATACTTGTACCAGGAGTGCGGCACGAATTCCTGGATCTGCTCGGGATCGCGTACGTCGACCGGCAGCACCTCCTTGAGATTGCCGTTGATGATGGCACCCTGCGGCATCATCAGGTTAGCGGCGGAATAGTCGTTGGCCTTGTCGGGGATATCGCCATAGGCGAGCACGCTCTTGCCCGACAGCCCGCCACCGTAGAGCCAGGCCTTGTAGAGATTGCCGATCGCGATGATGTCGGGGATGTAGACGTTGTCGACGAAGGCGATGGTACGCTCGATGACGCTGCGGACGTAGTTCAGCCGCTCCATGTTGATCGGCGCGCCGGCCGCCATCTCACCACCGATGTTGATGGCACAGGGCACGCCCCCCACCAGCCAGTTGGGATGGATGTCCTTGCCGCCGAAGATCGTGCGCGTCGTCATGATCTCCTTCTGGAAGTCAAGCGCTTCCAGATAGTGCGTCACTGCCATCAGGTTGGCTTCCGGCGGCAGCAGATAGGCCGGGTTGGTCCAGTAGCCGTTCTTGAACGGCCCGAGTTGGCCGCTCTCCACGAACTTCTTCAGCCGGTTCTGAATGTCACGGAAATAGCCCGGCGAGGACATCGGGTGGCTCGGCGAAACCGCCTGCTGCAGCTCCGACGTCGCCTTCGGGTCGGCTCTCAATGCGTTGACCGGGTTGACCCAGTCGAGCGCGTGCAGGTGGTAGAAGTGGACCAGATGGTCGTGCACCTGCAGCGAGAGCTGCATGATGTTACGGATCGAATTGGCGTTCTCCGGGATTATGATGCCCAGCGCGTCCTCGACCGCACGCACCGAGGTGAGCGCGTGCGTGCCGGTGCACACCCCGCAGATGCGCTGGGTGAAGGCCCAGGCGTCGCGCGGGTCGCGGCCCTTGAGGATGACCTCGAGCCCGCGCCACATGGTGCCGGTCGAGACCGCGTTGCGAATGATGTTGTTCTCGTCGATGTTGACCTCGCAGCGCATGTGGCCTTCGATCCGCGTGACCGGATCGACGACGACGCGCTGGCCGGAGGCGTCGAGATTGAAGCCGTTCGGCGTCCGGATGCCCATCAGTTGTTCCCGCCCTTTTCGCGCATCCGCTTGACCACGCTCGCCGCCGCATGCGCGGCCGCGGCGGCGCCGACCACGGTCGCGGCCGTCGTGCCGATCCTGTCGGCATCGGCCTCGATGCCGAAGCCGTGGACGCGGCTCAGGCGGCTGTAGAAATCGCCCTTGTCCCAGAAGCCGTCCTCGGAGCAGCCGATGCAGGGATGGCCGGCCTGGATGGGGAAGGAGAGGCCGCCGTTCCAACCCACCGTCGAGCAGGCATTGTAGGTGGTCGGTCCCTTGCAGCCGACCTTGTAGAGGCAATAGCCCTTGCGCGCGCCCTCGTCATCGAAGGACTCGACGAACTGGCCGGCGTCGAAATGCGGGCGCCGATAGCATTTGTCGTGGATGCGCTGGCTGTAGAACATCTTCGGCCGGCCTTGCTGGTCGAGTTCGGGGAGTTTCTCGAAGGTCAGGATATAAGTGATGACGGCTGTCATCACTTCTGCGATCGGCGGGCAACCGGGCACCTTGATGATCGGCTTGTCCGGCAGGCCGGGAACCTTATGGACGGGCGTGGCCCGCGTCGGGTTCGGCCGCGCGGCCTGCACGCAGCCCCAGGAGGCGCAGGAGCCCCAGGAGATGATCGCCTTGGCGTTGGAGGCGGCATGCTTGAGCTGGTCGACGAAGGGCTTGCCGCCGATGATGCAGAACATGCCGTCCTCGTTGAGCGGCGGATTGCCTTCGACCGCGAGGATGTAGTTGCCCTTGTACTGTTCGACAACCTCGTCGACGATCGCCTCGGCCTGGTGGCCGGCGGCCGCCATGAGCGTGTCGTCATAATCGAGTGAAAGCATCGACAGCACGACGTCCTTGGCGAGCGGGTGCGCCGAGCGGATGAAGCTTTCGGAGCAGCAGGTGCATTCCAGCCCGTGCAGCCACAGCACCGGAATGCGCGGCTTGGACTCCATCGCGTAAGCTATTTTCGGCGCGAGGGCCGGTCCAAGGCCGAGGGAAGCCGCCGTCAGGCTGCAGAATTTCAGGAAACTTCGGCGGGTGATCCCCTGCCGGCGCATGACCGCGTAGAATGTTTCTTGCATCAGGCCTTCCTCCACAGGCGGCGGCATCTGTTGGCCGCGGATGTGCGAAGGCGAAGCAAGTCCGGTGCCAGACTTGAAAAGTCGAACAATTCAATACTCAGATGCTTTTCGAGGCGTTGTCTTGTTCCGGTCGCCGGCGATGGAGTGGCAACCGGGCTGGCAGATTACAGAGAAAGCTTCCGCAACGAACAGATCGCGCTCGCCCTGCGCGGCTACAGCAAACTGGGTATCGCGGGATTTGGTTCACGGGTTGGATGACGCCGAAGACGTTGCGCTCTTCGGCAGTCAGGTGGCTCCGTTTGTCCGGCGCTTGACCGCGCACGATGAGGCGGCGAGATCTGGCCTGGACGAACGCGGTCTGTGAGGAATCCTGCTCTCTATTCTGGACTTGCACCATCTACTCGTTGCCGCTCTCCCGACGTACGCTTCCGTTGACTCGCTGTTGTCGGGTTTGTCGCGTCCGCGACGGACCGGCGCCTGGCTTCGGTCCAGGAACGGAAGGGACAAAGCATAATTTGTGAAATCGGAGAAATGAGAAAAGAGATTGCGGGATGAGAGGCGGCCGCGGTCCGGTGTCGGTCAAGACTGGCTACACTAGGCAGGCGCCTCTGGCGGAGATGTTTTGAGCCGATGAGGACTTGCGACTGGCAGCAAAGATGCAGAAAGAGCTTTCTCCTCACGTAAAAGGGGGCCGGTGCTTCAGCGCCGATTCCAAAGTCTTTTGCTCTTCGCCCGTCCCCTCTTCCGTCTTGACTAGTACCAACCGAGGGCCTATCTCACCGCCACGTTAGCACTCGCTTCTGGTGAGTGCTAACCACTCTCCGGCACAGGAGAACCGTTCAACATCCGCACCAGGGACATCCAAAAATGGCAAAGTCCAAATTCCGCCCGCTTCATGACCGCGTGGTCGTTCGCCGGGTTGAATCCGAATCCAAGACCGCCGGCGGGATCATCATCCCGGATACGGCAAAGGAAAAGCCGCAGGAAGGCGAGATCATCGCCGTCGGCTCTGGCGCCCGCGACGAAAGCGGCAAGCTCGTGCCGCTCGACGTCAAGGCCGGCGACCGCATCCTGTTCGGCAAGTGGTCGGGCACTGAAGTCAAGCTCAATGGCGAGGACCTTCTGATCATGAAGGAATCCGACATCATGGGCATCATCGGCTGACACGCCGCCGCCTTCATCCGCACCATCCAATCTGAATTTCGGGCGAAATGCCCAGGAGTAAAAAATGGCTGCCAAAGACGTAAAATTCTCCCGTGATGCCCGTGAGCGCCTGCTGCGCGGCGTCAACATCCTCGCCGACGCGGTGAAGGTCACGCTCGGCCCCAAGGGCCGCAACGTCGTCATCGACAAGTCGTTCGGCGCCCCGCGCATCACCAAGGACGGCGTCACCGTCGCCAAGGAAATCGAGCTTGAGGACAAGTTCGAGAACATGGGCGCGCAGATGGTCCGCGAAGTTGCTTCCAAGACCAACGACATCGCCGGCGACGGCAC
>NZ_JHQR01000202.1 GCF_014843825.1 Mesorhizobium silamurunense
CTGGATCAATGAGTCCTGACCCTAGCTGATCACGCAGCCATCAGCCGCTTCACCTTCCTCATATCCTTGAGGAACCGCTCGCGCTCGGCGTCCTTGTCCGCCGGTTCGCGGATACGCAGGATGAGCGAAGGGTGGATGGTGATGAACACGCGCAGCCCGTCCTCGCGCTCGATCACGCCGCCGCGCAACTTCAGCACCGGCACCGCCTTGCCGAGCAGCGACTGTGCAGCTGTCGAGCCCAACGCCACGGCGAGGCTCGGCTTGATCAGGTCGAGCTCCTTGTCGAGCCACCAGCGGCAGGCCCGCACCTCACCGGCATTCGGCTTGGAATGGATTCGCCGCTTGCCACGCGGCTCGAATTTGAAGTGTTTTACCGCATTGGTCACATAGACCTTGCGGCGGTCGATCGCGGCGTCGTCGAGGATGCTGTCGAACATTCTGCCCGCCGGCCCGACAAAGGGCCTGCCGGCCAAATCCTCCTGGTCGCCGGGCTGTTCGCCGACGAAGACCACCTCGGCGTTCCCCGGTCCTTCGCCGAACACGGTTTGCGTCGCAATGCGCCAGAGCTGGCAGCGACGGCAGCCCTTTGCCGCCTCGCGCGCCTCGCCGATGGAGCTGGCATCTTCCGCTGCGGCCGGCTCTGTCTCAGGCGCAGGGACGCGCCTGGCTGGACGCCTCGCTTCACGCCGCAAGGCCGTTGTTGACGGTGTTGTTGCCATCGTTCTGTCTCGCCCGCTTTCAAACTTGAAATGGGCGAGCCTGGCGATGGTTCCCGATCCTCACACCTCGTGCAGGTAGAGGTGGTAGTCCAGCTCGTTGACGGTGCGCGCAACCCGCAGGTATTCCGCCTGCTTGATCGCCACGAAGGTCCGGTGCAGGTCGGGGCCGAGCGCCGATTTCAGGAAATCGGAGGCCTTTGCCGCCTCGATCGCGGCGCGCCAGTCGGCCGGCATGGTCGACGCTCCCGTCGCCTGCTCATAGCCGTTGCCGGTCGTTTCCGGGCCGGGGTCCAAGCCTTCGTCTAGGCCTTTGACGATGCCGGCCAGCACCGTCGCCGCCACCAGATAGGGGTTGGCGTCGACGCCGGACGGCCTGTGCTCGATGCGCCGGTTTTTGGCGTCGCCCGCCGGCACGCGCAGCGCCACCGACCGGTTGTTGACGCCCCAGGTCGGTGCCACCGGCGCGTAGGACTGCGAGACGAAGCGCCGCCACGAATTGGCGTGCGGCGCAAACACCAGCATCGATTCCGCCATGGTGCCGACCAGGCCGCCAAGGGCATTCAGCAATTTCGGCGACCATTTTTCGCCGGCCGTTTCGGTGAACACGTTCCTGCCGGCGTCGTCCTGCAGCGAGACATGGAAATGCATGCCCGAGCCGGCATAGGTCTCGATGGGCTTCGCCATGAAACAGGCGGTGACGCCATGCCGGCGCGCCTGCGCCCTGACCAGCCGTTTCAGTATGACGAGGTCGTCCGCCGCCCGCATCACATCCTTGCGGTAGTTGAGCGTCAGCTCGTACTGGCCGGGCGCATATTCGGAAATGACCGTCTCGGCCGGAATGCCTTGCGCCTTTGCGGCGGCGTAGATGTCGGAAAACAGCGGCTCCATGCCGTGCAGATGGTCGACCGAATAGACCTCGGTCTTGGCCGAGCGGCGGCCGTCGAGCACGGCGCGGGCGGCTTGCACCTTGCCGTCTGCATCGCGCTCATTGGCAAGGAGAAAAAATTCCAGCTCGAAGGCGCCGGCCGGATGCAGTCCGCGCGCGGCGAGCAGCTCCACCTGCCTCGCCAGCACCAGTCGAGGATCGGACGACATCGGCTGGCCGTCGAGGTGATACATCGACATCAGCACCTGGCCGCGCGGCGGCTTGGTGCCATGGAGCGGCACCAGCGTTCCGGGGATCGGCCATGCACGGAGGTCGCCGTCGCCGGTGTCCCAGATCAGGCCCGTGTCGTGGACATCCTCGCCGGTGATGTCGAGGCCGAGGATCGAGATCGGCATATGCCTTCCGCCTTCGAAGATGCTCATCAGCTCGTGGCGGCGCACGATCTTGCCGCGGCCGATGCCGTTGGCGTCGGTGAGCACGATATCGAACGCCTCGATCTCGGGATGGGCGTCGAGAAAGGCTCTCGCCTCGGCGGGCGTCGAGCCCGAAGGGGAGGTTGCAACTGTGCTCGGATTGTCCATGGCCGCCAATCTTCCAACTGCTTGTCTCATGCCGTAAGTCTGGCCGCAACCGCGCTGAAAGCACTGATCAGCCGGCTCACCTGCGCCGCCGTCGTCGCCGGCGAGATCAGCATCATATTGTGGAACGGCGCGATCAGCACGCCGCGATTGACCAGCGCGACATGGATGGCGGCCTCGAGTTCCGGCGCATGCGCTTTTTCGGCCTCGCCGCCATTTTTCAGCGGTCCGGGCGCGCAGATGAACTCGACGCGTGCGCCGACGCGCGCGACGTGCCACGACAAATGATAGCGGTCGATGACGGCGGTCAGCCCGGCGTCGAGGCGGCACGCCAGCCGGTCCATATGGGCATAGGCCTCCTCGGTCATCACCTCTTCCAGCGTCGCGCGCATCGCCGCGAATTGCAGCGGGTTTGCCGACAGCGTCGTGCCCATGCCGGAATAGCCGGGCTCCTTGCTGCGATTATAGGCGCCGTAGCGGGTAGCGACCTCTTCGCTCATGCCCCAGATGCTCGCCGACACGCCGCCCGCCACCGGCTTGCCGAGCACGAAGAGATCGGGTTCCAGCCCATGTTTGCGCGTATAGCCGCCGGGGCCGGTGGAGATGGTGTGCGTCTCGTCGATCAAAAGCAGCGTGCCCGCCGCGCGGGTGAGCCGCCGCAGCGCGTCGTGGAAGCCGGGCTCCGGCAGCACCATGCAGGAATTGGTCAGCACCGGTTCGCTGATCACGCAGGCGACATCGCGGTCGCCAAGTGCCGTTTCCAATGCCGCGATATCGTTGAATTCGACGATCTTCGTTGACCGCGTGAGGTCGCGGAATTCGCCGGCCAGTCCCGGCCGGTTGACCGGTTTGCCGCCGATCAGCCGCACCATCGTCTCGTCGACCGAGCCGTGATAGCAACCGTTGAAGACCAGGATCTTCTCCCGCCCCGTCACCGCGCGGGCGACGCGCAGCGCGAAGCGGTTGGCGTCGGTGGCGGTGGTGGCAATCTGCCAGTAGGGCAGGCCGAAACGCTGCTGTAAGAGCGGGCCGATGGCCAGCGCATCCTCGCTGGGCAGCATATAGGTCAGGCCGCGCCCGGATTGCCGACGGATGGCGCGGGCGACCGGCGGCGGCGAATGGCCGAGCATCGAGCCGGTATCGCCGAGGCAGAAATCGTCGAGTCTGTTGCCGTCGATATCGGTGATCGTGGCGCCCCTGGCACTATCGACTAGGATCGCAAACGGCGTCGGCCAGTCGGTCATCCAGTGCATCGGCACGCCGCCGAGGAAGCCTGCCATGCCGTTGCCGACCTTCGCCTCGGATTTCGGCCGCGCCTTGCAGAAAGCGGCCGCTTCCGTCTCGCGCAGTTCCGCGATGCGGGCGGCAGCAATGCCGCCGATGGACGAATTCGATGCCTGCATGAAACCCCCTCTGTTGGCGCGGCACTCTGCCAACCAGTTGGCAAAACCGCAATTGGCCGAGGCGGGGGCGGGCGTTGGCTCAGCAGTAGGCTAGGCAGTAGGCAGTAGGCAGTAGGGCTCTCTTTTCCCCCTACTGCCTATTCCCTTACGCAGTGATATCGATCACGCCGCAATCCCCGGCCGCACTTCCGAAGGCTATGCGGCGCTCTTCCTTGTCCCACATCATCGAGGTGATGGCGCCTTTGCCGGGGCGGCGCAGCAGCACCTCCTTGGCGTCGGCGAAGCGCGCCGCGATCACCATGCCGTCCTCATAGCCGATGGCCGTGACCTCCTGGCTGGGATGGCAGGCAACGCAGGTCACCATCGTGTTGCCGCGCGTGCCGAGCTCCAGCGGCGCCTTGCCCATCGGCCCGTCCTTGCTCGCGAATGGCCACACGATCGCCGCCGGCGCGCCCGAGCTCGCCAACCATTTGCCCTTGACGCTCCACGACAGGCTTTTGACCTTGCCGGGATAGCCGCTCATGCGCATGTGCTTGCCGTCGGCCAGCTTCCAGCCATGCAGGGCGTTCTCCTGCATGGTGGTGACGAGGAAAGCGCCGTCCGGCGAGAAGGTAATGCCGGTATGGGCGCCGGCCCATTCGAGCTCGACCGGCTTGCCTTCGGCCGCTGGGAAATGCAGCGTCGCGCCGTTGTAGCGGGCGACACCGAAGCGCATGCCCTTTGGCGAGAAGGCCAGTCCTTCGACCGAGCGCGGATGGGCGAATTCCTTGGTCTTGCCGTCGGCAAAGCGCACGAAGGCGATCTTGCCAGAGGCATAGGCAACCGCGCCCTGCGGCCCGGCGGTGACGCTGGTGATCCACTTTCTGCCGGCGCTGGCCAGTTCCGTCACCTCGCCGCCGGCCTTGACGGAAAACACCTTGCCGTCCTCGCCGCCGGTGATCAGCCGGTCGTTGGCAACATCATGGAAGGCGGCAAGCAGGCCGTCATTGGCCTGCACCGTCTTCTGCCCGCTATCCAGCCGATGGATCGCGCCGTCGGCGAGTGCAAAATGCGGCACATCGTTCAGGAAGACGGCGGCGACGCAATGGCCTTCGAGATCAAGCGGGGCGACTGTGGGCATGCGAGACATTATCCAAGTTGGCGCTGCCCTTCACCCTTCCCTTCTCCCCGTTCTTCACGGGGAGAAGGTGCCGGCAGGCGGATGAGGGGCAGCGCTAACGTTGCAAAGTTAGGAAATCAAGCCGCCTGGCAGGCCTCGAAGCTTTTCCTGAGCCGCTCTTCGTCGAGCTCGCGGCCGATGAACACCAGCCGGCTCTCGTGCTTTTCGCCGTCCTTCCAGGCGCGTTGGTGGTCGCCTTCGAGGATCATGTGCACGCCCTGCAGGACATAGCGCTCGTCGTCGCCCTTGAGCGCGATGATGCCTTTCAGCCGCAGGATATTCGGTCCTTCCATCTGGGTCACTTTCTCGATCCAGGGGAAGAATTTTTTCGGGTCCATCTCGCCGCCGCGCAGCGATACCGATTTCACCGTCACGTCATGGATGTCGGATGGATGGTCGTGGTGATGGTGGTCGTGCCCGTCATGGTCGTGGTGATGGTCGTGATCATGATCATGGTGGTCATGATCGTGGTCGTGCGCCTCGAGGAAATGCGGGTCGTTCTCCAGCGCGCGGGACAGGTCGAAGGCCCCGCGATCGAGCACCTCGCGGAGCGCCACGCCGGCGCGCTCTGTGCGATGGATCCTGGCCGCCGGGTTGATGGCGCGGATCGTCGCCTCGACCTTTTCGAGTTCCTCTGGCGTGACGAGATCGGTCTTGTTCAGCACCACGACATCGGCGAAGGCGATCTGGTCCTCGGCCTCCTTGGAGTCTTTCAGGCGCAGCGGCAAATGCTTGGCGTCGACCAGCGCCACCACAGCGTCGAGCTTCGTCTTGGAGCGCACGTCGTCATCCATGAAGAAGGTCTGCGCCACCGGCACCGGGTCGGCGAGGCCTGTGGTTTCCACCACGATGGCGTCGAAGCGGCCGGGCCGCCGCATCAGGCCTTCGACGACGCGTATCAGGTCGCCGCGCACCGTGCAGCACACGCAGCCATTGTTCATCTCGTAGATTTCCTCGTCGGATTCGACGATCAGGTCGTTGTCGATGCCGATCTCGCCGAACTCGTTGACGATGACGGCGTACCGCCTGCCGTGGTTCTCCGACAGGATGCGGTTGAGCAGCGTCGTCTTGCCCGCGCCGAGATAGCCGGTAAGGACGGTTACAGGGATCTGCGTCTGTGCATCGCTCATGGCTTGCCTCGAAAATCTGTGCCCTAAAGGATTTGTCGGCCTCATATAGGATGTGAACCGCGCTTTTGCACGCGCCAAACCGATGGGCCAGCCGGTCTCCCGATCGGAGCCGGCGCCGTGGATGGAATGGCGGTGATCAAGTTGGCCAAATGGGGCAGCCGGCACGGGCGTCGCCTCATCCTTGCGGGCTTCCGCTGTGAATCTCGCCGGGCCAAAAGTCGTTTGTCATCTAACTGAAATAAACATCTGGCATCACCTGCGCGGGCACCGCAATGCTTGCCGGCAAAGCGTTCTGCAAGCTGGACTCTTTAAATCGTCATTTGCCAGCCGTCGGACAGCCTCTATGCTGCCCGCGCCGGTTCGGCCGAAGAGGGAACGACCATGGCCAAGGCGGACAAGACAGCGACAATGGGCCGGCTGCATTCGGCTGCGCGGCTGGCGCGAACGGCACTTGCGGCGCGGCTTCTGGCGCACGGCTTCTATGCCGGCCAGGACCAGATCATGCTGGCGCTCGACCGTGAGGATGGCCAGACCCCGGGCAATCTCGCCGGCAAGCTCGGCGTCCGTCCGCCGACCATCACCAAGACCATCAACAGGCTTCAGGCGCAGGGTTTCGTCGAGAAGCGCGCCTCCAACGCCGATGCCCGCCAGGCTCACATCTTCCTCACCGATACCGGCCGCGAGACCATCCGCGCCATCGAGAAGTCGGTCAAGAAGACCGAGAAGCAGGCGCTGAAGGGCCTCGACAAGAAGGACCAGAAGGCGCTGTTCAAGCTGCTTGCCCGCGTCGAGGCAAACCTGTCGAACGAAGAGCTGGTCCTCATAGACGACGACGCCGAGCTGGATGATTAACGAGCGACGCGCAGCGTCGTCCCGAGCGCGACGCGTCAGCGTCGTCGCACAACCGCGACGTTTCAGTTAACGGGCAACGCGTCAGCGTTGTCCCGATAGAGGCGCAAACTGTCCGATTCTACGCCCCCGCGCCACGCACCAGCGCCGCCCATCGTCCCGGCGTCAACCCGAACGCCTTCTTGAAATGCCGGTTGAAATGGCTCTGGTCGCTGAAGCCGGCCGCAACAGCTGTTTCGGCTAATGGCTCTCCGGCTTCGATCATGCGCCGGGCCCGCTGCAGCCGGCGCATCACAAGGAAGCGATGCGGGCTGGTCGAATAGGTCGCGCGGAAATGGCGCGACAGCGCGTAGCGGTCGAGCCCGGTGATCGCCTCAAGTTCATCGGAGCGCACCGGCCGTTCGGCGTTCTCTTCGAGATAGTCGCGGGCCAGCGCTGCAGCCCGCCAAGCGATCTTTCCTGTCGGCTTTGCCGGCTGTCCGGCATGGCGTTTCAATTGCTGCGCCAGTTGCGCAATGAAATCGGCGACGAACAAATCGTCCAGCTGCTCGTCCAGAGGCGCCAGGGCTGAGAGCAACGTGCCGCGCAAGGCCGGGTCGCTCACCACGGCATCCCGCACGAAAGGCAGCGGCGCACCGTTGAGGCAGTCGAGCAGCAGCGATGGCTCCAGATAGAGGATCCGGTAGCGTAGGCCGTCCTCGGTGCCGGCGCCGCCGTCATGCAACTCGTCGGGATGCAGCACGATCACCTGGCCGGGCAGGCTATGCCGCACCGCGCCCCGATAGTGAAAACGCTGCACGCCATCGAGCGTGACCCCGATGGCATAGGTGTCGTGGCGGTGCAGGTCGAAGGCGTTGCCATGGAAGCGTGCCTCGATGCGCTCGAGTCCGGTGACGCCGGGCGCCGAAACGATCCGGTCGTCCTCGGCGCACGAACGTTCAAGACCTTCCAGCGCCTCATTGCCTAGACCGTGCGCCATCGCCTCATCCATGCCCGCTGCTGCGGGCCACCTCTCGGAGAAACATTTTGGTGTTCGACACGAAATTTGCAATCGTGCTGAAGGAAGACCTCGCGGTCTGGCAGAAGCTCAACGTCACCGCATTCCTGACCAGCGGCATCGTCGCGCAGTTTCCTCAAATCATTGGCGAGCCTTATCGCGACCGAGCCGGCAATCAGTTCAATCCGCTCTCGATCCAGCCTGTCATCGTGCTTTCGGCGGACGGGCCCGCACTTGCCGCGATCCATCGTCGGGCCCTGGAGCGCGGCGTCACGACATCGGCCTATGTCGAGGAGATGTTCGCGACCGGCCATGATGTGGCCAACCGCGCCGTCTTCGCCGAATTCGCGCCCGACGACGCCAGGGTGGTCGGCATCGCGCTGCGCGCCGAAAAGAAGCTGGTCGACAAGATCACCAAGGGTGCCCGCATGCACGCCTGAGCGGCCAAGCCGTTGTTGCAGCGGCTGCTTTCGGTCCGGCCACACCCCATAATTGGCTTGCCGGCAAGCTTTGATTGCCGCAAAGGTGGGGTGTCCGCCTTCGCTTCCTTCCGGCCTGAATTTGTCCGTTTCCCGAACCCAAGACGACAGCGCAACGCCGCCCGCGGCGATGCTGTTGATGCTTTGCGTCTATGTCTGCTTCACCTTTCTCGACACCTCGAGCAAATATCTGGTGCTTGCCGGCGTCTCGGCGCTGATCGTCGCCTGGGTCCGTTTCACCGTCCATGTCCTGCTGGTCGGCGTCTTTCTGC
This sequence comes from Mesorhizobium silamurunense, assembly GCF_014843825.1. Lineage (GTDB taxonomy): Bacteria > Pseudomonadota > Alphaproteobacteria > Rhizobiales > Rhizobiaceae > Mesorhizobium > Mesorhizobium silamurunense. The sequence goes on from NZ_JHQR01000202.1 coordinate 8,473, forward strand.
GCGGCTGGCGCGAGCCGTCGCGCTTCCGCGCCAACAACCTGCCGGCACACATCCTGCGCGGATGCCTCCTTTTCGGTTCGACCATGTTCAACATCCTGGCGCTGCGCACGCTCCAGCTCGCCGAAACCACCTCGATCTATTTCTTCGGCCCGATGGTGATCACGGCACTGGCCGGTCCGCTGCTTGGCGAATGGGCCGGCTGGCGGCGCTGGCTGGCGATCCTCACCGGTTTCGTTGGCGTTTTGATTATCACCCGGCCCGGTGTCGGCGTCTTCGGCATCGGCCATCTCTTCGCGCTCGGCTCGATGCTGTCGAACTCCTTTTACGTCATCATGACCCGGCGCATGTCCGCCAGCGAAACGTCGGAGAGCCTGATATTGTTTTCTGCTCTGGCGCCCGCGGTGCTGCTTGTGCCGATGCTGCCGTTCTCGCATGCGCTGCCGCAGGACGGCTGGCACTGGGTGATCCTGCTGATGCTGGGTGTGTTCGGCGCCGGCGGCCATTGGCTGCTGGTCCAGGCCTATCGCCTGGCGACGACGACGGCGCTGGCGCCCTATCCGTATTCGCAGATGGTGTGGATGATCATTTCCGGCTGGCTGATTTTCCATCAGCTTCCCGATCGCTGGACGCTGCTGGGTGCTGCCATCATCGTCGCCAGCGGCCTCTACATCATCCACCGCGAGCACAGGCTTCGCCTGCGCAACTCCGCCTCGTTGGACACGGAAGCCGAAACACTCGCTAAAAAACTTTGATTTGCTCCAAAACCGATGGCATAAGGCCGCATTTAAAAATTTTAAAGACCCTGGGGAGCGAAGGGCACTGGCACAGAAGATCAAGCTTTCGACGATCGCGGACGCGCTCGGCGTATCCACGGCAACGGTATCGCTGGCGTTGCGCGACAGTCCGCTGGTGGCGGGCTCGACGCGCGAGCGCATCAAGGAACACGCCCGCGCCATCGGCTATATCTATAATCGCCGTGCGGCTTCGCTGCGCACCTCGCGCTCCGGCATCGTCGGCGTCGTCGTGCACGACATCATGAACCCGTTCTTCGCCGAGATCCTGCGCTCGATCGAAAGCGAGCTCGACCGCAGTCGCCAGACCTTCATCCTGTCCAATCATTACGATCAGCTGGAGAAGCAGCGCACCTTCATCGACACGCTGCTGCAGCTCGGCGCCGACGGCGTCATCATGTCGCCGGCCATCGGCACGCCGGCCGAGGACATCATCATGGCCGAGGAAAACGGTCTGCCGGCGGTCTTGATCGCGCGCACGGTTGCCGGAGCCGACGTGCCGGTGTTCCGCGGCGACGACGCCTATGGCACGGCGCTTGCCACCAACCACCTGATCTCGCTCGGTCACAAACGCATCGCCATGATCGGCGGCACCGACCAGACGTCCACCGGCCGCGACCGCTATCAGGGCTATCTCAACGCCATGGAGGCGGCCGGGCTGGAGGTGAAGCCGTCCTGGCGCATTCCCGGGCCGCGCACCAAGCAGGCCGGTTTCGAGGCCGCAGGACAGTTTTTGGCGCTGAAAGACAAGCCGACCGCCGCCTGCTGCTGGAATGATCTGGTTGCGATCGGGCTGATGAACGGCATCGCGCGCGCCGGCTTGGTGCCGGGCGTCGATATCTCCGTCACCGGTTACGACGACCTGGAGGAGGCTGCGATAGCAACGCCGGCATTGACAACGGTCTGGAATGGCCAGCGCGAGGTCGGCCGCCGCGCGGCCAGCGCGCTGCTCGACAAGCTGAACGGGCAGGCCGTGCGACCCTCGCAGGAACTGATCAAGCCGGAGCTGCACGTGCGCCAGTCCACCGGCAAGCCGGTGGAGCGTCAATGACAAAAGCCGAAGCAAATTTCCCGGTCGCCATTCTGGTGCCGGGGCATTTCAACGACCATGCGATCGGCAGGATCGACAAGGCGTTCAAGCGCGTGCGGATCGAGCGCGCCGATCCGTCCCTCGTCACCGGCGAGATGCGGCAAGCCGTACGCGGCATCGCCTCCTTCGGCGGCATCGATGCAGCCTTGATCGACGCGCTGCCCAATCTCGAAATCATCGCCAATTTCGGCGTCGGCTATGATTCGGTCGATGCCCGCCACGCGGCCACGCGCGGCGTCATGGTCACCAACACACCGGACGTGCTGACCGAAGAGGTCGCCGACACCACGATCGGCCTGTTGATCAACACCGTGCGAGAGCTCTACAGCGCCGAGAAATGGCTGCGCGACGGCGACTGGGTGAAGAAGGGCAATTACCGTCTGAGCCGGCTCACTTTGCGCGGCCGCCGCATCGGTATCTTCGGCATGGGCCGCATCGGCCTTGCCGTTGCCCATCGCCTCGAGGCCTTCGGCCTGCCGATCGTCTATCACAACCGTCGCAAGGTCGAAGGCCTTTCCTACGAATATCATGCCACGCTGAAGGGTCTCGCCGAAGCGGTCGATACGCTGATTTGTATAGCCCCCGGCGGTGCCGCGACGGAAAAGGCCATCAATGCGGAAATCCTGTCGGCGCTCGGCCCGAACGGCGTCTTCGTCAATATCGGCCGTGGCAGCACGGTGGATGAGGCGGCTCTCGCCGCCGCCCTCGAGAATGGCACGATCGCTGCCGCCGGGCTCGATGTCTTTGCCGACGAACCGAATGTGCCCAAGGCGCTGCTCGACGCGCCCAACACCTCGCTTCTGCCGCATGTCGGCTCGGCGTCGGACCATACCCGCCGGGCCATGGCGGATCTGTGCGTCGACAATCTCGTCTCCTGGTTCGGCGAGCGCCGGCCGCTGACCCCGGTGCCGGAAACCGCGCAGGTCAAGCCGAGAAGCTGACCGAGCGACTGCCGCACTTATTAACGTTAACGCTTAACGCGCGCTTAACGCTTTGGAATCACTATGTATACTTCGTTATGCATGAACCGAAGCCGCGTGTGGTTCAGGCTTTGTGCATGGGGGCAAAGTCCGAAGCGCAGCCGCGCGTTTCGAAGGTACGGAGAAACGGCGTGAGGATGCTTTCCATGTTTATGGCGGTTACCGCGTTGGCCGGTGGCGTCCAGCTCTTTCACGGCGGCCGCGGCGAAAGCATCGCCAGCGAGGCCACACCATCCAACAGCTATCGGCTGACGGCCAATGGCGACGAAGCGGCCTGCGCTGTCAGGCGCGGCGCCGAGGTGTCGAACGGTCTGTCGCAGCTCACCGTCGCTTCGGACTGCCGCAAGCTGATGCCCGGCATCGAGCGCGCAAAGTTCTGACGCGAGCAGGCCGACGGCACGGTCGTCTTCAGCGAGAACGGCATCGACCCGATCGTCACTTTCAGCGTCGCCGATGGCGACGGCTACGAATCCTACGCGCCGGTTGCGCCGCTGCTGGCCTTGAACAACAACGAATAACGATTGCCGGCCGGCTTACTCCGCCGCGGCGCGTGCGCCGACCTTTGCTGCCGCATGCAGGCGCACGGCATCGCCGAAGGCGCGGAAGATCTTCGCCGAGTTGCTGTCCGACTTCACCCAATATTCCGGGTGCCACTGAACGCCGACCGCGAAGGCACGCGAATCCTTGACGGAGACGGCTTCGATCGTGCCGTCGGTGGCGACTGCCTCGACCTGCAGTTTCGATCCGAGCCGATCGATCGCCTGGCGATGCAGCGAATTGACCTTGATGTCGCCGGCGCCGAACACGCCGGCAAGGCAGCTCCCGGGCTTGATCGAAATCGTCTGGTGGATGCCGAAGCGCTCGTCCTGATTGTCGCTCACAGGCGCGCGGTGATCGAGCAAGCCCTCGCGCTCCTGAATCTCGGTGCCCAGCGTGCCGCCCAGCGCCACGTTGAGTTCCTGGATGCCGCGGCAGATGGCGAGCAGCGGCACGCCGCGCTCGATCGCCTTGCGGATCAGCGGCAGGGTGGTGCCATCGCGCGCCGGATCGTAGGGGCCGTTGGCCTCGCTGGGATCACCGCCGTAGAGCGATGGATGCACATTGGATTTCGACCCCGTGACCATGACGCCGTCGACCGAGGACAGCAGCTCAACGAAATCCAGTCGGTCGCCGAAGGATGGCACCAGCAGCGGGAACACACCAGCGCCGACGATCGCCGCCTCGATATATTGCTGCGGCGCGGCATGCCAGGTGTAGTTGTCGAACTGGCGGACATCGGTCGAGACGGCAACGAGCGGCTGCTGCATTTTGGATACGGGTTCCATTGAGGGCTAACGAATTATTCTGCCTACAAAATAGGCGATCCGATGGCACTTTGCCATGGCAAGTTTCGTCTCTCCGGATGGGCCAGGGCGGTTGGCGTTAGACTATAGTTGCACGTTGCCCGCGATGCTGGACTCGACATCTTGCCCGTGTATTGTTTCGCGCAGCCGACCAGGGCAGCGAGGATGTCCGAACGTCGGTCTGTTGATCCGAAACGGGAGGAAACTGCATGGATCGTCGTTCATTCATCCGCAAGGCCGGTGCGTCCGGTGTCGGCGTCGCGGCGGCGGCCACCGCGCTTGCCACGCCGGCGATAGCCCAGTCCAATCCGAAAGTGACGTGGCGGCTGGCATCGTCCTTCCCGAAATCGCTCGACACGATCTATGGCGGCGCGGAAGTCTTTTCAAAGATGCTGTCGGAAGCCACCGACGGCAATTTCCAGGTCCAGGTCTTTGCGTCGGGCGAGTTGGTTCCCGGCCTGCAGGCGGCCGACGCCACCGCCGCCGGCACCGTCGAGGCCTGCCACACGGTCGCATACTATTATTGGGGCAAGGACCCGACCTGGGCGCTGGGCGCCGCGGTGCCGTTCTCGCTCAATGCGCGCGGCATGAATGCCTGGCATTACCACGGCGGCGGTATCGACCTGTTCAACGAGTTCCTGGCCACGCAAGGCTTGTTCGGCCTGCCGGGCGGCAACACCGGCGTGCAGATGGGCGGCTGGTTCCGCAAGCAGATCAACACCGTCGCCGATCTTTCCGGTCTCAAGATGCGCATCGGCGGCTTTGCCGGCAAGGTGGTGCAGAAGCTCGGCGTCGTGCCGCAGCAGATCGCCGGCGGCGACATCTACCCTGCGCTGGAAAAGGGCACGATCGACGCCGCCGAATGGGTCGGCCCTTATGACGACGAGAAGCTCGGCTTCTACAAGGTCGCGCCCTACTACTATTATCCCGGCTGGTGGGAAGGCGGCCCGACCGTGCATCTGATGTTCAACAAGGCCAAGTACGAGGAGCTTTCGCCGGCCTACAAGTCGCTGGTGCATACCGCTGCCCAAGCAGCAGACGCCAACATGCTGCAGAAATACGACTACCTCAATCCGGCGGCGGTGAAGCGGCTGGTGGCGGGTGGCGCCAAGCTGGCGCCATTCAGCCAGGAAATCATGGCCGCCTGCTTCGAAAAGGCCAACGAGGTCTATGCCGAAATGGAGGCCAACAACGCGCCGTTCAAGAAGATCTGGGACTCGATCAAGGGCTTCCGCAAGGAGCACTATCTCTGGGCTCAGGTCGCCGAGTACAACTACGACACCTTCATGATGGTGCAGCAGCGCAACGGCAAGCTGTAGGCACTTCGACTCTTCTTGCAGGAACCCCGGGATCCTTCGCCCGGGGTTTTCTTTGCCGGTGGCGGAGACGCAAAATCGCCGAGGTTTGCGCTGCCCCTCATCCCCCGCCGGGATCTTCTCCCCGTATAGTGACGGGGAGAAAGGGATGTCCGCAGCCTCCGCGCATTTCCTGCAACGCCGGCGATTGGCGAAACCGCCGATGACAGCGCCCCTCTCCTCGTCACTATACGGGGAGAGGATGCCGGCAGGCAGGTGAGGGGCGGCGCCGGCGCGTGGTTGGGAAGCGAACTTAGGCGCCTTTCAGGGCAGATCAGCCCCGGCCCGGCACCACCAGCACCTTGACCTCGCCCGGAGCGGCGGGGTTCGAGATCACCTGCGGCGCCTCTTCGAGGCTCACTTCTTTCGATATCAGCTTGTCGATCTCGATCGCGCCCGAGGCAATCAACTGGGCCGCGCGGCCATGCGTGAACGGATTGAGGAAGGAACCCAGCACCTTCAACTCGCGGAACAGCAGGTCGAAAGGCTCGACGGCCACTTTCATCCCTTGCGGGACGACGCCGACGATGATGACCGTGCCGCCGGCCCTGGCCAGCCGCACTGACTGCTCGACCGTGTCGCGAACCCCGGCGCATTCGAGCACCACGTCGACGCCGCCCGGCACCAGCCCGGATTTTCCGGCTATGGCCTCGATGGGATCGCCGGCGCTTGGATCGACCGTTGCGGTCGCGCCGAGTTCCTCGGCAAGCGCGCGGCGCGAGGCCTGTCTGGTCGAAAGGATGATGGTCGCGGCACCCGCGAGCTTCGCCAATTGCACCGTGAGCAGGCCGATGACGCCGCCGCCGAGCACCACGACCGCGGCGCCGGGCCTGATGGCGGCGAGGTCGACGCCGTGCAGGCAGCAGGCCAGCGGCTCGCAGAAGGCGCCATGCGTCGGCTTGAGGTCGGCGGGCAGGAGGAAGGCCTGGCTTTGCGGCATCACGACATAATCGGCGAAGCCGCCATCCCGGTGGATGCCGATGGCCCTGAGATTGCTGCACAGATTGACGCGGCCTGCGCGGCACTGGCTGCAGCGCCCGCAGGAAACGTTGGGATCGCCGGTGACGCGGTCGCCGACGGCTATAGCGGCGACGGCCTCTCCGGCCGCCTCGACGATGCCGCAGAATTCGTGGCCGAGGGTCACCGGCGGCTTTGACGGAAACTCGCCGTGGAACAGGTGCCTGTCGGTGCCGCAGACGCCGCAAGCTTCGATCCGCACCAGAACATCCTCCGGCCCCGGCAGAGGCCTGTCGACCTCGAGAAGCGCGATGCTGCCGATTGCTTCCAGCCGGACTGCTCTCATGATGCGGTCACCTCAATTGAAACTCGGCGGCTTCGAAAGGTCGGGCGCCGGCGCCGCCGGCTTGGCAGGCGCAGTGTCGCCGAAATTCGGCGGCTGCGACAGGTCCGGCGTGCCGGGCGCG
>NZ_JHQR01000199.1 GCF_014843825.1 Mesorhizobium silamurunense
GAGTGGGTGGTCCGGGGGGTCAACTATATCGATCCGGTCAAGCGCCAGATCTGGTTCGAGGCGAGCGGGATGAACCCGGAGGAGGACCCCTATTTCGTCCATGCCTACCGCATCGGCTTCGACGGCAAGGGGCTGACTGCACTCACGCCCGAACCGGCCAACCACCATATCGAGTTCTCGCCCGACGGCCGCTATTATGTCGATCTCTGGTCACGCATCGATCTGCCACCGCGCATGGTGCTCTACCGGGCCAGCGACAACGCCAAACTCATGCAGGTCGAGACCGCCGACATGTCCGAGCTCGTCGCCGCCGGCTGGCAGCCGCCACTCAGCTTCCATGCCAAGGGGCGCGACGGCAAGACTGATATCTGGGGCGTGATCCACCTGCCAGCCAACTTCGATCCGACGAAGAAATACCCGGTGGTGGAGAATATCTATGCCGGGCCACAGGGCTCCTTCGTCCCAAAATCCTTCTCAACGAGGATGGAGCCGCTCACGCAGCTGGGCTTCGTCGTTGCACAGATCGATGGCATGGGTACCAACAACCGCTCGCGCGCCTTCCATGATGTTGCCTGGAAAAATCTGAAGGACGCAGGGTTTCCAGACCGCATCCTGTGGCACAAGGCGGCGGCCGCAAGTTTTCCGTGGTACGACGTCTCCAATGTTGGCATTTTCGGAACGTCCGCCGGTGGCCAGAGCGCGGTGGGTGCGCTGCTCTTTCATCCCGAATTTTACAAGGCTGCGGTCGCCAACAGCGGCTGCTACGACAACCGGATAGACAAGATCTGGTGGAACGAACTGTGGATGGGATGGCCGGTCGGAATTGAATATTCGCAATCCTCCGCCATCGACAATGCTCACAGGCTGCAGGGCAAGCTGATGATCGTGGTCGGCGAAATGGACCACAATGTCGACCCGTCCTCCGCGTTCCAGCTTGCCGACCGGCTCATCAAGGCGGGAAAAGATTTCGACATGGTCTACGTTCCTGGTGCCGATCACGGTACGCCAGGCACCTATACCCAGCTCAAACTCCTTGACTTCTTCGTTCGGAATATTCTCGGCCAGACCCCACCCAACTGGAACACCACACCGATCGAGCTGCAGAAGGTTAAATCATGACGACGATGGCGACCGGTCGCGGTGAAAGGGCGTTGTCACGTTGTTTGAAATGT
>NZ_JHQR01000200.1 GCF_014843825.1 Mesorhizobium silamurunense
CCGCAGGCGCCGCCGACCGGCCAGCCGGCCTTGCGCGCGAAGTGCGCGTGCTGGGACGCCAGCAAGTCTGGACCTCGCTCATCCTGATGCTGATGCTGATGATCGGCCAGTTCGGCCTGTTCACCTACATCACGCCGACGCTGCTCGAAGTCACCGGCCTCGACGAGAGCCTGATCCCCTGGGTGCTGCTGCTCAACGGCGTCGGCGCCACGATTGGCGTTCTTTTGGGCGGCAAGCTTGCCGACTGGAAGCTGATGCCGTCGCTGATCGCCATGCTCTTCCTGCAGGCGGTGATGCTAGGCATCATCTATGCGGTCAGCCCCTACCCGGTGCCGATGATCGTTGCGATCGTCCTCTGGGGCGGTCTCAACTTCGCCATCGGCGCACCGATCCAGACCCGCATCCTGGCCTGGACGGCGGACGCCTCGAACCTGGCCTCCTCGCTCATTCCGTCCGGCTTCAATGTCGGCATCGCGCTCGCCGCATCGCTGGGCGCCGCGATGCTCAATGCCGGCTTGGGCTATCGCAGCCTGCCGCTTGCAGGTGTGCTCGCCATGCTGGTAGCCGTGGTGGTCGCACTCGCCTCGCAGGCTTGGGAATGGCGCAGCCGCGCAACGCCGCCGCTGCCAGCCGCAGCGGTTAAGGCCGCCGCTCCGCCGCCGCCTGGATTACATCAAACCGGCGCGGGCGAGGATTCGAAGCGATTGGCAAGGATCGACAGCAAATTGCGCAGGCCCTCCTCCAGCCTTTCCCTGCTGGATGCCGCGCCCAGCGCCAGGCGCAAGCCGTCGGCAACGCCGGGCGCGACGGAAAATTCCTCGGCCGGACTGATGGCCAATCCGCGGCGCCGGGCCGCGTCGACGAGCTCTGAAGAGCGCGGCCGCCCCGCAAGCGGATACCAGAGATGCAGGCTCGATTCCGCCGAGGCGAACCCCGCCGGCAGGATCTTGCGCGTGATCTTCTGCCTGGCTTCCGCTTCGGCACGCACCGCGGCCGTGATCTCGCCGGCCAGGCCGCTTCGCACCCATTCGCAGGCGAGACCCGTCATCAGCGGCGGCGCCATCATCGTGGTGCCCCGGATTGCCGCCGCGATCCGCTCGACGGCTTCCGCATTGGGCGCGGCCAGGAAGGCGGTGCGCAGGAAAGGCGAGATGCATTTCGCCAATGTCGCGACATGGAAGGTCCGCTCCGGCGCGAGACTAAGGAAAGCTGTTGGGGAAGCAGTCAGCAACGGACTGTAGGGATCGTCCTCGACGATCAAGAGGTTCAGCTTGCCCGCCATCCGCGCCAGGTCCCGGCGCCGGCCCTCAGGCATGGTGGCTGCCGTGGGATTGTGGAGCGTCGGGTTGAGATAGAGGACGCTGGCACCGTGCCGTCGCGCCGCTTCCTCCAGATAGTCGGGACGCATGCCGTCATCGTCACGGCCGACACCGGCCAGTTTCCGCCCCGTGGCCCCGGCCAGCGCGATCAGGCCGGGATAGGTCAGCGCCTCGGTGAGGATCGTGTCGCCCTCGTGGGTTTGCGACAGCAGCACGGCCGCAAGCAGCGCCTGCGCCCCCGAACCGACAGCCACGCGCTCGACCGGCGGCCTGTCGCCGGTTGCCGCAAGCCATGACGAGCCGGCGGCGCGTTCGGCGGGCGAACCCGGGCCGGGATGGTAGGAAAGCAGCGCTTCCGCGCTGGAACGTTTGAGCAGTCCCTCGATGCCGCTCCGGATCAATGCCGGCAGGCTGAGGCCCGAAGGCGCCGGCGGAATGTTCATGCTCAGATCGAGGATCGGCTCTTCCGGCTCGCCGGGCGTGACGAAGGTGCCGCGGCCGGCCGTTGCGTCGATCAGATTCCTGCGGCGGGCTTCGGTGAAAGCCCTGGTGACCGTGGTCAGATCCACGCCAAGGAAACGGGCAAGCTCGCGTTGCGGCGGCAGCCTGTCCCCCGGCTGCAGTCGGCCGCTCGAGCGGGCAGCCGCAAGCGCATCGACAATTCTGAGATAGATCGGCCGATGGCCCTCCTCCAAGGGAGAAAGCCAGCCGAGGTCGCTCTCGCCGTTCATGCTATCTTTGTCCATACATTTTGTCGCATTGTATGCATACAATCATGATACTAGTATGTATCGGTGACCTCAAGGCCGATCGACCGCCATGCGAGGTCCCTGGAGCGACAACCATGCAAGATCACGCGCACTACCCCCACCTCGAACCCTGGCGGGTCGGTATCCGTGGCCGCTGCCCGCGTTGCGGGGAAGGCCGGCTGTTCGAAGGGTTTCTGAAGCTGGCGCCGAAATGCGATGTCTGCGGGCTCGACTATTCCTTTGCCGACCCGGCGGATGGGCCCGCCTTCTTCGTCATCTGCTTTGCCTGCGTGCCCTCCATGCTGTTCGCTGTCTGGGCACAGGTGACTTTCGAGCCGTCCATGTGGTTCCACGCCTTCGTCTCGGTGCCCATAATTCTGGCGACCTGCATTCCGCCGCTCAGGCCGCTGAAAGGCTGGCTTGTCGCGAGCCAGTACTACTACAAGGCCGAAGAAGGAAGACTGGCCAAGCCCGGCGAATAGGCGCATCAGGCTCCATTGCCCGTGAACATACCTAAAGGTCGATCCGGTACTTGAGGCTCTCCGCGCCGCCATAGGCGGCGACCTTGGCGAACCGCCCGACGAGAATGCCGCCATTGGCGAGCACCACCTTCTGGGACGCAAGATTGTCAAGATCCGTGGTGATCTCGACATAGTCGAGGCCCACCGCCCTCGCCTCGTCGAGCATCAGGCGCAGCGCCTCGGTGGCGTAGCCGCGCCGCTCCTTCCACGGCACAACGGCATAACCGATATGGCCGAGCACGTGCGGCGGCAGCGCCGACGTGCCCTTCTGCCAGCGAAGCCCGATCGAGCCGGCAACCTCGCCATCCCAGATCCAGCGCCGAAACCCCGGCAGGCGCGGCACCGTCGTGCCGTCCGGCAAGGCGATGCGCGGCCCCTTGGCTTCGGGATCGTCAAGGCTGGCGAGAAAGGCGACGGGATCTTCCTCGATGGCCGCGAGCTGCTCGCGCGTAGCCTCCATCAGCCGGACATTGTCCGGCGACCAGCCGCGCTCCAGCGCCGCCTTGTAGGACGGCAGGTGTTCGAGCGCGGGTTTGACGATTTCGACCATGATCCGTGTCCCTTTGCAGACCGGCAGGCATAGTGGCAGTCAGGATTGCTCTCAAGCCGCATGGAAGCGGAGTTCGCCCTTGTTCAGGAAGCACGTCTTGTCGAACAGCGACAAATCCAAAGGGTTCGGCAGCCGGACGTCGTCAAGGTCGGGAAACGGCTTCCGGGACGGATCGTACGACCGGTCGATCTGCGAGATGAAGACCAGGATCAGTCCCTGTTCGCGGGCAAAAGCCCGGAGCCTGCGGACCTGCACTGTCCGTGTGCGTATACTCCAGCGTGAAAAACACGCTGCGATGGCCGGACTTCATCGCCTCGACCGCAAGCTCGAGACTCATCAGGGTCTTGCCCTGCCGCGGCCTGGCGCCGACCAGCACCAGGTCACCAGGCGCGAGTTGCGCAAGCAGGCTGCCGGCGGGTGTGGCTTCAGCGGCTTTGGCCGCGAGCAGGCTCCAACTGGCGAAACCCTCCTCGGCAGCGGCACGATCGAGGGCCTGGTGAAGCGGCACTCTGTCCCTGCGGGACAGGAGCCTGGCCTGACGCTTCAGACGATAGACGGGCGCGGAAAGCCGCATCGAAAAAACCTCCTGGTGCGAGCAGTCTTCGCAACCCCTCCTTATGCCTGGTGCTCGAACAGTCGGTTCAGTGATCGAATGCCCCGCATGAACAATGCTTTCCCAACGGAGGGAGGAGGCGTGGGCGCGCCGAATCGCATGATACCCCAACGCGAACAGACCGGAAATCACGGATACTCAGGACACGCTAAACTAGAAGTGTTTCGCCGATTGGCGCGCGGCCTTTTATGATTGGTAGAGGTGATTCACCATAAGCGATAACGGCTGGAGAGGGGAAATAATCGGTGCGCTCGAGATCTGTTCCGCTGGGTGTCGCTGTTCTCTGCCTCCTCGCCTTTGCCGCCGCGCTGGCGATGTCGGCCCGATCTTTCGCGGCGCTGCGGTCCTCAAGCATTCCGGCATGGCTGCAGGCTCATGTCGGCGAAGGCGACGGTCAGATCGCTCAGGTGGTCCTGGAACGGGCGCGCGCGCTTTACCTGAAGAAGGTGAGCGAAGGTTCCGTGAAAAATCCCTGCTACTTCGCCATGGACGCGACCCGTCCCGGCGATTTGGGCAATGGCGTGTTGGGGCGCCGCTACTACATCGTCTGCGAGGCCGAGCAGTCGTTCCGCGCGGTCTCGGCCGGTCACGGCGGCGGCCGCGACCTGAAAGGCGTCGCCAATTTTTCCAACGGCAGACGATGCGCGAAGAACTTCGGCAACGCTTTTGATTCGGAACTGACGGCCGGCGGCGCCTACATGACGGCCGAGGCCAAAACCTCGTTCAAGGGTTATTATCGCGTCGGCGCGAAGCAGGATGCGATTTTCATGCGCACCTTCGTGCAGTTCGACGGCGAAGGCGAAACCGCCAACGCCAGGCAGCGCGTGATCGGCGGGCACCCGGCAGCGCTGCTGAGGGGAATGTGCCTTCGCAAAAGCCCGAACAGCTCATACGCCGACCACGATGGCTACGTGCCCTTTGGCAAGCTGGTGAACTATGCCGGCGGCCGCAGCAATGGTTGCACCAGTTGGTCGCCCGCGGATGCCGAGCAGATCATCCCGATGGTGAAGGACAACCCGACGACGCTCTACATCTATCCGGAATCTCGGGACATTGCCGCCATGGCGCGTACCGTGGCTGCCAGACAATCGATGTCGGCTACCGGACTGTACTGGAATGCATCCTGCCTGAAGGAGATCGGCGCGCCGAAATTCTGGCCGAAGAAGATGCTCGAGCCGATCATCGCGCAATACAAGAAGGATCACCCTTTGCCGCCTCCGCAGCCGGTGCCGATCTGCAAGGATCCGTGAGGTTCCCGCGGCTGCCTATCCCTACTGAAGCAACCCCTTGACGATGGCGCTTTGGCTTGGCGAAGTCCATCCGGCCGCCACGGCCTGCGCCCGTTCGCTTGCAAACATCGTGAGGCACCACTCCGATCGGAGTTCGTCGTGCCGCAGGATGTAGAGCGCGCCATCGCTGCCCTTGACCTTGCAATAGCGGTAATCGGCACCAAACCATTGGTCGACCACCTCGAAGACATCCACCTGGTCGCCGTTGAGGCAGAACCTTCGGGGCACTTCGACGTTGCCGTCCTGCCGGGTTTCGACCTTGATCCGCATACGCGCCTCCGCGCTTTGATAGAGGCTGATCGCTGCCTCTTCACCCAGACACTCGCCTGAATCCCTGCCACCCTGACCGGATCGGACGGGCCTCATCGCGGCGAAAACGGACAATCGCAAGGCGATCTACAGCACCTGCTCCAGAAATGCCTTCGTCCGCGCCTCTCTCGGGTGATCCAATATTTCCTCCGGCGAGCCATCATCCACGGCTTGACCTGGGCTTGGGTGCCCAGCCTTACATGGGCCTCACCGCGGGAGCGGCAAGAATGCCTGCTGCAGCAGTCCCCCTACTGCGGCAATCCCCTACTGCAGCAGCCCCTTGACGATGGCGCTTGCCTTGGCGAAGTCCATTTGGCCGGCATATTTCTGCTTGAGCGCGCCGATGACCTTGCCCATGTCCTTCTGGCTGGCCGCGCCTGTCGCGGCGATCGCCTCGCGCGCCGCCGCCGTGATCGCGGCATCGTCGAGTTGCGTCGGCAGGAACTCGCGGATGATCTCCATCTCGCCGCGCTCCTGAGCGGCCAGTTCCGGCCGCTTGCCGTCCTCGAAAGCCTTGGCCGATTCCTCGCGCTGCTTCACCATCTTGGCCAGGATCTGCAGGATCTCCTCCTCGCTCGCCGCCGGCTTGCCGGCGCCGCGATTGGCGATGTCGCGGTCGTGGATGGCGGCCTGGATCAGCCTGAGCGTCGGCAGCCGGTGCTTGTCCTGCGCCTTCATCGCGCTCTTCATGGATTCGGCGATTTTCTCGCGCATCGTGCTTCTCCTTCGAACGCGGCGGACAATAGCTTTGCCCGGCGCCCAAGGCAAATCCCGGCAAACTATTGATATTGCTTGGCGAAATAAATCGATTCCGTTCGCAGCAAGCGTCATTGACCGCTTTGGCGCCTTCCCCTATGTACTGAGCCTCGCATGAACTGAAAATCTGGTTGCGCGCAGGCTCGCGAATTCGCCGGTGCGCGCTGTTTGCTGCGCGGATCGTCCCGCAAACGGGATGATCTGGAAGCAGCCTCTAGGAGTGCCGCCATGGCCACGACCACCGCCTGGGCCACCGAAAAGCCGACCGCACTTCTGGTGCTCGCCGACGGCACGGTGATCGAGGGCCGCGGCCTCGGCGCCACCGGCTCGGCGGTCGCCGAAGTCTGCTTCAACACCGCGCTCACCGGTTACGAGGAGATCCTCACCGACCCCTCCTATGCCGGCCAGATCGTCACCTTCACCTTCCCGCATATCGGCAATGTCGGCACCAACAGCGAGGATATCGAAGACCTCAATCCTGCGGCGCGCGCAGGTGCCGTCGGCGCGATCTTCAAGGCCAATGTCACCGACCCGTCCAACTACCGGGCAGCCGGGCATCTCGATCAGTGGCTAAAGAAGCGCGGCATCGTCGCGCTTTCGGGTATCGACACTCGCGCTCTCACAGTGCTGATCCGTGAGAAAGGCATGCCCAACGCCGTCATTGCCCACGCGCCCGATGGCGTCTTCGACCTTGACGACCTGAAGCGCCGCGCCGCTGCCTGGTCGGGTCTGATCGGGCTGGACCTCGCCAAGGAAGTCACCTCGGGCCAGTCCTCGGTCTGGCGCGAGACGCCCTGGGCCTGGAACAAGGGTTTTGGCGAACAGGACGCGCCGTCGCTGCACGTGGTGGCGATCGACTATGGCGTCAAGCGCAACATCCTGCGCCTGCTCGCCGGTCTCGGCGCCAAGGTCACCGTCGTGCCGGCCAAGACCGGCGCGGAAGAAATCCTGGCCATGCAGCCGGACGGCATCTTCCTTTCCAACGGTCCCGGCGACCCGGAGGCGACCGGCGAATATGCCGTGCCGGTGATCCAGGATCTGCTGAAGACCGACATCCCGGTGTTCGGCATCTGCCTCGGTCACCAGATGCTGGCGCTGGCGCTCGGCGGCAGGACCGAGAAGATGCATCAGGGTCACCACGGCGCCAACCATCCGGTGAAGGACCACACGACCGGCAAGGTCGAAATCGTCTCGATGAACCATGGTTTCGCCGTCGACGCCGACTCGCTGCCCGAAGGTGTCGAGGAGACCCATGTCTCGCTCTTCGACGGCTCGAATTGCGGCATCGCGTTGACCGGCCGGCCGGTGTTCTCGGTTCAGCACCATCCCGAGGCTTCGCCCGGCCCGCAGGATTCGCACTATCTCTTCCGTCGCTTCGTCAACCTCGTTCGCGAACGGCGCGGCGAGCCGGCGCTGGCCGAGCGCGCGTAACGCAAACCGGACGCGGCTCAGGCCGCGTCGGTCACCGCGTCCTCGGCGTGCATGCGCTCGACTTCCTTCGGCGTCGGCTTGGCCACTTTCGCCACGAAGACGATCACCGCCAGCGTCAGGAAAATCGCGCCGAGCACATAGGACGCTCCGCCGAACGCAACCGGCGCGCTCGGGCCGGTGAACCACGAGAAGATCGCAGTATAGAGCAGTGGCGTGATGATCGAGGTGATCGAGAAGATCGAGGTCATCGCGCCCTGCAGTTCGCCCTGCGCCGAAGGCGGCACCTTGGCCGCGGCGAGGCTTCTTAGCGGCGGGTCGGCAAGCGCTTCCAGGCAGCCGGCGACGATCACCGCATAGATCATCCAGCCTTGTGTCGCAAACGCATAGCCGAAGGCGCTGAGCGCCGTGAAGGTTAGGCCGATCGCCGCCGTCTTCCATTCGCCGAGGTTGGGGATGACGCGCGGCAGCACGGTCGCCATGACGATCGCGCCGCACAGGCCGAAGGCGCCGAGCGAGAAGCCGATCTGCTGCTCGTTCCAGCCATAGCGGTAGTTTGAAACGAAGGACCACACCGCCGGATACATCATGTGGCCGAGCGTCATCAGGAAGAAGACGAGCCCGATCCAGCCGATGCCGGGATAGTTGCGCATCTGGACGAGCGTGCCGACCGGATTGGCGCGTTTCCACTCGAAGCGGCGGCGATGCTGCTCGTCGAGCGTCTCCGGCAGCAGGAACATCGCGATCAGGAAGTTCACGAAGGCAAGCCCGGCGGCGAAATAGAACGGCACACGCGGCCCGAACGTGCCGAGCAGGCCGCCGAGCACCGGGCCGATGACGAAGCCGACGCTGAAGGCGATGCCGAGCAGGCCGAAATTCTTGGCCCTGTTCTCGTCGTTCGAGATGTCGGCGATGAAGGCCGATGTCGTCGAGTAGCTGGCGCCGGAAATGCCGGCGAGCACGCGGCCGATGAACAGCATCGGATAGGACCAGGCGATGGCGCAGATCAGGTTGTCGATCGAAAAGGTGAGCACCGAGGCGAGCAGGATCGGCCGCCGGCCGAAACGGTCGCTCAAGCCGCCGATGACCGGCGCGAAGAAAAACTGCATCGCCGCATAGACGAAGAACAGCCAGCCGCCCTCGATCGCCGCCTCGCTGACGCCGACACCGGTCAGCTCCTGCAGATAGGCCGGCAGCACCGGCATGATGATGCCGAAGCCGATGACGTCGAGCAGAAGCGTGGTGAAAACGAGCGCAAGGCCCCGCTTGGCGGTCCTGGGGTCGATCATGGTGACAAGCTCCTCGGCCGCCAAAAGCATGTCTCCCGAAAGTGGAAACCGGTTCGGGATGAAGGCATGCGTAAATTCAAAAAACCTAAAGCGCGTCGCCTGACTCCGTTTCAGCGCGATGCGCTTCAGGGCACAGGCGAGATGCACCTTATAGGCGAGCTTGTCGCCCGGAACAATAAGCGAACGACCGCAGCTGCCTCATCCTGACATCAGTCGATGCGGAAGGACGGCAGCCCTACATCGCCGCCTCAGACCGGATTGTTGAACGTATCGCAGTCCGAAAGCTTGCCGCTCTTGTAACCGCGCGCCAGCCAGGTCTGCCGCTGCGCCGACGTGCCGTGGTTGAAGCTTTCCGGCACGACATAGCCCTGCATCTTCTTCTGCAGCGTGTCGTCGCCGATCTGCTTGGCGGCATTCAGCGCGCTTTCCATGTCGCCCTGTTCCAAGATGCCCTTCTGCGCGGTGTAGTGGGCCCAGACACCTGCGAAACAGTCGGCTTGGAGCTCGACCTTCACCGACATCTGGTTGGCCTCGGCCTCGCCCATGCTCGGCCGCATCTGGTTGAACTTCTGCATGATGCCGGTGAGGTTCTGCACGTGGTGGCCGACCTCATGCGCGATCACATAGGCCCGCGCGAATTCGCCCGAAGCGCCGAACTGCTGGTCGAGCTGCTGGAAGAAGGTCATGTCGAGATAGACCTTGTGGTCGCCCGGGCAATAGAACGGTCCCGCCGCCGACGAGGCAAAGCCGCAGGCCGAGCGGATCTGGCCGCTGAACAGAACCAGCTTGGGGTCCTCATAGCTCAAACCATTGGCCTTGAAGATACCGGTCCAGGTGTCCTCGGTCTCGGCGAGCACCGTCGCCACGAACTGCTTCATCTCATCGGAAGCAGGCGCCCCGGTGCTGTCCTGCGCGCCGCTGTTGTCGGTGATCTGGCCGCCGCCGTCGCCCAGGATCTGCGATGGATCGAAGCCGAAATACCATCCGGCAAGCACGACGAGGATGACCAGGATGATGCTCGAGCCGCCGCCGGCGCGGCCACCGATCGGAATGCGGAACTGACCGGGGCTGCCGCCGCCGAATCCGCCGCCGCTATCGCCGCGCTGATCTTCGATGTTGTCGCTCTGACGACGGCCTCTCCAAAGCATGGCAACTCCTCGTGCTGCGAATATCTGGAAGGCCAGGCTCGCGACCGCTCCCTCCGCAAACAATTATCCCAATGGTCAGGTCAAGTCACAGCATTTTTCGCAGCCGAAATACGACTTGGCGACTGCGTTGGATCCCAGACGAGCCGGCAATTTCAGCTCTTCTGCTTCAAGCCGGCGCTTTTGCCGTCTGAACTCTTGGAGCGTTCTTCGAAACGGGCAGCGCCCTTCTTCAGCGGACGTCTAGTTTCGCTCTCGGTCTTGCGTTCGTCCTGCGCCGAGGCTTGCCTCAACCCCTTCGCTGACTCCTTGCCCTTTTTGGTCGGTGCCTGTTCCACGCCCATCGCTTGCTCCTCCCTGGCCGCCAAGGATTGCGGGCCTGGGAAACGAACGCGCTGAATGCGCAGCGGTTCCAGCGTCACTGGGAGGGAGCCCAGTTGGCTTAGCGGGTTATCATCGCCCTGCGAAAGGCTTCCAGCGTCTCGGCGCTGACATGGTGTTCGATGCCCTCGGCATCGATGCGCGCCGTCTCGGCGCTGACGCCCAGCGAGCGCAGGAACGCTTCCACCGTCTGGTGGCGGATGCGGCTCTCCTCCGCCACCTTGCGGCCGGCCTCGGTCAGGAACACCCCGCGATAGGGCTTTCTGGAGACCAGCCCGTCGGCGCAGAGCCTGGTCAGCATTTTCGCCACGGTGGGTTGCGCGACGCCAAGCCTGGCTGCGATATCGACCTGACGGGCTTCGTTGCCGTCTTCGATCAGGTCGGCGATCAGCTCGACATAGTCCTCGACGAGCGCGCTGCGGCGCGCCTCGCGCGTATGCCGGAACCCCTCCGAATGGATTTCGGCATCGGGAAGCGGCTCTTCACGTCGAACCGGTCTGTTCCTCAGCGCCAACACGCGCTCCTTCTTGGCTGGCCGAAGGCTGAATCGGGGATCGCATTCATAACACGAACCCCGGTGCTCCGGCCGTTTATTTGCATTCCCGCTCACGTGCAACCGGCCCCCCTGCACCAGTGGATAAAAGCACAAACAATGAAATATAGCCTATTGCATAATGTTGAGCCGTGGCATAGATAAGGGGCGCCATCAATACATTCCAGCGGAAGTCCATGATGTCCGACGCAGAAGCCGTATCCCGTTCCTCGTGGCAATTTGCCCGCGCCGATGAGGGCGAGCAGCCCAGCCTGCGCGAGGTCAACGCCACGATTGCAGTGCCGTGGACCGGCGTCTGGTTCCGCCGCCTGTTCGCCTTCATGGGCCCGGGCTACATGGTGTCGGTCGGCTATATGGACCCGGGCAACTGGGCGACCGACCTCGCCGGCGGCGCCCAGTTCGGCTACACGCTGCTTTTCGTCATCATGCTGTCGAACCTGATGGCGATCCTGCTGCAGGCGCTGGCCGCCCGCCTCGGCATCGCCACCGGCCGCGACCTCGCGCAGGCCTGCCGCGCCTACTATCCGCGCCCGGTCAATTTCCTGCTCTGGATCGCCTGCGAGCTCGCGATCATCGCCTGCGACCTCGCCGAGGTGATCGGCACGGCGATCGCGCTGCAACTGCTGTTCGGCATTCCGCTGATCGGCGGTGCCGTGCTCACCGCGCTCGACGCCTTCCTTGTGCTGCTGCTCATGAACCGAGGCTTCCGTTACCTCGAAGCTTTCGTCATCGCGCTGCTGATCATCATCTTCGGCTGCTTTGCCGTCCAGATCTTCGTTGCCGCGCCGCCGGCCGGCATGATCCTGCATTCGATGTTCGTGCCGTCGTCCGAGATCGTCACCAACCCGACAATGCTCTACATCGCCATCGGCATCATCGGCGCCACCGTGATGCCGCATAATCTCTACCTGCACTCCTCGATCGTGCAGACCCGCGCTTATGCGCGCACCGATACGGGCAAGCGTGACGCCATCAAGTGGGCGACGACGGATTCGACCATCGCGCTGATCCTGGCGCTGTTCGTCAACGCCTCCATCCTGATCGTTGCGGCCGTGGCCTTCCACGGCACCGGGCACCAGGATGTCGCCGAGATCGGTCAGGCCTTCGAGCTGCTCTCGCCGCTGCTGGGCTTGAGCATCGCCTCGATCCTGTTCGCGGTCGCGCTGCTCGCCTCCGGTCTCAACTCGACGGTCACCGCGACGCTCGCCGGCCAGATCGTGATGGAAGGCTTCCTGCGCCTGCGCATCCCGCAATGGGCGCGTCGCCTGCTGACGCGCGGCATTGCCATCGTCCCCGTCGTGATCGTCACCGCGCTCTACGGCGAAAAGGGCACCGCCCAGCTCCTCGTCTTCAGCCAGGTGGTGCTGTCGATGCAGTTGCCCTTCGCCGTGGTGCCGCTGGTGCAGTTCGTGTCGGACAAGAAGAAAATGGGCAATTTCGCCATCCCGCGCGGCGTCGCCGCGCTCGCATGGGTGGTCGCGGCCATCATCCTGGTGCTCAACTTCAAGCTGCTCTTCGACACTTTTGCCGGCTGAGATCAGGCCGCGACATCCGAGCCGGCCGCGCTATCTTCTGGAAGCATGACCGGATCGGACGACGCCCGAAAATTCTACGCCAAGCTGATGGCCGCGCATGCGCGCTCCGCCGATCCCCGCATTGAGGAGGTGTTCGCCTCGGTGCCGCGCGAGGCCTTTCTCGGGCCCGGGCCGTGGACCGTTTTCGCCGGCGACGGCGGGTTCAAAACGCCGACTGCCGATCCGAGCTACATCTATCAGAACGTGCTGGTGGTGCTCGATGCCGACAAGGGCATCAACAATGGCGAGCCGGTTCTGCACGCCATGTGGATCGGCAAGGTCAAACCGAAGCCCGGCGAAGCCATCACTCATATCGGTGCCGGCACCGGCTACTACACCGCGCTGCTGGCAAGGCTGGTCGAGCCTGGAGGTGAAGTCACCGCCTTCGAACTCGAGCCCGATCTCGCGGAGCGAGCAAGCCAAAATCTTGCAGCTTACGGCAATGTGAAAGTGATCCAGGGCAACGCGGTCACCAGCCTGCTCCGACCTTCTGACATCATCTATGTCAATGCCGGTGTCGCGGCCCCTCCCGCGGCATGGTTGAGGGCGCTCAAACCCGGCGGCCGCATGATCTTCCCCTGGCGTCCCGCCGAGCGCATTGGCCTTGCGGTGATTGTCACGCGCATGGAGGGCGGCTTTGCCTGCCAACCCTTCATGGGCTCCTGGTTCATCCCCTGCGTCGGCGCCTGGATCGCCGGGCCGGAAGCAAAAGTGCCAACCCGCGAGCGCGCCGCCCGCACGCGCTCGATCTGGCTGAGTGAAGACAAGGCACCTGACCGCACCGCCACCGCCGTCTTCGGCGATGTCTGGTTCTCGTCGCGTATCATTCGCGGCGGCAAACGCTAAAAACTTTGTCGGCGGTTGTCGAAATGGAGACCCGTCGTTCGTCCTTAGAGCAATTCCAGGAAAAGTGCGTAACGGTTTTCCGTCTGGAATTGCATAAAAACAAACACTTAGAGCAGCTCAGCGCTTCTGTGAATGCTGAACTGCTCTAGGCTGAAATCCGGCCGTGATGGTGCGGATCACGAAAGGAGAAGACCATGCGAAAGATCATCGCCGCCACCTTCATCAGCCTCGACGGCGTCATGCAGGCGCCGGGCGGACCGGAAGAGGATCCGGTCGGCGGCTTCAAGTTCGGCGGCTGGACCTTCCATTACTTTGACGAGGTGGCGGGCGCGGCTCTGGATGAATTATTTTCCAAACCCTTTGCGCTGCTGCTCGGCCGCAGAACCTACGACATCTTCGCCGCGTACTGGCCGTATCAGAAAGATCCGATCGCGGATGCCTTCAACCCTGCGACCAAATATGTGGCGACGCATCGGCCGGATACCCTGACCTGGCAGAACACCCAGTCGCTTGGGCCGGATGTCGTTGCAAGGCTCAGGCAGCTCAAACAGGAAGACGGACCTGACCTGCTCATCCAGGGATCGGGCAATCTGATCCAGAGCCTGCTCGCCAACGGGCTGATCGACGAGATCCGGCTGATGATCTTCCCGCTGTTGCTGGGCAAGGGCAAGCGGCTGTTCGGCGATGAAGCGATTCCGGCCGCCTTCAAGCTTATCAAGTCGCAGGTCTCGAGCACCGGCGTCATCATGGCGACCTATGAACGTGGCGGCGCGATCAAGACCGGATCTTTCGCGACAGAGCAGCCTTCGGATGCCGAACTCGAGCGGCGCAAGAACTGGAAGTAATATCGGCACTTCTTTCCTCGCCCCCACGAACTTGGGGGAGAGGTGGCTCGGCGCAGCCGAGACGGAGCGGGGGACTGGCGCGACCACGGCCAATATCCCTATGCTCTCGCTCTACGAAGCCCCCTCTCCGGCCGCTTCGCGGCCACCTCTCCCCCGCTTTGGCGGGGGCGAGGAAATGCCTTCACGCCGCCTGGCGATAACGCGCCAGACCCTCGCGGATATGAGCCGCGAAGGCTTGCGCCGCCGGCGCGACGGCATGTTTCGGCACATGCAGGTTGACCGAAAAATTCGGCAGCGCCGGCAGGCCGGCGTCGGACAGGATGTCGAGGTCGGCCGGAACCGTCGAGGCGAGCCAGGTGGTCACAGCAAGGTCGGAGCGCACGGTCGCCGTTGTTGCGTCGATATTGCCGTTCTCGAACACGGTGCGCCAGCCGAGCCCATGCTCGCCGAGCGCTGCCAGCACCGCCGGACGGAAGGCGCAGGTGTCGGCGACCATCGACACCGGCAGCGGCCGCTTCAAACGCGCCGTGCCGCCCCTGGCGCCGACCCAGACCAGGCGGTCGACCAGCAGGCATTCGCCAGCCGTCCGACCGGCCCGCTCCTCGATGACGGCAAGATCGATGTTCCCCGCGGCCAGCCCGGCCGCGAGCTCCGGCGAGGAAGCGCAGACCAGCGAGATCTCCACCTGCGGATGGGCTTCGGCGTAAGTCTTGAGCACGGGTTGAAGCAACGTGCCGACAAGGTCGTAAGGCACGCCGATCCGCACCTGGCCGGCGACCGCCTTGCCGCTTATCTCCGCCAGGATGTCGTCGTTGAGCTGCAGCAGACGCCTCCCCTTGTCGAGCAGCCGTTCGCCGGAACGCGTCAGCTTCAGGCCGCGCCGGTCACGCTCGAACAGTGTCTGGCCAAGAACCTCTTCCAGTCGCTTGATCTGCTGACTGACGGCGCCTTGGGTCAGATTGAGGGCATTTGCAGCGCCCGTCATGCTCGCCTTTTCGGCTGCTGTGACGAAAGTGCGGACGAGTGTGGTATCGAGATCGCGGTTCATTCCTTCATTATAAATGCTAATGATTGTCATATCAAACATTGCATTTACTGATGGATCAAAGCGCCTAGCATGCCGGCTCTTCCGATCGGGAAAGCCCAGATGTCCGCAACAATCCTCCCCCTTGTCCTGTTCGCGCTGATCTCGACTTCGACGCCCGGCATCGCCACGACGCTGTCGACGGCATCCGGCGCGCAGTTCGGCTTTCGCCGCTCCGTGCCGCTGATGGCCGGCAGCGCCGCGGGACTGGCCTCGGTGGCGG
>NZ_JHQR01000207.1 GCF_014843825.1 Mesorhizobium silamurunense
CAACAAATTAATGGGTCCTGACCCTAGTTGACCTTCAGCCGGTTCCGCACCGCCTTTGAATGCGACTTTCGAAGCACAAAGGCGAACATAGCCGTTTTCGACGTCAATAGCCCTGGCTCACCGTTCCGCGGTTCCGGCGAGCATTATTAATGGCTGGGATGGGGCAAAGAGCATACCGACGGCTTCGGAGCTCGGATTTGACACGACGCGGACCTACCCGACTCCTGGAACACCGTCTGGAAGGTGTGAAGAGCTGTCATCGCGAGACGTGTTCGTTCAGTCTGGCTTGGTGGTCCAGGTAACCTATCTCCGATCGCCCCGAGACCCCCGAGTTCCCTGGTTATACGCGGCATTCGCTACGTCCAGCGCCAATTTCTCGACTCCGCGACTCCACGCCGTTTCGGGAGCTCGCGTGCTCATTCGTCCCGAGAGACTGATCCGCAGGCCGGACGTTACCCCGGCGGCTATCCATTCTGGCCAGCCGGCGCGCGTCACCGGGCGATCGTTGGCGTGGCCTAGAGCGGCTTCACCAGGAGCGGAACGCCCCTCTGCGGACCGGAATGCATGTAGCGATGAAACACTCAGCAACAACCAGTTCCGTTCGCCGCCGCCCGCTTTTGAGCTTCAGCTGAATGTCTGCTCGCGATGCCGGCAGGTAGGATTGCGGTGCCGAAGATCCTGAGACGGCGCAACCATGACCTCCAGTTGTCGCAGACGATGTTCGCTTTCGGGCCGCAGCAAGTCTGATCTCTACGACCGAGATGCTGAAGGGTTTCGGGTGCCGTCAGGCGTACGAAAGCCTCTCATGCAGGAACCCGCGGTCCGTGCGCGGTGAGCTATGGGGATTTGTGTTTCGGGGTGTGCCAGCGTCTGTCGCGGACGTCCGCATGGGGCGCTGGTGGCTGGTCGAGCATGCGGCTTCTGGGCCAGGTCGGAGAGCTTCTTGCGGTGATACCGACGGACTTCACCTGCCTGACGACCGGCGCCATAGCGAGGCGCGCATACCTTCCCGTTGACCCGCGCCGGCGTGGCGAGTCAGGTATGAATCCGGCAGGGGGGCGGGTGAACAATGCGTCGTTCATTGCTTTCCATCCCGAGTGCAACAGGAGCGGCGGAGAAGAAAAGCGTGATTTCGAGATCGTCCTCGGAGCCGACGGCGCCGACAGCACGGTCCACAAATCGTTGGGCATCGACTTCGAGGGCTACACGCACAAGCGTCAATGGAGCATCACGGACGCGGAGATTACGTCCTGGCCCTACGAGCCTGGTGCGGCACAGGCCTTCACGGCGACGTCGGCTTCATCATTCCGATCGGCGAGTACCGATTCCGCGCGGTCTCGGATACGCCCGATGCGCTTGCGCATACGGGAGGCTGCGTGACTCGGTGGCCCGCGCTTGCTGATGGTGTGGCTAATTAAACGGCGCGCCATGTTCAATGCGCGGAAAGGCCGCTAAGAGCACAGATTGCAGCCCGTCCGGTTTCGGCGAAGCGTTGAAGAAAGCCGACATCCCTCAAGGACGCTGCATGGTTATTTGCCAGCGTGAAAGCTGCGAGGCGACACGACCACTTTGGGTCAAATCTGTCTTTTGCAAGTGCCCCTCGCTGTCGACGCTTGTTTCGCTATGAGGCGACGCGGAATACGAACGGCACCGGTTCGCGATACTTGGTCCGCAAACATGCTTCCCGCATTTTGTGATAACGTTCAGCGACGAAGAAGGGGGCGGTCATGGACGAAATGGGCGTTCTGGATGCCGTAGTTGTGGGTGCTGGATGGGCCGGCCTCGGCGTCAGTTATATGCTTTCCCAATCCGGTGTGCAGCATTGCGTCCTTGAACGCAGGCGAATCGGTGAAACGTGGCGGACCCAACGTTGGGACTCGTTCCACTTCAATCTCCCCAATATATACAGCGTAATGCCCGGCGATCGTTACGATGGCCCAGAACCCGAAGGGTTTATGTCGCAGGCGGAGTTCGTTGCTCTTCTGGAAGACTACGCACAGCGTCACCGACTTCCGGTTCGTACCGGCGTCTCGGTCACGAAACTGGATTCAAGCAACGGGCTGTTTCGCATTGTGACGCCGGAGCAGACGTGGCAGACAAAAAACGTGGTTGTCGCCGGCGGCAGCCTGAACCGCCCTCGTCGACCGGCTTCCGCCTCCGCGTTGATGGACGGCCCGGTGCAACTCGATGCCTCCGACTACCGCAATGCCGGCGCCCTTCCCGCCGGAGCCGTCCTTGTCGTCGGCAGCGCACAATCCGGCTGCCAGATCGCCGAGGATCTGATCCTTGCAGGAAGGGAGACTTATCTTGCGACAAGCCATATTGGCCGCCTGCCGAGACGCTATCGCGGGCACGACATTGTCGTGTGGATGGTGAAGACCGGATTGTTTGACGTGCCTCGCAAGGATTTCGTCGATCCGTTCGGCCGCGTTGCCGCCCGGCCGATGCTCGGCGCGCTGCACACGATAAGCCTGCAGTCCCTCAGCGCCCAGGGCGTCGTGCTGCTGGGGCGATTTATCGGAGCAGATGCTGGCCGTCTCGTCTTCGCCGATGACCTTATCGAAAATATTCGGTTCGGCGACGAGATTTCCGCGCAGTTCAAAAACCGTATCGATGAATTTATCGAGTGCAACGGTCTCGACGCACCTGCCCCTGTTGAGGATGCGGCGGAGGCCATCGCTCCGCGCCTAGACAAGCGCTCCATCCTGTCGCTCAACCTCGTCGAGCGGAATATTTCAGCGATTGTCTGGTGCACGGGCTTTGAGGGCGATTTCAGTTGGATCGATGTACCCGGCATTCTCGACGAGCGACGCCAGCCGGTCCACGAAGATGGCATCGCCCCGGTTCCCGGGATCTATTTCGCGGGGCTCGACTTCGCGTCCACGCGTCGGTCAGGCACCGTCATGGCGGTTGAAGATGAGGCACGTCGATTTGTCAGCGAGATATTAGCTCGGACGGATCTCTTTGGCCCCCGTCCGCCTTGACCATATTGAAGGGAGCCGAAAACATCGCGACCTACAGTCGTAGCGAAAGAAGTCTGCGCCGCTGGTGCACGGCCTGCGGAGGGCATCTTTTCTCCGAACTGCCGGCCTGGAACTTTGTCGACGTGTACGCCCCGCTCATTCCGTCGCTCAAGTTCGAACCGGCAGTTCACGTCCATTACCAGGAGACGGTTCTTCCAATGAAGGATGGCCTTCCCAAGCTGAAAGACCTGCCTGAGGAACTCGGCGGATCGGGCGATATGCTTCCGGATTGAAGACCTCCGCGAGGCTCGGATTGCGACCTTCGCTGCGCCACGGCAAATGTCAGGAGTTGGCGCAAGTTGCTTGTTCCGGGCAACGAAAGGGACGGTAGGAAACCGCCTACTCAAATCCTTTGGCGATTCCTAATATCTGGGGCGTCAAACATTCTGATGGTGTGGCGAATTAAACGGCAGGCAATGATCGTGGGCCGGCTATCCTAGCCAGGGGCGCAGGGGGCGATCATGTCATCCAAGTTGAAACCAAGGATGGGGCCGAAGATAGTCAGCGCTCGGGCAATCCCGCCAGCTTCAAGCCTTCGACCACTTGGTCTGCCCATTCCGGCGTGTTCCGGAAGATAGGCAGCGACCGGAATCGCTCGATCGTGAAACTCGGCTGGGCGGCCATGAGCTTTTGCGCAGCCCAGCGGGCGGTCTCCAGGTCGCCGCCCATCGCCGACCAGGCGGCGAGATAGCGATAGGACGTGATGATGTCGGGGTGGGCGGCGATGACCTCACGGGCGATCGCGACGGCCTGGGAAAGGGAGCCCGTCTTGGCCAAGGCGTAGCCCATTCCCAGTCTCACGGCGAACGCGAACGGATCCATTGGGCTCAGCGCCATCGCTCGCTGGAACCGGTCCGGGGCCAGGGCGGCTTCGCCTCTGTAGATCGCGATCCAGCCATGGCGTGCCCATGCCCAAGCATTGTTCGGATCAAGCGTGAGCGCCTTTTCGATGAAGGTGGCGGCGCGCTCCTGGTCACCGCCCATGCTCAATGCCGCGCCGGCGGCGGTCAACGCGGTTGGATCGTCGCCGATTGAGCCGGCTGCCTCGACCGCCGCGACCGCCTTTTCCAGCTCGCTTTCCGGCTGCTCGGCCCACAGAAACACGGCGTTCGAGGCGTGGCACCAGGCCAGAAGCGCATGCGCGCGGCCATAGGCCGGATCGACCGCGATCGCTTTCTTGAGCAGCTCTATTGCCAGGCCGTTGGTGTCCTTGCGGCGGCCCCAAATGTTCGGATAGGCGCGCATGACGAAATCATAGGCCCTGAGGCTGGTCGGCGGCTTGCGCCTGGCCAGCTCGATCTCGGCGCCGCGGATGGCCGGATGGATGGCGCCCGCCACCTGCGCCGCGATCCTGTCCTGGAACTCGAAAACGTCCTCGGTCGCACCCTCGTAGCGCTCGGACCATAATTGCGTCCGCGTCTCGGCATCGACCAGCTGCACGGAAATGCGCAGCCGATTGCCGTCCCGCCGAACGGTGCCTTCGACGACGTAGTTGACGCTGAGTTCCCGGCCGACCTCGCGCACGTCAGCGAAGCGGCCCTTGTAGGTGAAGGCGGACTGGCGCGCGATGACGAAGAAGTCCCGGATGCGGGAAAGCGCGGCGGTGATCTCCTCGACAACGCCGTCGGCAAAATACTCGTCCTCCGCCCCGCCGAGATTGTCGAAAGGCATCACCGCCACCGACGGCTGGTCATGCGGTCTCGCCGGCGTGGCGATAGGCTGAGGCGGCTGGGCGGTGTCGTGCGCCGACGCGGTCTGGCGATTTCCGCCCCGCGTCTGCAGCGACGCCGCCAGTGACAGCGTCTGTGCCTCGGGTTCCACGCCCAGATGCTTCTTCAGCAGCGCGCGGCAGGTCTCGAACTGACGCAAGGCCGCGTTTTCGTGGCCCCTGCCAGCGTATATCCGCATCAATGCCCGATGCGCCTGCTCCGCGGTCGGATCCGAGGCAAGCAGCCTTTCCGTCAGCCTTTCGCAAGCCGCTTCAACGGCGGATCCGGATTCGGGCAGCGAAAGACTCAGGCGCTCCACCAGCTGCTGCGCCTTCTGCCGGTATCTTGCCTGATACGGGCCGAACCATTCATCCAGGCCGTCGGGAATGGCCGCGGCGACCCGCCAGGACCAGAGCGGCAAAAAGAAGCGCCGACTTGCGCGTTGCGAAGCGTTTCGGTTTCGACAATTCTTCGATGCTCCCCGAAGTCATTCTCGAACAGAGAATCCGTCGCAGGCTAGGTGGTGGGTATCCCCTCTGCAATTCGCTTATTCTGGCGGAGCAAGGCGATCCGCCCCCGTCCTTCACCCCGCGGCCGCCTGCAGCTCCTTCTTGCTGGCCGGACGCCGCCGGCGCGGTCGGCGCTGGGGCGCGAGCTTGAGCGCCACCGGCGGCTCGTTCGACAGGGCGCCCGTCGCCGCGTCGACCATGCCGTAGGCGACGAAATCGGCGTTGAGGTCGCCCGCCAGTTCCGCCGCGGCCTCGGTATCGCGATTGCCGATCTCCGACCAGAACACGATGCCGACCCTGAGCTTCGGCTTGTGGCGCTTCAGCCGTCGCACCATGAAGCGCGCGTGCTTGGTGGACTGGCGGTTGAGGAAGCCGATGACAGCCGCGTCGACGGTGTCCAGCTCGAGGCGGCGGATGCCCGAGGGCTCCAGGTCGGTGAAGCTCGCTCTCGACGTCTCGGCGCCCTGCACTTCCAGCACCTGCGCCAGCATCGTCGCGGCGGCATCGTCGAGTTCGCCGCGCCCGCCGGCGCAAAGCACGGAAAAGCCGGAGCCATCCGGCAGGTCGACCTCCTCGGCCTCGTCGCGCGCCTTGCCCTCAGCCGCCTTGCCTTCGCCCACCTTGCCCTCCGGAGGCTTCTCCTCGCCCGGCGTGGCCGCCTGCTCGGCCTCCTCCGCCTCTGCTTCCTCCTGGGCGCTGTCGTCGAGATTGGCGACGAGCGCCAGCGCGCTCTCCGCCACCTGCTTGCGCTGCTCGTTATCCATGACGCCGCGCATGCGATCCTGCTCGGCGAGCAGCAGCGCGGGGATGGCCACCTGGTCGTAGAGCTCGAACAGGTACTTCTCCTCTAGCATCTCCTCGGCATTATCGGTCGCCTCCTCCGGGTCGCCGGCGAGCAGCCGCTGGTAGAGCCGGGCATGCGGCTCCAGCACCGGCTCGTTGCCGAACAGCACGTCGAGGAACTCGAACTGCGGCACATGCCGGCCGAGAACGACCAAGCAGACGGTGAGCGGCGTCGACAGCACCAGGCCGATCGGGCCCCAGACCCAGGTCCAGAAGATCGCCGCCACGATGATGGCAAGCGGCGAAAGGCCGGTGTGGGAGCCATAAAGCCAAGGCTCGATGACATTGCCGGTAACAAGCTCCATCACGATGAAGAGGCCCGCGGTCCACAAAAGCAGCGACCAACCGGGTGCAACAGCCAACGCCAGGAAAAGCGGCAGCAGCGCGCCGATGATCGGGCCGATATAGGGGACGAAACGCAGCGCCAGCGCCAGCATGCCCCAAAGCAGCGCATTGGGAATGCCCAGCGCCCACAGGCCGATGGTGATCGGTATGGCGTAGACGATGTTGACCACCAGCTGCATCAAAAGATACTGGCCGACCCGCTTGCCGGCATCCTGCAGCGCCTGCGTGGTTCGGTGCAGGTCGCCATAGCCGACGAGGCGGATAAAGCGGTCGCGCAGGTCCTCTCGCTCCATCAGCATGAAGATGACGACGACGATGACCAAGCCGGTTGAGGTCAGCGGGCTGACCAGCGGCGCGATCAGGTTCTGCAGCAACTCGAGCGGCTTTTCATGCGCGATGATCTCGACCGGGACCGGGTCGCGCTTCGGCGCCTCGGCCGCCGACGGCAATTGAGGCTCCTGGCGGTCGATCTCCTGGCCGACGCGCTCGATCACGCCGCTTAAGCGCGAGATGATGCCGCCGCCGAGGCCATTTTCCTTCAAGGCGCGGATCTTGGTGACGATGTTGATCTGGTAGACGGGAATGTTCTGCGCGAGGTCGCTGACCTGCGTGACGACGACGAACGAAAACAGCGCGAGCGCGGCAAACGCGCCGAGCACACTGGCGATGACGGCGGGAAGGCGCGGAATGCCGGCCCGCTTCAGCGCTGACACGACCGGGGCGATGGCGAAGGTCAAAAGCAGCGCGACGGCGATCGGTAGGAACACCTCGCGGCCGAAATAGAGCGCGGCGACCGTCGCGACGACGGTGGCGACTGTCGGCAGCGCCGTGCGCGGGTGGCCCCGCGAGGCGGCAAGCAGGCTGGCTAGCCCAGGTTCGGGCGCCCGCGCACCGTTCCGACGAATGACCGCCACTTAATGCCTCCACCCTGCCATGATTGGCGATGTTTCGCTGGCGTGCAACGCGCGGGCCGGTGGATGGTTGCGAGCGTGCTTGCCGGGCCAATAGCGCGATTTGAGAAAGGACCATTGACCCCGCAATGGCGCACTACAAAGCCGTGCTGTCCAACGTGAACACGCGGTGTAGCTGCTTGAACATCGGATGGTTGCGATCCTGCGGGACCTCCGCGCATCATCGCCCCGCATCTCAAAAGCAGGTATGCCACGACGCTGGCCTAGATGTGAGCTTTCAGGAGGTTGTCCATTCGGCCCGGGCCGGGAAAGCTGAGGTTGTCAAAGCTTCAGTGATTCCCCGGAGGGCCGAATGAACATCCACAAGAATGCCCTTTGACGCCGTTGCGTCGAGAGGAGATGGCCCGCGCGGTTGTTGAAGGGCGTCTTTCCAAAGCCGCTGCGGCGCGGACCTATGGCGTGACGGCGAAGATCGTGGCGCGCTGGGTCGAGCGTTTCCTGTCGGAAGGACCTGCCGTCATGGGCGGATCGCTCGTCGCGACCGAAGAGGAGCCCGGCACAGACCCCGGCAACGGTTGCCGACGAGATCGCGGCGTTGCGTCGCCGGCGGCTGACGGGCATATTCATCGATAGCGGTTTTGAGGGTCAATCCACTGGTTCTTCCCCTAATTCGACAAGATCCGCCTTTGAGCTGACGGGCCATAGTGCGCAGGGCGGCAAGCACATCTCCGCAGCGCTGAGCGAGGGCTTAAATCAAGAGAATGCTAATATATGCGAGCAAAAATTCGCGCCTCCCGTTAGGGGTGCCAGCCGGATTGCGTGTCCCCTTCTTTCCGGCTGCAAATGAGGTCGCTGCACCCGGCTCTTTGGCAGCGGGCTTCATATTTAGTAGTTGCCAGCGTCTTCGGGATAAGGAATATAATCCTCTCCGGTGCGGCGACCTCATTCACCGGAGATCG
The DNA here is from genome assembly GCF_014843825.1 of Mesorhizobium silamurunense. GTDB lineage: Bacteria > Pseudomonadota > Alphaproteobacteria > Rhizobiales > Rhizobiaceae > Mesorhizobium > Mesorhizobium silamurunense. The sequence continues at coordinate 8,300 of NZ_JHQR01000207.1, forward strand.
CCATGACAATGAAATTTCCGTTCGTGGAAGACACTGGCAAAAGCTCGAGGCCGGCACGGGCATGTCGGTCTACTGCCTCACCTGCAAGCGCAACGCGGTCCTGAACGTAGCCGAGATGGTTAAGCGCTTAGGCCCTGATCACGGGGCGATGCACTGGGATCTGATCAAACTGATATTTTGCCATCAGTGCCGGGCTGCCGGCCGAGATGATCGGAACCCTCAGTTTACGAACCATGCATTAACGCCAGACAAACGGATTTGGACGCCCTGTCCCTGACACGGGAGCGGCCCGGCAGGCTGGGTAGGCTAGCGAACGCCGGGCCTAACCGGCGGGAATCTCTCGGGGGCGAGAGCACCGGCTGACGAGAAATATACGCATTTGCTAATATGTTGGTTACGCATCCATAAGGACGAAGCCGGGGAGTAGGCGCTCTAAGGTATCGTGCTAGGACGGCGAGACCGGCCACATTAGAAGGCTTGCCGCCATCCCGACCATGTCGCGCTGCCGGTAGCACTAGCAGATGAAGTCCATCTATGGCGGGCACTTTCTAGGCGTAGCAGGGTTGCAGGTTAGTCCGCCACTGCGCGGCGACCGGTGAGCAGCCCGCTGCCAGCGCCTTAGCAGCGGGCCTTTGACACTGCCGGACAGGATTTTGGGAACACGCATCCGGCCGGCGTTTTTAACGACGAAGGCAAATTTTTGTTCCCGCGCCGTTGATAGCCTTGCCAAGCGCACGTTGCCGGCTGCTGCCTTACACCGCCGAAGTGTCCGCGCTTCCTGGCGCCTGTGGCCTGCTGCATGCGCTATCGGTTTGGCTGGTCTTCGCCATGACGTTCGCGAAGTGCCTTTCGCCGAACGACCATCGAAGAGAAAAATCCCGAAAGCCAATGGCGCGACTTCGCCGCGCAGATGATCCGCGATTTCACCGGCTTTGAGACCGTCGATCCTCACTTTGTGGAATGGATGTCAGGGCAGACGGTGAACGGCCAGATAGCTCCGAAATATCTCGACGATCAGCTGGGAATGCCCATACTGCCTCACCATCAGGTTGAGAATTCCTGCTGACGCCGGTCCAGACACGCCGATTTCTTGCGACGATTGTGGAGCGTACCTTGGCACCTGAGATGAACTACAAACCGACTTTGAGAGGTAAGGCGGTCAGAACGGGGTATTTCGGCTCGACAAGGGACGAATCAGGCGAATCGACTAGCAGTCAAATGCCGTTACAACTGGGCCGGCCACTTTCGACTGCTTCAAGTAAGCCAGAACCCGGCGAACAGAACGGTAAGGATAAGCGAGGCGGGCACAGCAAGAAGCCACCGAGCTTCCAAAACACTGTTGTGACGATCATCCATATCCTTCGCTCCGTATCATTCACCAAAAGGCTCCAGCGCGAACGTACCTCCCGCCGGGGCGCGCGCCGGAGCCTCTGGGTTGCGGGTTGGGCTTTGGGACGTCGGACTCGTTGCCTTTCGCCAAGCGCCATTTTTCGGCCACGGCATGTCCGCCAGCCGGACGCTTTCAACGCAGGGGTTCAAGGACCACTTTGGGCTGAGCCAAGGGTTCAACCACTTTCACAACGGCTTTCTGACAGCGTTAGTGCAGGCTGGACTGGTGGGCGCGCTTGCATTGGCTTCGATCTTCGTTGTCGCGATATGGAATGCGACGAGGGTTCTTCGCTTCAGCGCCGATCAGTCGGAGCGGTTCGGGGCAACGATGATTGTCATCACCGTCATAACATACCTTGTTGGCGGCCTGGCTGGCATCCTTGTTGGCCACGACATTCTCGATTCGACGCTGATGGTGTTTCTGATTTCGGGAACATACCTGGCTTGCGGACGAACGATTTCACCGATCCGCTGAACTGATTGACGTGCCAACGAAGGTAGCCGATGTAACGGTCAAATGTCCGCTTTCGGCGAACGCTGAAGCTGGTCGCGATTTCCGACATGCTAAGGGTTTCGGGTGCCGTCAGGCGTACGAAAGTCTCTCATGCAGGAACCCGCGGGCAGCAGGCGGTGAGCTATGGAGATTTGTGTTTCGAGATGTGCCAGCGCCTGTCGCGACCGTCCGCGCGCGGTGCTGTCAGGGCGTCGAGGAAGTAGCTTTCCGGCCAGGTCGGGGTGCCTGTCGCGATGACGACGGCGGGGTTCGGGTACCGGGAGACTGGCGCCACAGCGAAGCGCACATGCGTTTCCGTTGACCCGCGCCGGCGTAGCGCGGTCGTGTGGCCAAACGGGCATAGCGCGACAGATAGGCGAGGACCGCCTCCGGCCCAGCGAACGCCGCCTTGGCGTAAACAACCCAGCGCTTATCCGGACGGGAGCCAGGTGACGCAGGAAGGCCTAGTCGCTGAGGGTCATCGTTTTCTACAGGAAATCAATACGTTAGCGGATGGTTCGCCAACCCATTTCCTTCGTATTCTCTCGTATGGTCTAGCGAACCAAATGACGATGAACAAGACTAATTACTGGCGTCGAGATATCGACGATGTAGCCGCAGGTCGCCAGGACCCCCTCCTCTTGAATGACCGAAATCGGGCCTTCAGCGGAATGTCGGCTACCATCACGGCTTGCTGAAGCCCGCATAAGGCTTCAGCGGGACGACGTCGAAATCGAGCATCCCCGCCTTCGCCAGCGGGAGCGTCGCCAGCTTCTCGTGAACTTCGCTCACGTCTTTTGCCTCGACAATCTGGCAAGCGCCGGGGATGTCGCCGCGATGCCAGATCTGCCTTGTGAAGCCGATGTTGTAGAGATGGCGGGCCTGGGCGCCCTCGCTGGGCACCAGTTGTTCGAAGTCGTCATCGCTGAATTGGTCAGTCCGGCGGCGAGACAGGACGAGGAATTGCACGGAGGGGCCTTGGTCAGGCGACCGCCGCCATTGCGGCATGCATCCGGCCAGATCGGATGCCCTTTACGAGATCCGCGCCCTTTTCCCCGATCATCATCGTCGGTCCATTCGTGTTGCCGCTGATAAGGACCGGCATGATCGAGGAATCGATCACCCGCAATCCCTCTATTCCGCGGACCCGCAATTCCGGATCGACGACCGACATCTCGTCGACGCCCATCTTGCAGGTGCCTACAGGGTGGTAATCGCAGCAGGCATACTGCCTGATATAGGACATGATCTCCTCGTCGGTCCTAGCGGCCGGCCCAGGCAACCGCTCGACCTTGATGAACCTGGCGATCTCACTCTGCGCCAGGACTTCGCGAATGATGCGGACCGACTTCAGCGCCATGGCACGATCGTATGGATCCGAAAGATAATTCGGATCCACCAGCGGCTCGTCCGCGAAGTTGGAAGAGCGAAGCTTGACCGAGCCTATGCTGCGCGGCCGCAGGAACGTCGAGTTGATGGTGAAGCCATGTCCATCAAGTCGCGTTTGACCGCCGCGCACCACCATTGCCGGCGCGATGTGGATCTGCAGGTCGGGCCGTGTCGCACCCTCGGTTTGGAAGAAACCACCGCCTTCAACGATAACCGAAGCGGCAGGGCCGTTGCGATACAGCAACCAACGGATGCCGTGCAGCAAAGCCTTGGGATAGCGGTCCTGACCGTCATAGCTGATCGGGTCCTTCAGGGTCAGATGGACGTTAGTGCATAGATGATCCTGCAGATTTCGGCCGACGCCCCGAAGATCGCTCACGGGAGCAACCCCAAGCGCTTTCAACTCATCGGCAGGTCCGATGCCGGACAGCAGCAACAGGCGCGGCGAGTTGATCGCACCAGCCGACACGATCACTTCACGATCGGCCCGCAGAACCTGCCGCGATCGCCCTTCCGCCAGTTCAACGCCAACCGCGCGGCCGTTCTCGACCACCACCCGGGTGACGCGGGCATGCGTCCTCACCGTGAGGTTGGTGCGATTGCTGACCGGATGCAGATAGGAGACGGCTGACGAACGGCGGCGACCATCTCGGCACGTGACCTGATAGAAACCGGCGCCATACATGGTGTCGCCATTGAAATCCGGATTGTACGGCAGGCCATACTGTTGCACCGCGCGCACGAAGGCCCGTGTCAGCAGGTGCGGGCCTACCTGATCGGAGACGCATAGCGGTCCGCCTTGGCCGTGGTAGCGGTTGACCAGCCTGTCATTGTCCTCGGACTTCCGAAAATAGGGCAGGATGTCCTCATAAGCCCACCCTTCGTTGCCGAGAGCCGCCCAATTGTCGTAGTCCTCCTTCTGACAGCGGATATAGATCATGGCGTTGATCGAACTCGACCCACCGAGCGTCTTCCCCTGCGGGTACCAGATGGAGCGGTTGTCGAGATTCGCCTGAGGGACGGTATGAAAACGCCAGTTGACGCCGGGGCCGAACAACTTGCCGATGCCGCCGGGAATATGGATCATCGGATTCCAATCGCGACTGCCGGCCTCCACCAGCAGCACCTTGACCTCGGGATCTTCCGACAAGCGATTGGCCAGCACGCAGCCCGCCGAACCGGCGCCGACGATGATATAGTCCCACATAGATCTCTCCACCCTACTTCGCGCCAGATCGCGAGGGCCTACTTGCCCTTGAACACAGGAGATCGTTTTTCGGCGAAGGCTCGCAGGCCCTCGACGCGGTCCTCCTCGGCGAATGCCTCGACCGTCAGCCGATGCTCGATCTCCAGTCCGGATTTCAGATCGGTCTCGAACGCGGCCAACACCGCCCTCTTGGCATAGGGGGTGATGGCAACCGACTTGGCGGCGATCGCGCCAGCGATTTCCAGGGCCCTGGCCAGCAGCCTGTCAGGCGCAACCACTTCGCTGACCAGCCCTTTGCGTTCCGCGAGCGCCGCGTCGACCATCTCCCCGGTCAGCACCATCTGCATGGCGAAGGATTTGCCGACCAGACGTGGCAGGCGCTGCGTGCCACCATCACCCGGAAACGAGCCTATCTTGATTTCTGGCGTGGCAAATCTCGCACTCTCAGAGGCGAGAATGATGTCGCACATCAGCGCGAGTTCGAGCCCGCCTCCCAGAGCATAGCCGTTGACGGCGGCGATGATCGGCTTGGAAAAGCCCTCGATCGCGCGCCAGCAAGCCAGCCGCCGTGGCAAATCTCGCACTCTCAGAGGCGAGAATGATGTCGCACATCAGCGCGAGTTCGAGCCCGCCTCCCAGAGCATAGCCGTTGACGGCGGCGATGATCGGCTTGGAAAAGCCCTCGATCGCGCGCCAGCAAGCCAGCCGCTCCGGATCGCTGTAGGAGGCAACACCGCGCTCCAGCATATCGGAGATGTCCGCTCCCGCAGCAAAGGCACGTCCCGCTCCGGTCAGAACCACGCAGCCAACACTGGCATCAGCATCATAGACCGCAAGCAGGTCGCGCAGCTCGCCGAGCAACGCCTTTGACAGCGCATTGAGCTTTTCGGGCCGATTGAGCGTCAGCAGGCGAATGCCGGGAGACGGCTCCTCGGTCCGCACAAGGGATTCGGTCATCGATCAGGCGACCTTTCTGTACCCCGCACTGAGGCCAGCCTCGGCCAGCAACCCGCGGATCTTTTCGATTTCGGCAACACCAGGCTTCATCAGTGGCGGCCTGACATGGGCTTCGTCCAATCGGCCGAGGATCACAAGCGCCTCCTTCATGCGATTGTGCATATCGAGAAGCGGCGCGTCATAGAAAGCCCTGACTGTCGGATAAATGCGATCGTTGATTGCCCTGGCGGTCTTCAGGTCATTCGCCTGCACGGCGCGGAACAGCGCGACCTGTAGATCGGCGATGACGCTTCCGGCCCCTGACAGAAGCCCGTCACAACCGAGAGCCAGAGACCCAAGCAGCCAGGCGCTGTGAGTGGTCAGCGTGTTCACGGGCCGATCGAGCGCCTTGAGTTCCCGTATCTGACGTTCATGCAGGTTGCCGTCACCACATTGGTCCTTGATCGCTACGATGGACGGGAAGCGGCGGCACAATTCCAGCAACGTTGCTAACGGATAGGCGAGATTGGAGGCGAGCGGATATTGGAACAGGATGACCGGCAAACGCGACGAGTCCGTGATGCGCCGCAGATGCTCGTAGATCATCTCGGGCCTCAGGTGCCCGCCAAGCGTCATGAAGTCGGGCGGGAACACCAGGAGCGCGTCGGCGCCCTCACGCTCTGCATAGGCAGCGATGCGGGCGGCCTCCAGGCTCGAATTGGTGTAGACGCCGACGATTGTCGGGATCCTGTCTTGCAGGACATCCTTGGTCACGACGATCGCCCGGAACTGTTCCTCGATAGTGAGCGCGTGTACTTCGGCAGCATGTCCGTTGATGGTGATGCCCGAGATACCCTCTACGGAACTGACATCGCCAAGATGCTGGCGATAGGCGGCCTCGTCGACAGCCAGATCAGCGCTGAACGGCATCAGGCAGGCTGGAATGACGCCTTGGGCAACAAACAGCTTTTTCTCGCTCATCATCGGATTCCCTTCAAAATCTGCGGGACGCCGCGGTTGCGGCGTCCCAGTTGATCGTGGCTTCAGAAGCCCTTTCCGATCATCTGCGCGATATTGTCCGCAGTGACGGAAACTGTAGGCAGCGTGATGGTCGGTGGAACCTGCTCGCCCTTGGCGACCTTATAGGCGGTCTCGATTCCCTCCGGCGCCACGAACGGGTAGACGAAGGTCGCCGCGAGCTTACCCTGCTTGACGGCGTCAAACGCGGTTTCCTGGCCATCGATGCCGACAACCGCCACTTCGTTAAGCCGCCCGGCAGTCTCGAGGACCTGGATGGCGCCGAGCGCCATCTCGTCATTGTGCGCGTACACTGCCTGAATCTGGCCCGGGCCGAAGCGCTGAACCATATCCTCCATGAACTTGACCGCCTTGTCGCGTGTGTAGTCGCAGTTCTGCGAGGCGACGACCTTCATGTCCGGATATTTCGCGATCGCTTCGGCGAAGCCCTTGTTGCGGTCTATGGTGGCTGAAGCCCCTGCTGTGCCCTGCAACTCGATAATGGCGCCCTTGCCATTCAGTTTCTTGGCGAGGAACTCGCCGGCACCGACGCCGAGTGGCAGATTCTCGCCGCCGACATGCACCGTCACAGGCGTATTGACCTTGCGATCGAGCGTGACGACCTTGATGCCGGCATCCATGGCCTCCTTGACCACGGGCGTCAGTGCCTGCTCGGTCAGCGGCGAGATCATCAGCACCTTGATGCCTTGCGCGATCAGGTTTTCGACATCGGCCACCTGCTTGGATGCGTCGTTGTTGCCGTCGGTGACGATGAGATCGACGTCCGGATAATGCTCGGCAGCATATTTCTTGTTGCCCTCCACCATGGCCACACGCCACGGGTGATTCATGGTGCCCTGGCTAAAGCCGATCTTGATCTTCTCCTCGGCGAAGGCGGCGCCGGTCAGCATGCCGCCTGCCACCAGCGTGGCGGCCAGCGCGGTCGTGCGTAGGAAATGTCTGCGAGTGGTCATTTTCAAAACTCCTCCTTTGGACTTCAGTTTAGCTTTCCAGCCGCCCCAACCGGCCTGCTGCGGCAGGACCGGACACGCCTGGATGTCAGGACCGCACGCGATGGCGGTAGACCTCGAACATCACCGCAGCTATGATGATGGCGCCCTTGACGATCTGTTGCGTGAAGGGCGAAATTCCGAGCAAGTTAAGAATGTTAGCCATTACAGCGATGATCGCGGCGCCGATAACCGTGCCGATCACGCCGCCCTCGCCACCGAACAGGCTGGTCCCGCCGATAACGACGATCGAGATTGCTTCAAGCTCCAGGTTCGTTCCCGCGGTCGGCTCGCCAACGGTCAGCCGAGACACGAAAACCAGGGCGGTCAGCGCCGATAGCAGGCCAGAAATCACGTAGACCGACATCAGGGTTCGGGGCACGCTTATCCCTGCCAGCCGCGCGGCCTCGGTGTTCGAACCGACGGCATAGACCTGGCGCCCGAATGGCGTATGGCGAAGGACGACGAAGGCTACAGCGGCGATGGCGGCGAAAAGCCAGATCGGAACCGGGATGCCGAGCAGAAATCCGCTGCCCAGATAAGCGAAGGCATCCGCAGCATCGCCAAGCGCCTTCGGTTCCCCATTGGCGATCGTCATGGCTATGCCCCGCCCCATGACCAACGTGCCCAAGGTCATGATGAAGGGCGGCATGCCGAAAAAAACGACGCCCGCACCATTCACCGCGCCAAACAAGGCACCGATAGCAAGCGCGGCGATCATGGCCAGCGGTATCGAAACGCCGTTTGAAATCATCAGCGCCGTCGAGACGGCCACGACACCGACAATCGAGCCGACCGAAAGGTCGATGCCGCGTGTCAGGATAACGAAGGTCATGCCGACGCTGACGATGCCGAACAGAGCGACCTGACGACCGACGTTCAGCACGTTGCCCATGTGAACGAAGCTGGGCGACAGGTATATGGCGAAGGCACACAGCACGATCAGAACCCAGAGCAGCCCGAGGCTCTGCGCCCAACCGCGTAGGCGTCCCATGGACCCCGGCTGAAGCACGGCCAATGCTTGTCTCGTCGTCATCTCAACCATCCCTTCCTCCCATTGATTGCGCGGCAGTGGATCTCGGCTGCCGGCTCCGCATTAGCCAGGCTATGGCATCGGCCAGGCCGCCCTCGTCGCAGGACGGTCCGATGAAATGCGCAAGCTGCATGACATGCGGCAGCGCATTTGCGACGGTCATCGCGGTTCCCGCCCAGGCCAACATTTCGAGGTCGTTTTCCGCGTCGCCGGCGGCTGCGCATTCATCAGGCGCAAAGCCAAGCCGCGCTGTGACGAGGCTTATTGCAGTCTTCTTCGATACCCCCAGCGGCCCGATCTCGAGCAGGCGCGGATGCGATCCCGACACGGACAGCTGTTTGCCAAGCGTTTCGCGGAGCAACGCGAAGGCTTCCCGGTCGGACGCCCGGCCGGCAACGCACATGATCTTGCCGGGTTCGCCCGGAAGCGCTTCAAGCGTTTCGGCTACGAATAGGGGTTCTCTCGTCACTGTGGCTTCGCGTGCGACGAGCGGGTCGTCGGTCAGCGCAAATACAGCATCGTCGGCGAACCACATGGGCCGTGCGCCAGCCGCTTGCGCGGACGCCATGGCGTACAGGGCATCGGCGCGCGAAATCCGCTGCTGCGAGATTGTGGACCCGGTTGCAACATTGCCGATCCAGCCGCCGTTAAACGCGATGACGAGATCGGCGATACCTAGCCGGTCCGCAAATGGCTTCACGCCGAGCGGAGAACGGGCGGTCGCCAGAACGACGACGGTTCCTTTGGCCTTAGCCGCGCGTACGGCATCGGCGACCCGCTGCGGCAGCACATAGTCGTGGGTGAGCAAGGTTCGGTCGACGTCGGAGACGATGAGGCGCGGGGTGGTCATTGATCGCCTCGGATCGGGAACACCGGGGCACGAGATCCGGTCTGGATTAGAAGCGTCTTGAGCTGTGTGAATTCCTCGAAGCCGGCCTGTCCCATTTCGTAACCGAAACCGGATCCCTTGACGCCGGTGAGCGGAAGCTGCGGCGCACCATCGATAATCGTATTGGCCTGAACCCAGCCGCTCTTGAGGCGTTTGGCCACTGTGAGGACAGTGTCGATGTTCTTCGACCAGATGTAGTTCGACAGGCCATAGGCGGTATCATTGGCCAGTCGCACCGCGTCGTCTGTGGTGTTGAACCGGGTGATGCTGAGTACGGGACCGAAGATCTCTTGGCGGAAGATCGCCATGCGCGGTTCGACGCGATCAAAGATGGTTGCCTCGTGGAAGTGTCCGGCCATTCCTCCCGCAATGTTGCCGCCTAGAACAAGCTCCGCGCCATCCTCGATCCCACCCCTGACGAATCCCGCCACCTTTTCCAGATGATTGTCATCGATCAGCGCTCCGATGTCGGTGTCTTCGTCGAACGGGTCGCCGACCTTCATCGCGCCCGCCCGTGCGACCACTTTGGCGATGAACTGATCAGCGATGGACGATTGAACCAACAGCCGCGAGCCTGACACGCAGCATTCGCCGTTGTTGAAGAAGACACCCATCAGCGCGCCGTCAATGGCGGCATCGAGGTCGGCATCGGCAAAGACGATGTTGGCCGACTTGCCGCCAAGCTCGACTGAGGACTTGACCAGGTGGCGCGATGTGTTGGCGACGACCTGGCTGCCGGTGCGGGTCGATCCGGTGAAGGAAACGAAGTCGATGCCAGGATGCGCTGTCAGGTGATCGCCCACCGTCGCGCCATAGCCGCTGACGACGCTAAAGGCGCCGGCAGGCAGCCCTGCCTCGCTCGCCAATGCCGCGATCTCGAAGGCCGAGCCGGATGTGAATTCGGACGGCTTCAGCACGACCGTGCAGCCGGCGGCGAGCGCGAACGGCACCTTCTGGGACAGTATAAGGGCGGGGAAGTTCCACGGCGTAACCAGCGCCACGACCCCCACCGGCTCGCGCGTGACCAGCGCTGTCTTGCCCTCGCCGATGTTGGTGTAGGACAGACCCGCCATCTGCATGGCAAGGGAGGCGGCGTAGCGTGTCAGACCGATCGCGCCGTCGATGTCGCCGCGAGCAAACCTTATCGGCTTGCCAACCTCTTCGACCTCTATCCCCAGCAACCGTTCACGATTGGCACGGATGAGTTCGGCAAGCCGGTTGAGCACTTCGGCCCGCTCCATGCCGCTCATGCGCGGCCAGGGCCCCTCCTCGAACGCGATGCGTGCTGACTCGACCGCGAGATCCACATCCGTTGGCGAGCCGTCGGCATAGGTGGCGACCCGCTCGCCACTTGCTGGCGCTCTGCGTTCAATTGATCCTGTGCCCGAACCAGCAACGAACCGCCCACCGATGAACTGTTGGTAGCTGCGCATGCCCATCTCGCTCCTTACTGCCAGACCGCGTGGGCCATGATGGTTTCCTCGGTCGCGTCTTCCCCCTCCAGGACCGCCGTGACGGTGCCTTCCCGCATCACGACGATGCGGTTGCAAAGGCCTAGAATTTCCGGAAGCTCGGACGAGACCATCACGACGGCCGCACCACGCTTGGAGGTCAGCTCGACAAGCAGGTCGTAGATCTCGCGCTTGGCGGCCACGTCGACACCGCGCGTCGGCTCATCCACCAGAAGGATCTTGGTTCCTGCATGCAACTGCCGGGCTATGCCGCACTTCTGCTGGTTGCCGCCCGAGAGTGTGCGCACCTTGGCATCGGCGCTCGGCGTCTTGATGCGCATCTGCTGAATGAAGCGGGAAACCTGCTCCTGTTCGCGCCTGCGGCTGATCAGGCCGCCCTGGACGATCGCTGCCAGTTCGGAAACGGTGACGTTGAAGGCAACCGACTGTTCTAGGAAAAGACCCTCGGTCTTGCGATCTTCCGGCAGTAAGCCGATCCCGTGGGCGAGCGCCGCACGTGGCCCATCGACCGCGATCGCCTTGCCGTCGATCCTAATCTCGCCGCTGTCGATCGCGTCGGCGCCAGCGATTGCGCGCAGCACCTCCGTCCGACCGGCCCCGGCCAGACCGCAGATGCCGACGATCTCACCTTGCCTGACATCGAAAGAAATATCCTTCAAAACGCCGGCTCGCGAGATGTTGCGCACTTCAAGGCGCACCTCCTGGCCCGGTTTCGGACGGGGCGGGAACACGTCCTTGAGCTCCCGTCCAACCATGTGGCGGATGAGGTCGGCGGTTGTCGTCTGCGCCAGCGGCATGGACGCGACAACCTGGCCATCGCGCAGCACGGTGACATCGTCGCAGATCTCGTAGAGCTCCTTGAGACGATGCGTGATGTAGATGAAGGACACGCCCTGTTCGGCGCTGAGCCGCCGGATCGTCATGAACATGTGTTCCAACTCGGCGTCGCCCAGGACGGCGGACGGCTCGTCGAGCACCACGATGCGCGCTTCGCGTGCGATCGCCTTGGCGATCTCTACCATTTGGCGCTGGGCTACGCTTATCGCGTCGATCCGGGCGGCCGGATCAACCCGGAAACCCAATCTGTCCAACACTTCGTGAGCCGCGGCTTTGGCCTTGCGCCAGTCGACGGTACCGAGCCCGGTCTTCGGCAATCGGCCAAGAAAGATATTCTCGGCAACCGTCAGATGTGGCGCCTGCGCGAGCTCCTGGTAGATGACCGCAATGCCAAGTTCGAGCATCCGGTCGGGCGTCGGCGTTGGCACGACAGTTCCGTCGACGATGACCTCACCCTCGTTGGCAAGGAAGGCGCCGGAAAGAACACGCATCAACGTTGACTTGCCAGCGCCGTTTTCGCCGATCACGCCGTGCACGCTGCCCTTGCGCACCACAAAGCTGACGTCATTCAGCGCATACACGCCTGGAAAGCGTTTGTGGATGCCGCGCATCTCGAGAACTGGGTCTTTCATCCTGGGCCTCAAGAAATCGTTTTCACGTCTTGCTCAAAAAAGCTCACAAGCGGTGGATCTGCATGCCACCGCCGATGTGGTAGATGTCTCCCGTGCTGAATGGCAGGCCGCCTGCAGCCAAGGTCGCCACGGCGCGAGCGATATCCTCCGGCTGGCCCCACCGTCGGATCGCCGACAGCTGGCCCGCCTCAACCTGCGATGAATACTTCTCGTAGACGTCGGCGGTCATGTCGGTCCGAATGAGGCCGGGGCGAATCTCGTGGACACGGATGCCGGCGTCCGCCAGTCGGATCGCAAACTGCTGCGAGGCCATCGAGAGCGCGGCCTTCGATATGCAGTACGGACCTTTTTCCGGTGAGACGAGGCCGGCATTGGCGGAGGTGATCGTCACGACGGATCGCTCCGACGCGGTTTGCGACCTTGAAAGCATCGCGCGGGCGACTGCCTGGGTGAGGAAAAATGTGCCGCGCAGGTTGACGCCGATCAGCCGGTCGAAGCTTTCCTCGGTGACATCCAGAAGGTCACCGCGCACGCTCACCTGCACGCCGGCATTGTTGACCAGGCACGTGATCTCACCCAGGTCGCGTTCGAGGCCTTCGACAAAGGCCGCGTTGCCCGATGTATCGGAGATGTCCCTGCGATAGAAAGCGCTGTTGCGCCCGAGCCTGCTGACAAGATCGACTGTCTCGCTGGCATTCTCGTCGTCGACGATATCGACGATTGCTATGTCGAAGCCCACCCGTGCAAGCTCGCAACAGATGGCGCGGCCAATGCCGCGTCGGCCGCCCGTAACAACCGCAAGACCGCGGCCGCTGGAAGGCTGCCGTCCCGTTGCGCCCCCGACCGCTGGAGCAGCCTGGCTCAGCATCATGACGCCTTCCTTCCCACGGCAGTGCCGATACCGCTCGCGGCGACCACTGCCTTCGAGGCCAACAGGCTCTGGACCTCGTCTTCGGCATAACCGAGCTCGTGCAGGATCTCGCGGGTATGCTCGCCAATCTCGAGCGCCAGGCAACGCAGTGCCGGCACCTCGCCGTCATAGCGGTTGGGATGATTGACCAGATAAATGGTGCGGCCGCGAACAGTGACCTGGCGGAACACCTGCGCGTGGCTCAGCTGCGGATCAGCCAGCAGGTCGTCATAGTAGTTGATCGGCGCCCACCAGATGCCATGGCGATCGAAACGGTCGGCGAGTTCCGCCACAGAAAAGATCGCCGTGGCCCGGGCCAGCCGGCGAGCGTATTCATCCCTATCCGCATACCGGTCAACGTTTGCGACTTCGCGCAGACCGTCGCTGTCGAGCGCCTCGGCCAGAACCGAGGAGTCGCAGAGCGAGATCACGACATGGCCGTCAGTGGCGGGATAGACGCCATAAGGCGCAGCGTGAAACCAGGTGGCAAGGTTCTTCTCGCGCTTCAGGACTTCGCGGCTCATCCCGCCCGCGAAGTAGTTGACAAGAGGCTCCCCCTGCAAATCGATCGCCGAGTTGATCAGGCTGGCTTCGACGCGCGTGCCTTTGCCGTTGCGAAGCCGGCGCACCAGCGCGCCCAGGATGCCCATCGCCAGCAGCGCGCCGCCATGCTGGTCAACGACCGCCGCCCCAACCGGCGTCGGGCCCCGATCGGGGGTGCCGGTGACGCTCATGAGGCCTGACCGCGCCTGTGCCAGAAGGTCCTGGCCAGGCTTCAGCGCCATTGGTCCGGTGGCGCCGAAACCGCTGGCCGAGGCGAAGATCAGTGTGGGATTGATTGCCCGAAGCGCTTCGTCATCGAAGCCCAGCTTGGCGAACACGCCCGGCCGGAAATTCTCCATGACCACGTCGGCCTCGGCGATCAGCCGGCGCGCTACTTCCTTGCCCTCGGGACTTTTCAGATCAACACCGATAGACCGTTTGTTACGGTTGGCGCATAGGTAGAAGCCACTGACGCCCTCCACATACACGTCGGCGCCCGACCACCGCCGCTCATGAGCACCATCTATCGGCTCGACCTTGATAACATCAGCACCCATGTCAGCCAGATACTGGGCGCCTGCTGGACCCTGCAGGAAATGGCAAAAGCTGACGACCTTGATCCCGCTGAGCATGTCTCTTCCCTTACGTCGCGCTATGGCTGCGCTTTTGTGAAATCGTTTTCACAACTTTTCTTATCGCTGTCAACCCTAATTTCTGGACTTCTTGCTGAAAAAGATATGTGGCGACCTGAAAGAAATTGTGCGATCTAGAAAACGGTTTCTCAAAATTGGCAATGGCCATACTCAATGGATCTCGAAGACGGTGGCGCCAAACTGATTGACGTGGCCCGGCTTGCGAACTGCTCGCCGGCCACTGTTTCACGCGTCCTGAATGGCAATCCAAACGTCAATAAGGCCGTCCGGGATCGCGTGGTGCGAGCCGCCCGGGAACTTGGCTACGTACCCAATGGCTCCGCAAGGGCGCTGCGATCCACGCGAACACGATTGGTCGGCGCCATCATTCCGACTTTGGACCACGCGATCTATGCCACCATGGTTGACGGGCTTCAGGCCCGGCTTTCTGAAAAGGACGTTTCGCTGATCATCAATACTTCTGGCTACGACATCGATCTCGAGTATGAACAGGCTCGCCTGCTGGTCGAGCGCGGCGTCGAGTCGGTGGTCCTCGTCGGATCAACGCACTTGCCCACCACTCTGGCGATGCTTGAACAGAAGCGTATCGAGTATGTCTATACCTACACATCGAAAGCGATGGAGTCGGGCGCATCGGTAGGCTTCGACAACGAGAAGGCCGGGCGCACGGCGGCTCGCTACCTGCTCGACCTCGGCCACTCCCAATTCGGGATGATCGCGGGCATCACACGGGACAATGATCGTGCGGCCGGCCGGCGTGACGGCTTCCTGAATGAACTCGAACGATCAGGCATCGACCATACGAGGGTTCCGGTTGTCGAAGGAGCCTACAGGCTGGATGACGGCCGGAGATGCATGCTGCGACTGATGGAAGAAGACCGAAGGCCCACCGCGGTGTTTTGCGGCAGCGACATACTGGCAGCCGGCGCCATCAAACACTGCCACGCAGCTCGGATCGCCGTCCCCGGGGAGGTCTCGATCGTTGGCTTCGACAATCTCGAAATTGCTGAGCTCACGTCACCTGAATTGACCACGTTGGAAGTGCCGGCACGCGACATGGGCCGAATTGCTGCCGACTACATCCTGGCATCCCCGTCGCAGCGGCTGCATTTGAGGCAACGCGAGTTGGCGATCAGGTTGATCGTCAGGGAAAGCACGGCTCCGGTGAGGCGTTAGGCACTTCGACATCCTAGGATGCCACGGTGACTTGAATCGACTTTGGCGAACCGCGTAACCGGGG